>NZ_JBMRGR010000004.1:0-214469 GCF_049384045.1 Enterococcus diestrammenae
GCATTTGGGTACACTGGCAAAGTTGATCATCATAAAAACCCTCCTCATATTTAGCAATAAGCTAAGTATAAAGGAGGAGTGATTGGTAGAAAATGCGTTGGATTATTTCTCGCTTACATTTAAAAGCTACTTTAAGCGATATTCAGTGGGAAAAAATTAAGGCCGACAATGATGGTCATATTTATACGATTCCACAATTTGCTCAGAAAGATGGTACCGTGGATGCGTCAACTAGTTATGGTGGCGAAGCTTTCTGGATTCAAAAACGTGTACTCAAATGGGCGAACTACCCAGAAATTAATACTGTCGAACAGTATTTTGATTTGATCAATAAGTATTTAGCTGAAAATCCTGATACTGATGGTCAAAAAAATATTGGTTTTGAAATCTTATCTGATGACTGGCGTTACTTCTGTTTGGAAAACCCACCGCAATTCTTAGCGGGATATCCAAATGATGGCGCAGCTATTGTCGATCCAGACACAATGGAAGCAAAAGTATATGACAAAATTCCAGAAGCCAAAGAATACTACAAGATTTTGTCTGAACAATTTGAAAAAGGAACGATTGACCCTGAAACCTTTACTGCTAAATATGACCAGTATATTGCAAAATTATCTTCTGGTCGAGTGTTGGGGATGATCGACCAAGGTTGGAACTTCCAATCTGCAAAAGATTCATTGGTTTCTCAAGGGAAAGATGAATTAACTTGGGCACCTCTTGATTTGACTTTGGATGAAAATGTTCAACCACAATACCGAGAAGGTGGCGTCTTGTCTACTCAAGGCGGGATTGGGATTACCACTAGCTGTAAAGATGTTGATGGCGTATTGCAAATGTGGGATGACATGGTTTCTGAAAAAGGGATGATCCTGCGCAACTGGGGCGAAAAAGGCGTTGACTATGAAGTTGACGACGACGGCATGTTCTACCGCACTGACGAACAATGGGCAAATTGGAAAGATACCGATTATGTTCAAAAGAATAGTGTAGCGTTTGGTTATATGCCTGGTTACCGTGGTTACTTGCCAGATGGAAAAAATACAATTTTGCCTTCTGAACAAATCTCTGAATTCCGCAAAACATTATCTGATATCGATAAAGAAGTGTTGGATGCTTACAAAGTAGACAACTGGACTCAAATGGTACGCTTGCAAGATCCAATTCAACCATGGTTCCCAATCTATACAGAACGGAACAAATGGACTTCTTCTGATCCAGCTGGGATTGCTAGTCAAAACATGCAAGAAGTGAAAATGCAATGGTTACCAAAAGTCATCATGGGCGGACCAGCAGCTTACGAACAAAACTGGGAAGATTATATGACTGCTTATGATAGTCAAATCGATTACAAAGCCTTTGAAGATACATTGACTAAAGAAGTGAAACGTCGGGTAGAAATCGAAAAAGAACTAGAAGCAAAAGTTGACAAATAGTCTGCTGTAGCGAGGTGATGGGAGTTGTGAAAATAACAACTCCCACAATCTTGCTTTGCTACATACTCGAAGATTTGGGGGAATAAGAAATGAGCGAAAATTCAACGATGTTAGATTCAAACGAGGGTATTCCAAAAGCAAAACGAAAAACATTTTGGGAACGTATCTGGGCTCAAAAAGATCTGTGTTTACTTTGTCTGCCATTTGTCATTTACATTCTTTTCTTTAATTATGCACCGTTATCTGGCTGGTTGATGGCTTTCCAAAAATACCGTCCTGGTACTGGTCTTTTTGATCAAGAATGGATTGGACTTGAAAATTTCCGAATGTTGTTTGCTGATCCAAACTTTTTACGGGTTGTCCGCAATACTTTGGCAATGAGTTTAATCAATTTGACTTTGAGTTTTGTTTTCTCGATTGGCTTTGCGGTCTTATTGAATGAAGTCAAAAATAAACATTTAAAGAAAATCATGCAAACTGTCTCTTATCTGCCTCACTTTTTATCATGGATTATTGTAACAGGGATCGTGTTGGATGTGCTGAGTACTGAAACGGGGATTATTAACCAACTACTGATGCAATTTAACTTTGTAGACAAGCCAATTAGTTTCCTTTCCGAACCGAAATATTTCTGGTGGATTGTTGGTTTCTCTAATGTTTGGAAAAGTACTGGTTGGGGAAGTATCATCTACCTTTCTGCGATGTCAGCTATCAACGAAGAACTGTATGAATCCGCCGAAATGGATGGTGCCAGCCGCTTGCGGAAAATCTGGCATATCACTTTACCAGGAATTAAACCAACAATCTTTATCCTCTTATTAATCAATATCGGAAATATCCTAAATGCTGGGTTTGAAGTGCAATACTTGTTAGGGAATGGCTTAGTTCAACAAGTTTCCCAAACTATTGATATTTTCGTGTTGAAATATGGGATTAGCTTGAACAACTACTCCTTTGCTACAGCAGCCGGGATTTTCAATGGTGTGATCAGTATCATCTTGATTACATTAGGTAATAAACTTGCCAAAGTTGCTGGCGAAGAAAGTTTGTTCTAATCAGAGGAGGAAAAAAAGATGAAACGAGTTGCGATTTCAGATCGAGTATTCGATATATTTAAGTGGATTTTTCTAATTTTATTCATGTTGGCAACCCTGTATCCAATCTTAAACACCTTAGCAGTCGCCTTTAACGACGGACTAGATGCTTTGCGTGGAGGGATTTATCTGTGGCCACGAACTTTTACCTTGGATAATTTCAAAGCTGTTTTAGCCAAACAATCGTTACTAAACGCAGCTTTTATCTCGGTGGCTCGAACGGTGATTGCTACTTTATCACAATTGTTTTTAACATCATTGTTGGCTTATATCCTTAGCCGAAAAGAATTTATCTTTCGGACGCCGGTTACCTTATTGTTCATCTTCACCATGTATTTGAATGCTGGGATGATTCCTAATTACATGTGGTTGAATAAAATCGGTTTGACGAATACATTTTGGGTTTATATCTTGCCGGGGATGATCAGTGCTTTTAACTTATTGGTTATCCGGACTTATATCCATGGAATCCCTGAAAGTTTAGTCGAAAGTGCCAAAATCGATGGGGCCAGTCATATCCGGATTTTCTGGAGCATTATCTTGCCATTGTGTAAACCAGTGTTGGCAACCGTTGCTTTATTTATCGCTGTTGGTCAATGGAACTCTTGGTTTGATGCGATGTTGTACAACGGCTTTAATGAAAAACTTAGTACGTTGCAATACGAATTGATGAAACTCTTGTCTTCTGTAACAAGTCAAGGGGCCAACGCCAATGATATGCAAAATGCCGCTCAAGCAGGTGGTGGCGGCATGGTGACCCCAACTTCGGTACGGGCAGCTACGACAATCGTCACAGCCTTGCCAATCGTCTGCCTGTATCCATTCTTGCAAAAATACTTTATCAGTGGTCTGACTATTGGTGGGGTTAAGGGTTAATTTAAGGCTTAAAAGAAAGGTTTTAAAAGGTGTTTATTATGGGAAAATCTGGAAATAGTCAAGCGATTATGGACAAGTTGAGTTTGGTAGCCGATTACTTATTGGTAGGCGCGCTCTGGCTACTTTGCTCAGTACCGCTTGTTACGATGGGGGCAGCAACTAGTGCCATGTATCGCACGGTTTATCAATGCATGTTCCAAAAAGAAGGCTATGTCTTAGGGACTTTTTTCAAGGCATTTAAACAGTCCTTTTTCCAAAGTTCATTGATTTGGACGGGGTATCTGGTGTTGGCAAGTTCTTTTCTGCTAAATCGTCAACAACTTGCTGGGAGTTATTCCTTGCTTTCAGATGCTATCCAAATTGTTTTAGGGATTTGTTTGTTGGTTCTCTTGCCCTTGGTGGTGTTGGTATTGGCTTATATTGCTCGTTTTGAAGATCCTTTAAAAATAATTTTACGCAATTGCGGTCTTTTAGCGCTAACCCATCTTGGAAAAATGATCCAAATGCTCGTCTTGTATACCGTAGTGATTGTAGGGATTTGGCTATTACCAGTTTTTGCTCTGGTGTTATTACCTGTTGTAGTGAAAAAAACAGTACCCATTTGTGAAAGCTTATTTGGATTTTGTACCATTGAAAATGTATCATAAGGATTAATTATCAAGATAAATCACATTCAGAAACACGGCAATATTCGAGCTAAATACATTGTAATGCTACTGTTTCCAGAAGCTGTCGGTAAATCCTACAGGCTGTAGTAGCAATGCCAATTTAGTTCGGATATTTTTCTTGCAGAAACGACTACTCTTCTTGTTTGATTAGCTGCATGATTTTGTAGTATATCCCAGTTGATCGTAGCAGAGTATTGTCGGATTGTTTCTTATTGTAAAGTTGAAAGAATGTTGGAGGAAAAAAAATGATTACCCATTCAGAGGCAAAAGTTGAAGCACAAAAAATTGTGGCACAAATGACCATAGACGAAAAAATTGGTCAAATCAATTTCCGCGCCCCAGCCATCCAACGCTTGGGCATTACGGATTATAACTATTGGAATGAAGCCCTTCATGGCGTGGCGCGGGCGGGAGTTGCCACCGTCTTTCCGCAAGCGATTGGCTTAGCAGCAATCTTTGATGATCAGTTGATGGAAGAAATTGCTGGGGTGATTGCTGAAGAAGGCCGTGCAAAATACAACCAGTACCACGCAGAAGGAGACAATGATATCTACAAAGGATTGACATATTGGTCGCCTAATATCAACATTTTTCGGGATCCACGTTGGGGTCGCGGGCAAGAGACTTATGGCGAAGATCCTTATTTGACGTCTCGACTTGGTGTGGCTTTTATCAAAGGCTTGCAAGGGGACGGCCCTTATCTGAAATTAGCGGCCTGCGCCAAGCATTTTGCGGTTCATAGTGGACCAGAAGCGGATCGCCATTCTTTCGACGCGGTAGTGAATGATAAAGATTTGTATGAAACTTATCTACCTGCTTTTGAAGCTGCTGTAAAAGAAGCCGATGTGGAAAGTTTCATGGGAGCCTACAATGCAGTAAACGGGATTCCAGCATGTGTGCACCCCGAATTGTTACAAGATATTTTACGTGGTAAATGGGCGTTTGAAGGGCATGTTGTCTCAGACTTTGGCGCTTTGGAAGATGTTCATGAGCACCATCACTATACTGAAAATGCGGCGCAAACCATGGCCTTGGCGATGAAGATTGGTTGCAATCTATGTGCAGGGAATGTTTCTGATAGCTTGCATCAAGCGTTAGCAGAAGGCTTGGTGACAGAAGCAGAAATTACACAAGCAGTAGTAGAACTTTACACAACTCGCGTTCGGTTGGGTATGTTTGATGAGACCAATCCTTATAATGCTATTCCTTATGAAGCCAATGATAGTAAAGAGCATATGGCACTATCTTTGAAGGCTGCCGAAAAAGCTTTAGTTTTGTTGAAAAATGATGGCATCTTACCGATTAAAAAAGAAAGCGTAAAAAATGTGGCAGTCATTGGCCCAAATGCTCGTAGTATCGAAGCGTTGCAAGGCAATTATTTTGGTGTTGCTTCACGAAATGTGACTTTCTTAGATGGCATTCAAGACTATCTGGAAGATGACGCGCGGGTGTATTATGCGCCGGGGTGTCACTTGTTCCAAGAATATGCAGAATCGACCTTGTCTCGTCCTCATGAGCGAGCATCAGAAGCAATCATCGCTGCCAAACATGCTGATACCGTGGTGATGTGCCTTGGCTTGGATCCGACAATCGAAGGAGAACAGGGAGATTCCGGTAATGTCTACGGTTCTGGTGACAAAGAGACGTTGGGCTTGCCGGCAGAACAGTTTCGCTTGTTAGATCAAATTTTAGCATTGGATAAACCAGTGATTTTGGTAGTGGCAGCTGGTTCAGCAATTTCTCTGTATGGTCGAGAAGAGCATCCAAATCTTCATGCTATCCTTCATGCTTGGTATCCTGGTAGCCAGGGTGGAAAAGCGTTAGCGAAAGTCTTGTTTGGCGAAATTAGCCCAAGTGGTAAATTACCAGTGACATTCTATCGGACCACTGACAATCTACCGGATTTCAAAGATTACGGCATGAAAAATCGGACTTATCGTTACTTGGAGGAAAGTCCTTTGTATCCATTTGGTTACGGTTTGACGTATGGCCAAATTGCTTTGGCTGATCTGCAAGTAGAGACGCAAGAAAAAGACTACTTGATCAAGGGAACCATTACCAATACCAGCGATTGCGCTATGGAAGAAGTACTACAGGTTTATGGTAAAACCGATTCGAAACATGAAACGTTAAATGGTAAACTCGTGGCCTATAAACGGGTAGCATTGGCAGCCGGAGAAACAAAAACGGTGACGGTACCTGTTGCCAAAATCAATCTTACTGTGGTTAATGAAGCGGGGGAACGATTATTTGATGGCGAACAAATTACCTTTACGTTAGGGACAACCGCGCCATGTTCACGGGCTCAAGAATTAGGCCAACCGGTACCACTTGTGGCGACAGTCCCACTTGTGGAAACCGTAGTAATTTAGTAGGAGAAACGGATGAAAACATATACGAATCTTTTTAAAACATATGGTTATAATGAAAATGAAATCCAAGACCGTTTAACGCAAATCTGGGAAGAAATTTTTGTCGGACCGGATAAGGTTTATTTTGAAACAGCAGATGCAGGTTATCTAGTGGATACCGGAAACGATGATGTACGGACAGAGGGCATGAGTTACGGCATGTTGATGGCGGTTCAGTACGACAAAAAGGAAGTCTTTGACCGGCTTTGGCGCTGGGTGATGACTTATATGTATATGGATAGCGGGGAACATGCCCATTATTTCGCTTGGTCGGTCGCTCCTTATGGTCAGAAAAATGCTTATGGACCCGCTCCGGATGGGGAAGAATTCTTTGCCTTGGCGCTGTTTTTTGCAGCCAATCGCTGGGGGGATGGAGAAGGGATATTCAACTACTCTCATCATGCCCGAGAATTGTTGAACTATTGTATTCATAAAGGGACTGAATTTCCTGGCATGCCTATGTGGAACAATGAAAACAAATTAATCAAGTTCATCCCGGAAGTAGAATTTACCGATCCTTCTTATCATGTACCGCATTTTTATGAACAATTTGCTCTTTATGCAGAACCTAGCGACCGGCCATTTTGGAAAGAGGCGGCGAGGGCTAGTCGAAAGTATTTGAAAAAGGCCATTCATCCAGAAACTGGGTTGAATCCAGAATACAGTTGGTACGATGGCAGTCCACAATTGGAAAGTGAACATCCGCATTTCTTTAGTGATGCCTATCGGACAGCCATGAATGTGGCGCTTGATATGCAGTGGTATGGTGAAGATGTTGTACTCAAAGATCGGTTGGCTCATTTGCAACAATTTTTCCATGCACTACCAGCTGGGGCAGAAAATTACATTTATACTGTGGAAGGGGAAAATACTGGAGAAGAAATCTTACATCCAGTAGGCTTGCTAGCAACCTTAGCCGCGGCCTCTCTTGCAAATCCTGAAACAGAAATCGCCCGAGAATTTGTGACACGTTTCTGGCAAACGCCCCTTCGTAAAGGCGTGCGCCGATATTATGATAATTTTTTGTATGCTTTTGCCTTTATGGCTTTGAGTGGTAACTATCGTATTTACTAATTTTTTGACTGGTCAGCAGAGGTATTGAGGAAAATCTCAGACTAGGCTGACCAGTTTTTTACATAGGGAATTTCATTTAGGAGGAATAAATGACGTGTGGCAACGAATCTGGGAATATCAGGAACAGGATTACCGCAGTGCTCCTTGCGAGATTGAACAACAAGTACAAGTAGTGCGAATTCGGTTAAATCATTATGGGGATCAATGGCGTGTATTGTTTTCTAACCTTTATGGCGGAGGGCCGTTAGTGTTTGATAAGGTGACTGCACAGGTGAAATCGGCAGAGCTCGTTGCACGCACACCGGTAGTTCCCCTGACTCTTCATGGAAAGGCGGAAATACAGCTAGCCCCTGGTTGTGAGCAGTTGGCAAGTGATCCTATTTTATTATCAGCTGCACCAGGAGAAGTGTTAGAAATCACTACTTATCTAGCCAAACCGGTGCAACTGACTAGTTTTCTAGTGAGTTATGCTCGTTTGCAACAGGAAGTGCTGAATTATCGTTGGGTTGAGAATTTCTGGACCCAGCCCTTAGATAATTATCAGCTCTTTCAAAAGGCGTTGTGGAATCCACGAATGTACGTTATCTATGGTATTTCGGGCCTACAATTGCAAGGAAACAGTCAGACCCTGATAGCTTTTGGGGATTCGTTGACACAACAGGGATTTTGGACGGATCATTTCAAACAGCGCCTGGTGACAGAAGGCTTTTCACAAGTGGCACTCGTAAATCGTGGTATTGGGGGAAACCGGGTATTGCTAGATACAGATGCTACAGCCGATGACTTTAGCCGTCATGGGCGAGCTGGGGTGAAGCGATTTTTGTCAGACGTTTTTGCGGATGGGCCGGTTAGTGGCTTGATCCTTTTTCATGGTATTAATGATTGTTTGACGATTGGCGAGAGACCTGTCGCTGAGGGATTAGCCGAATTAACCGCGGCTTTTCGTTTTATGATTGAGGAAGCCCATTTGCGGCAAGTGCCAGTGATTGGAGTGACACTTCTTCCTTTCAATCAATCGGCCTTTTACAGTGAAAAGTCCGAAAGTTTGCGTCAAGGATTGAATCATTGGCTGCGTAATAAAGCGCCAATTGATGCACTATGGGACTTTGATCAAGTCGCCGGAGATCCTCAAGATTCTCAAAAACTCTACCAATTATTTGATAGTGGCGACGGGTTGCATATTTCCAGTGTAGGTGGGAATCATTTGGCGGCTGCGGTTGATTTCCAGCAGTTGGCTACGTTACTTGGTATTGATTAAGCGAAAAATGGAGGGGTTCAAATGAAAGTCTTTACTACGTTACTATATGACAACAAACCCAATGTATCCTATACAAGTTATCTTCATGAAGGCTCAGAGGAAATTGATAAAGACCGGCAATTTCCGGCCATGATTATTTGTGGTGGGGGAGCATATCTAGGGATTTCTGATCGTGAAAAAGAACCGGTGGCCTTGCATTATTTGCAAGCCGGTTTTCAAGTTTTTGTATTGGATTATCAAACAGAAGCCACTGGTAATGCGCAATATCCGAATCCACTTTTAGATTTGGCGATGTTGATGAAACAAATTCGCCTGCAAGGGGAAACGTGGCAGATTGATAACGATAAAATTGCCATTATCGGCTTTTCAGCAGGAGCCAATCTTTGTGCTCAATTAGCAACCCATTGGCACAATCGTTGGCTAGCAGAAGGGGTTGGAACCGGCGATAATCAGCTTCTGAAACCCAATGCTGTTATTCTCGCTTATCCGTTATTGGACTTCATTGTCCAAGAAAAATATGCCAATCTAGATCCTCGGATTGACCTAAGTCTCAGCTATACCGACACCACGAAGCGAGATTTTATGCATCATGCCAATAAAGTCTTTTTAGGCAAAGAGTATACAGAAAATCGGATGAAAGAGGCAAGCCCTTATTATTTCTTATCAGGAAAAACACCGCCTACATTCCTTTGGACAACAGCCCAAGATGATCTTGTCTACCCGCAACAATGTTTGCATTATGCTAATAAAATGATGGAACTAGGTGTGCCAGTAGAGTTGCATTTATTTGAAGAAGGGCAGCATGGCCTCTCGTTGGGAACCTACCAAGCATCTGGTGATCCCACGTTGCAAAACGCTGATGTCGCTCAGTGGCAAAATTTAGCTTTACGTTTTTTACACCGGCGTTTCGGTGAATTTTAAAAGAATGAGGAAAACAGATGAAGAAAAGCCTTGAAACAATCCAGAATCCGATTATTCCCTTGGATTATCCAGATCCAGACGTCATTCGGGTGGAAGATACGTATTATATGGTCACCACTACGATGCACTTTATGCCTGGCTGTGAAATTTTACGTTCTTACGATTTATTGCACTGGGAACATGCGGCGTTTGTCTATGAGCGCTTGGATAGTACGGCAGGCCAGCGCTTAGCAGAGGGGAAAGACAGTTATGGCAAAGGAATGTGGGCGGCCTGTTTACGGTATCATGAAGGACGTTTTTATGTCTTTTTTGTCGCCAATGATACCGGCTTGACCTATTGTTATACCGCTGAAAAAATTGAGGGACCTTGGGATAAGAAAATCATTGAAGGTTTCTATCATGATTGTTCCGTGTTGTTTGAAAAGGAACGCGTTTTTATCGTCTATGGAAATAGTAATATCTGGTTGACGGAATTGAAGCCCGATCTCAGTGGCCCGAAAGTTGGGGGCATCCATCGTGTGATTGTCTCAGAAAAAAATCCTCGGTTAGGCTATGAAGGAGCTCATTTTTATCAAATCAATGGCAAGTATTACCTTTTCTTGATTCACTCAGATCCAAAGGTTTGGCGACGGATTGAGGCTTGCTTTGTAGCGGAGGATTTGGAAGGTGAATTTGTCGGCGGTGATGTCTTTAATGATGATAACGGGTATTGCAATCAAGGTATTGCCCAAGGTGGCATCGTGGATACGCCAAAGGGAGACTGGTATGCGATCTTGTTTCAAGATTATGGTGCAGTAGGACGGTTACCCATACTTTTACCAGTAACTTGGCAAGACGATTTTCCAGTTTTTGGTGAGGAAGAAAAGACGCCACAGCAATTTTTTATTACCGACAATCGACCGGAATATGTGTATTCGCCTCTTGTAGGGAGTGATGATTTTAAAACGTTAGCAAAAACGCCTTACCGACTAAAACCGCAATGGCAATTTAATCACGAACCGGACTTGTCTGGCTTCTTATTGGATCCAAAACGTGGCTGTGTGGAATTAACGACGACACGGCTTGCACAATCTGTGACAACGACGCCAAATGTCTTAACACAGCGGATGCGCTATCCAAAATGTGCAGCCACTGTGACAATCGATGGGACAAAAATGAAAGATGGGGATTGTGCCGGATTAGCTGCCTTTCAATCCGCTTATGGTTTTATTGGCTTATCCAAAGAGGAAGGCCAGTATTATCTTGTCATGGAGACCCGTGAACTAGATGATTCCAGTTTGCAAGCAATGCCTAAAGAGGCAACTAGCGGTAAATCCACTCGTATTTTGTGGAAAAGTGGAAAAGTCACGCTAAAGGTAGCCGCTGATTTTCATGAAATGACGGATTTGACCCGGTTTTATTACCAAAATGAAGGGACTTTTTTGCAATTAGGAGAGGCACATCCGGTGGCATTTAAAATGGATCATTTTAGCGGCTGTCGTTTCGGGCTATTTATCTATAATAGGAAAACCATTGGAGGCACTGCGTCGTTTCAGTCCTTTGATTACCAATTTTAGGAAGCGGGATTTGTTAGAAAAGCTCTAGTCCAATTGCTGTTTTGGTGGAAATATGTTATACTGTGTGCTACACGAAAGATATTGTTACGCGAGAAATACAAGGATATTTTTAAGAAATTTGATCCAACTGGCGCAGCTTCAGGGCTGCAAGGGTGTGTTAGTAGGTTATGGGAACACACTGTTTGAATGAGAAATACTTGATTTTAAGTAATAGTCTGATCCAACTTTAGAGTAAAGATATTGAGTAGTTAGATGGCCTTCTTCCGTCAGGGAGAGGGCCATCGTCTATTTTGGGGATGGCATCATCATAAAAGCCGAGTAAAAGAAGCTGATCTGTGTTAGAGAGCAAGGGGGAAAAATAAAGTCCGTCTAGGCCTAATTTTTAAGAAATTACTAACATAATAAAAGTTATTCTACCAACAATGGTGGCGAATTCAAGAAATAAGGAAGGCTAAATATGAACCGGTTCAAAAATATTAGTGGAAGCTATTGCATTTTTTTGAAAGGGTGTTATTATGTGTTTGAACCGGTTCAAATAAAATAGAATTGAGGAGCAACTTATGAAATTCGTAGACAAATTGTCGGAAAAATTATTGCCAATTGTGTCAAAAATCAATGGTCAAAGACATCTGCTGGCAATCCGTGACGCCTTTATTATTACGATGCCACTTGTTATGGCAGCTTCTTTTATGGTCTTATTGAATGCTTTAGTATTTTCCAATGCGACGGTGCAGAAATTTGTTGATTTAAGCTTTTTGTCAGACTTGGCAGTAATTGTCAATAATGGGACGATGAGTATCTTAGCGATTGTGGTCTGTTACAATATCGGGGTTAATTTAGCAAATTACTATATCAAATCCAAAAAAATTGATGATCCTTCCTTCAATGCTGTCCATGCTGGGGTTTTGAGTTTGGCGACGATGTTTATCTTGATGCCAATCAATACCACTGTTACTTTGGCTGATGGCGCAACAGCGGATGTGGCTGGGGTTTTCCCACAAGCATTGACGTCTAGCTCTGGTTTGGCAACAGCGATGATTTGTGCCTTATTGAGTACTGAATTGTTTGTTCACTTAGCCAAATTCAAAAAATTAAAAATCAAGATGCCAGATGGCGTGCCACCAGCAGTTGCCACTTCTTTCAATTCTTTAGTTCCTGAAGTATTGGTAGTTTTAGTTTTTGGGATTTTCGTCTTTGTTTTAAAAACGGCTACTGGGTTGAATGTGCCAGACTTGATTAACTTGGCGATTCAAACCCCATTAAAAGGGTTTGTCTTATCTGTACCGGGGATGCTTTTCTTACAATTCTTCTCCGATTTCTTGTGGGTGTTTGGGATGCATGGGTCAAGTATTTTAGCCCCAATCAAACAAGCGCCAATGTTGCAATCGATTGAAGAAAATATGACTGCTTTCCAAAATCATCAAGCAATTCCAAACATCATTACCGAACCATTTGCCAATGCATTTGGCTTGATTGGTGGTGGGGGCTGTATCTTGCCATTGGTTATCGCAATTTTGTGGGTATCTCGTCGCCGGGATGAACGCCAAATTGCTAAGATGGGGTTGACGACTTGTCTGTTTAATATCACTGAACCAGTCATGTTTGGTTTACCAGTAGTTATGAACCCAATCTTTATGATTCCATGTGCGATTATTCCTTCGATTAACTTAATCATTGCTTATTTTGCTACAAGTGTTGGGCTAATTGGAAAAACCGTTGCCGCAGCACCATGGATTACGCCACCGGTGATTCAATCTGTCATCGCAACAGGGGGCAATCTGATGGCCGGTGTCTTAACGGTAGCCTTAATTGTATTGGATGTCTTCTTGTTCTTGCCATTTGTGATGGCTTCCAATAAAGCTGCCCAAATGAGAGGAGACGAGTTGATTGGGTAAATATCCCTATCAAAATCCTGACTTGACGATTCGCCAGCGAGTTGCTGATTTGCTTGGTCGGATGACGATAGCAGAAAAAGTCGGTCAGGTAAACCAACATCTTTATGGTTGGGAATGTTATGAAAAACAAGCAGATGGCAGTGTCCGTCTAACAGATAAATTTAAAGAACACGTGGCTTGGGGAGGCGGTCTTGGTGCCTTGTATGGCTTATTTCGCGCCGATCCTTGGTCCCAAGTCGGCTTTGATAATGGCATCGCGCCAAAGGATAGTTGGCGTTTAGTAAATCAAGTGCAGGAATATGTCATGAGTCAATCTCGTTGGCAAATTCCCGCCTTGATCGTCGAAGAATGTCCCCATGGTCATCAAGGATTAGGGGGCGTCTCTTATCCTACCAATCTTGGTCGGGGGAATACCTTTAACACGGAGTTGATGGCAGAGTCTAGTCATTTGATGGCTCAAGAACTTGCTGCCAAAGGGGTTCACCTTGCGTTGGTTTCCACCTTGGACTTAGCCAAAGATCCACGATGGGGGCGCACAGAGGAATGTTTCGGGGAAGATCCGATTTTAGCTGCCAAAATGAGTGAAGCGGTAGTGAAGGGGTTCCAAGGGACATTGATTACCGAAAATCAAGCTTATTTGGATCAAACGGTGGCTGAAATTAACAAACAGCCGGGACAAATTGGGGTCGTTTTGAAGCACTGTATTGCTCAAGGAGAAGCTTTAGGTGGGCATAATTCGGGAACGGTTACCATCGGTGGTCGCGAGTTTAACGACGTTTACCGGCCGTTACTTCATAGCACCCGTAATGCGGTAGGTGTGATGGCGGCTTACAATGATGTGGATGGTGTGCCATGCCATATCAATGGGGAGCTTTTCCAAACCATCATGCGCAAGGAAATGGGCTATCAAGGGATCGTCATGGCTGATGGTGTCGCCCTAGATCGACTGGGAGATGTCTTTGACCGGCAAATCGATGGGGCGGCAGCTGCTCTGAAAGCCGGCGTTGATTTGAGCTTGTGGGATCAAACATATCTGACTATCCAGGAAGCAATCGCCTCAAATCTGGCGTCTGAAGCAGATTTAGATGTCGCTTGCGGTCGCGTTTTGGGGATTAAATTCCTATTAGGTTTATTTGAACAACCTTTTGTGGAAGATCCAGGTGCGGCTTTTGATGAATTGATGACTGCTTCCCAAGCCATGAACTTGAAAGTGGCAGCGGAATCTTTAACCTTGGTAAAAAATGATGGCTTGTTGCCTTTGTCACAAAACTTAAATAAAATCGCTGTGGTGGGACCGGCCGCAGATGGCTTATATGAATTGTTGGGAGATTATACGGCACCCCAAGATCCTAAATTAGTAGAGTGTACGATTTTCCATCAAGTGGCCAAAGCTTTTCCTAATGCAGAAGTGGTTTATGCTCAAGGTTGTGAAGCCCGCAATTTGGTAGATCAAGATGCCAAAATGGCAGAGGCTGTGGCTCTTTGTCAAGATGCAGATGGCATTGTCTTAGTTTTAGGTGGTTCTAGTGCCCGCAATTTTGATATGGAATTTTTGAGTAATGGAGCAGTTTCTTCTAAAGGAATTAATATGGATTCTGGGGAAAACGTGGATGTTGCTTCGTTAAGTTTAGGTGGCCGTCAATTGGAATTGCTAGAAGCCTTAGCGGCAACAGGAAAACCAATTGTCAGTGTCATGATCCAAGGGCGTCCGTATGATATTCAACGGGTAGAAGAATTATCCCAAGCAGTCTTGGTGGGATGGTTCCCAGGGCAACAAGGAGGCGCAGCTATCGCCGGGACGTTGGCTGGAGACTTTAATCCTAGCGGTCGTCTAGGCGTTAGCTATCCCTTGAACGCCAATCAATTGCCGGTTTATTATTACCAACGGGCAGCTTCTAAACAAGACAATTACTATGATCAATCAGGGGCACCGCTACATGAGTTTGGTTTTGGTCTGAGCTATACGAAATTTAGCTATGACTACTTGCACGTGACGGCAGATTCTGACACAATAACAGTGAAGGTCTCTGTGACCAATCGTGGCACCTACGCTGGGAGTGAAAGTGTCTTGCTCTTTGTTCGGTTGTTGGGAGGATCTGTCATTCAACGCCACAAATTGTTGAAAGATTTCATCAAAGTGACTTTGGAACCAGGGGAAACTCGTGAGCTGACCCTGCATTTGACCCCTCAACAGCTTACCTATACAGATAGTGATCGTCAGTTGAAACCAGCTGTCGGTTGTCGGGTGTTGGTAGGAAATCTTGAGGAAGAAATCTTTTTTACGAAATAAACTCTTTTAGGCGGTCGGCTGTTGCAGGCCGCCTTCTCTAGCAATTGCTGCCCAAAGTCAATCGGAATGTCACTTGTGATAGAAAGAAGGAAAGTCAACTATGTCATCAATTCGAGAAGTCGCCAAACTGGCAGGCGTATCTGTCGGTAGTGTCTCCCGCTATCTCAATGGGCAGCAATTAAAGGCTGTCAATATGGAAAAAATTGCTGCAGCGATCGCCACATTGGATTATAAAGAGAATATTATTGCCAAGGGCTTGAAAAACAATCGTAGTTTTTCGGTGGGCTTACTAATGAATAGTATTTCCAGTCAATTCGGGGCCGAGACTGTCAGTGCGATTGAAGGCGTGATGGAAGCTAAAGGCTACTCCATACTCCTCAGTGGTTTCAAAGGCGACGTTTCCCAAGTGAATAAAAAGATTGACTACTTAATGCAGCATTCTGTAGATGGCTTAATTGTCTTTATGTCTGAGCAGGATTGGGATGGAATGGAACGCTTGGCTGACTTGCCGATTCCTGTATTGACCATCAACAGTCCGGTTCAGCTAGCTGGCGTGGATCGGGTTCAAGTCGCCGACCGCAAAAGTGTCAGAGAAGTCATCAGCTATTTTGCTGAACAAGGGCATCAACGCATCGGCCTCTTGGCAGCTCCTCAAAATGATTATGTTGCTCGTGAACGGTTGATTGGGGCCAAGGAAGCGCTAGAGACACATCCTGAGGCACAGTTGGTGACGACTTTTGGGGATTATTCGCGGCTGAGTGGTTATCGCGGGGCGGAAGAATTGTTAGCGCAAGATATCACGGCTTTATTGGTGACAAACTACAATATGGCGATGGGGGTTTTGGAGTTTTTGCAACAGTCAAAAGACCCTCGAAGTCAGCAATTACTTTTGGCCCATTATGACTACACCCGCGAAATGGCCGACTTGTTACCCAATCGAATCATCATCAAACCGGCTACTGCAGTTATCGGACAACTTTGTGGCGAACGTTTGCTAGCTCGGATGGCCGATCCAACGAGTGCAATAGATGAGGGCGTCTGGGTAGAAAATGAATTATTTGGTCTAGGAGGCAATTTGCTACCAGATGGAAAGCAACGGTAAAAATTAGTAAACTGGTACTCGTTGGTTGCGTTTGGGCGCAATAAAAACATAGTCAAAAACACGACACAATGCTATTAATAGAAACCTTTTCATTGTAGAATGGCAATGTGTAAAAAAGATTCGCTAATGAAGGAGGAACACAGATGTATCAATTTCCAAAAGGCTTCTTGTGGGGAGCCGCTACGAGCGCACCACAATCAGAAGGCGCGGCAGCCATCGATGGCAAAAGCCCTTCTACTTGGGATAAATGGTTTGAAATGGAACCAGAACTTTTCTATGATCAAGTCGGTCCAGAAAATACGTCAAACGTGTACGAAATGTATAAAGAAGAAGTCGCAAATATGAAGGCGATGAATTTGAATTCGTATCGGACTTCCATCGCGTGGACTCGTTTGTTGCCAGATGGTAAAACTTTAAATCCAAAAGCAGTGGCTTTTTATCGGAGTTATTTCCAAGAACTAGTGGACAATGGAGTTGAACCCATCATCAACTTATTCCATTTTGATATGCCTTGGTGGCTGATGGAAAAAGGCGGTTGGGAAGCTCGGGAATCCGTTGATCACTTCGCCTATTACGCAAGTGTCGCTTTTGAACAATTTGGCGATATCGTGAAAAAATGGGCGACGTTTAATGAACCACTTGTTCACATTGAATGTGGGTATTTTGGGGATGCCCATTGGCCGAAAGTTCATGACTTCAAACGGGCTTTGCAGGTGGGCTACCACACGATGTTGGCTCATGCCAAAGCAGTGGCAGCCTTTAGAGCATCCAAATACAACGATGGCCAAATTTCAATCATTTTGAACTTGTCACCAGTTTATCCAAAAAGTGATGCGCCAGAAGATTTAGAAGCAGCGAAGTGGGCGGATCATATTTACATCCGTAGCTTCTTAGATTGTGCTGTTAAAGGGGCATTCTCTGAGGAGTTTGTCGCGATGCTTAAAGAAGCTGATCTGGCTCCTGTGACAGAAGCTGGTGACAAGGACATCTTCTTGAACAATACCGTGGATTTTGTTGGCTGTAATTATTACCAACCAATGCGGGTTCAAGCCGTTCCTGCAGCTGAAAAAGTCTGGCCGATTCGAGAACCAAGAGATTTGTTCCGAGGCTACGATTGGCCAGAAAAACGTATCAATCCACACCGGGGTTGGGAAATCTATCCACGAGGAATTTATGATATCGCTATGCGTCTGAAAAACAGCTACGACAATATTCCTTGGTATATTTCTGAAAATGGGATGGGTGTTTCTGAAGAAGAACGCTTTGAAAACCTTGATGGGGTGATTGAAGACGATTATCGGATTGAATTTATTGAAGACCATTTGGAAGAATTGCATCGGGCGATCCAAGAAGGCTCACCATGTTTTGGTTACCACTTATGGACGTTTGCTGACTGCTGGAGTTGGTTGAATGCTTATAAAAACCGATACGGCTATTACCGTGTTGATATCAAAAATGGTTTCAAGCGGACACCGAAAAAATCCAGTTTCTGGATGGCCAATGTTATCGAAAACAATGGCTTTGAACGGGAACATGTGTAATCCTTGACGATAACTCACTGAGAAAAGAGGCGAAATGCACTTTTCTCAGTGAGTTTTTTGTGAATAAAGAACTTATAAAAAATTTAGGCAGTATAGAGGCTGATGGTTCGGGATTTAAGTGGCGTATCATGCTGTCAGATTGATGTTACGAAAAAGGTGACATTTAGCTCCGAAATAAGTGAGACGTACTAGCTAGACCAACAATAGCATCATGAAAATAAAAATGATCATTAATTTTATGGTGTTTAAAAAATGAACCGGTTTATTTATGGAAACGAAGGAAAACTCATGGGCATGGGATTCTATCTGACTATGTCAAAATTGGCCTAGAGACAGCAATAAAAAACATATCAGGAGTTTAACAAATGCCCTTGAAAGCGGTTGATGAAAGGTCTATTATACAGAGGTCTTATGGATTATTTAAGAGAGAAAACTGCCTGTTTGATAACATGGCATCGCTAAATGAGCGCCTGCTTAAATCAAGTTATCCAGTGAGAAGAAAAAAATCTCACGACTGAGACGTAGAAAGGCCGGAAAAAATGAAACATATTCAACTATTAATTAAAC
Organism: Enterococcus diestrammenae; assembly: GCF_049384045.1. Classification (NCBI taxonomy): domain Bacteria; kingdom Bacillati; phylum Bacillota; class Bacilli; order Lactobacillales; family Enterococcaceae; genus Enterococcus; species Enterococcus diestrammenae. The sequence continues at coordinate 18,690 of NZ_JBMRGR010000004.1, forward strand.
CCGCCTCTTCCTTATGTAATTTACGGTGTAGTTATTGTTTTTACGCTGACATTAGTTCATTACGCCAAGTACGATCGTTTGGACGGATGAAACCCGAAGTGACGACCAAGCTGATTGACCATGTTTTTCAAGATTTAGAAGATGGGGATCATTTGACGATTGGTTTTCAAGGAGGAGAACCGACGCTAGCCGGTTTGAAGTATTTTCAAAATTTTGTGAAGCAAGTAAAAGCCCAGCCGAAACAAGTGACGGTGGATTATGCTATTCAAACCAATGGGCTGCTTTTAGATGAAGCCTGGTGTCAATTCTTAAAAACAGAAGCTTTTCTGGTGGGCTTATCCATCGATGGGGGCGCCGATTTTCACGATCGGCATCGTCCGGATGGCGCCCGTCGAGGGACTTACCAACGGGTGTTGGCGACAAAAAAACGGCTTGAGGATTTTGAAATTCCCTACAATGTCTTGTGTGTCCTGACGGAGGAAATGACGACGGAAGCGGAGAACATTTGGTCGTTTATTTTGCAGGAGCAGATCAAGTATATCCAATTTATTCCTTGTCTAGCCGAGCTAGGGGAGGAGGAAAATGCCTTTGCGGTCACTCCTCGGGGGTTTGCTCAATTTTACCGACAGCTCTTTGATTTGTGGCAAAAGGCTTTAAAAAATGGTCACTATGTTTCCATTAAACTGTTTGACGACATTGCCAATTTATTGGTCAATGGCGTGATGGGTGCTTGTGGCATGTTAGGCCGTTGTCAGATGCAATATGTGATTGAGGCCAATGGCAATGTTTATCCGTGTGATTTTTATGTGTTGGACGAACTTTGCGTAGGCAATATCACCCAACAGACGTTAAGAGAGCTGTTTGAACAACCATTGACGCAACAGTTTATCTGTGATCAGCCTCATTATGGGACTTGTGATACTTGTGAGTTTTTCAAGATGTGCCGCGGGGGTTGTAAGCGCATGAAAGAGGCTTGTTATGTCACCTCAGATACGGATGATTTTTGCGGGTATCGCGAAGTCTTGAAGAAAGTCGCCGCGCCTTTAGTGGCATTGGCGAGTTCACCGGTGGGACGTTGAAACGTTTGTACTAAAAGAGAGTAAAAAGAAAAGAGGGACTTTAAGTGAAACTGCAGTATTTTGGAACAGCGGCGGCAGAAGGGGTACCAGCCTTGTATTGTGAGTGTGAGTTGTGCCAAACCGCTCGTCGCAAGGGTGGCAAGGATATTCGTACCCGTTCCCAGTCACTACTGGATGAGCAACTACTGATTGATTTTCCAGGGGACACCTACGCCCATTATTTGCAATATGGGTTTGATTTATCCAACATTGGCCATCTACTGGTGACCCACAGCCATTCCGATCACTTTTATGCGGAAGATTTGGTGTTGCGTCTCAGCGGCTATGTGCCAAAGGTCTCCCAAACCTTAAATGTATACGGCAATCAACGGGTTTATGATTTTATGAAACGGGTCTTTGATCTGGAAGGTTACTGGGAGGAAGAGCGGGTGAAGTTTCATTTGATGACGCCTTTTCAAACGGTGGCCATCATGGATTATCAAGTTACTCCTTTAGCTGCTGACCATGATCAACGGGAAACATGTTTGCTGTATGGGATTAGCGATGGAAAAAAACAGATGCTTTATGCCCATGATACTGGCGAGTTTCCTGAAGAGACTTGGTCTTTTCTAGAAGAGACGCGGCCGTATTATGATTTTGTTTCCATCGATTGTAACCATCAAGCTGACGATAGTCCCCGCAATCATCAAGGCTTTCCTAATAATCTCAAAACGCGGGAACGGTTGTTGGCGTTAGGTATTGTCGATCACAAGACACAGTTTGTCTGCAATCATTTTTCTCACAATAGTAAACTGACTCATCAGGAAATGCTGGATCTGGTAAGCCCTTATGGATTCGATGTCGCCTATGACGGGTTAATTAAGGAGTTTTAAGCAACATGGAAAAAATGAAACAGCTAATCGAAACAGAAGGTCGTGCCTTAGCGAAAGTGACTTTAGGAACGGCGTTATTGGGATTTGCGTATGCTCAGTGGATGAAACCCAATGCCATCATCAACGGCGGGGTCACTAGCTTATCCATGATTGCCAATGAATTGACCGGTCTCCCATTGCTCTTGATGACAAATGGGATCACCTTAGTTTTATTAATCTTAAGTGGCATCTTTTTGGGACGAGGTAACTTGCTGCGTTCAGTGTATTCGAGCATTTGTTACAACTTATTTTTTAGCTTGTTTTATTTAGCCCCAATCAGTGCCCAGATCAACTTGCCGGTGGATTTTTTATTTGCTAGCTTGTTTATCGCAGCAGGCTATGCTTTGTGCCTGTCTTCGGATACCTCCACCGTTGGCTTGGACGTGGTGGCTTTAATCGTCCACCGCTATCGCCCCAAATTAGGGGTGGCCAAAGTGTTACGTTGGCTGAACTGGAGTGTCTTGGTTTTAGGCTTGTTTGCCTATAACTGGCAGGCGGTGGTCATCGGGATTGCTTTTAGTTATTTTAATAGTTTGTTATTAGGCCTCTTCTTACAGGAAGCGGATAATCCCTTGCTGCGTTGGTGGGGTCGCTTTCAGTCGAGGGTTTATCATACATCAAAATAAAAACATTGGGCTTGAGGAGCTCAGAAAAATGAGCTCTTCAGCCGACATTTGGGAGGAAACAAATAATGACAATCACATCAATCCAAGCGAGTAATGAAACTTTAGCTTGTGCCAAAGCCTTTAACCGCTTTTGGCAGCGCTTCACCGGTGAAACGCTGCCTCTGCAAGGGGAACAAGGCGACTTAGTCTTGCAACTGGATCCGGCAGTCCCACAAGATCAGATTTTGATTACGGCTGCCGCCGATGCCATTACAGTCGCTGCTGAAAATGAAAGCGCCTTGTTTAAAGGAACGATGATGGTGTTGCAACGCTTATTGGGAAAAGTTGCGATTATCTCGGAGACCATCACGTTGAGTCCCCAGAAAAAGTTATTGATGGTAGATATGGGACGCAAATTCTTTCCGCTGACAACCTTGAAAGAGTTGGTAGATAGTCTAGCAATCTTTAATTTTGATCAATTGCAACTGCATTTTTCTGAAAATGAAGGCTTTCGAATCGAGTCTGAACGCTACCCTTGGTTGGCATCTGCTGAGCATTTGACCAAAGCCGAAGTGCGGGAATTGATCCAATATGCCCAAGCGCAACACATCGAAATTATTCCGGATTTTGATTCTCCAGGGCACTTGAAGCATGTCTTGGCGGATAAACCGGAATGGCGGTTGGATAAACTTGCAGAAGATGGAACCTTGGTTAAGGATGAAAAAGCTCTAGATATCTTAAATCCAGAGGCAGTGGCATTTATTTGGTCAATTTATGAAGAGTATGCTCAGCTGTTCGTGGACTGTCGTTATTTCCATGTCGGTGCGGATGAATTTGTACCTTTCGATGATCTGCATAACTATCCAACATTAGCAAATTATGCTGCCGAAAAATACGGCCCTGAGGCAAGTGGTATCGAAGTCTTTATTGAGTATGTCAACAAAACGGTGGCTTATGTGCGGCAATTAGGGTTTATTCCGTTGGTTTGGAATGATGGCTTTTATCGAGTGAATCGGACAGAAGGCTTGCATTTGACCAAAGATTGTATGATCAGCTATTGGACGCGGTGGAATAAAAACATGGCCCCAATCCAAACCTTCATCGATTTGGGTTACACCGTGATTAACCATAACGACAATTACTTCTATTATGTACTAGGAGAGCATGCTTCATATACCTACCCAACCTATGAAAAAATCATGACCGGCTGGACACCAGTGGACTTCCCACAACAACAGGTTGTCAATGAGGACCAATTGACTTCAGTAGCAGCTAATGCAATTGCCATCTGGAGTGATATTCCAGATGCGCTGACCCCGGCAGAAGTCGTGGAAAATGTCTTTTATTTGATGGCGGCGCTAATGCAAAAAGCCGATCAACGATTATTAGGGAATCAGGACGTGATTCGCAATATCTATCAGGGATTACTTCAATAAGAAATAGGAAATAGGGAAAGAGGAAAATGATATGAAGAAAAATGTCTTGTTTTTACTAGCAGATGACCAACGTTTTGACACAATCCATGCACTAGGCAATCCTGATATTCAAACACCCAACTTGGATCGTTTGGTAGCAGAAGGCGTGACCTTTGAAAACGCCTATATTCCTGGTGGGACTTCTGGTGCAGTTTGTATGCCGTCACGGGCGATGATGCAAACCTCTAAACACTTGTTTGATCTGCAAGATCTCGGTGCGGTGATTCCTGATGAGCACGCGATTTTAGGTGAAGAACTCCAAAAAAATGATTATCACACAGTAGGGATTGGAAAATGGCACAACGGCACCAAAGGCTATGGTCGGGCCTTCTCAGATGGTGGTGAAATCTTCTTCGGTGGCATGTGGGATCATTGGAATGTGCCCGTGAATGAGTTTGACCCTGCAAAAGAGTACCGGGATTGGCGGACTTTTACCCAAGATCCTTTTTCTACCAACCACACGATTCAAATGCCGGCAGATCATTTGACGATGGGTAAACATTCTACCGATTTGTTCGCGGATAAGTTGATTGAAAAAATCCATGATGTTGCGACGATGGAGCAACCCTTCTTTTTGTACGGGGCCTTTTTAGCACCTCACGATCCACGTACTATGCCAGAAGCCTATAAAAACATGTACGATCCAGCTAAGATTCCTTTGCCGGAAAACTTTTTACCAGAGCACCCTTTTGAATTTGATGTCAAACGGGAACGAGACGAAAGCTTGGAAGCTTATCCCCGTCCTGAAAGTCGGGTTAGACAGCATATTGCTGATTATTATGCCATGATTAGTCATATCGACGCCCGCATTGGGACCATTCTCGATGCATTGGAAGAAACTGGGCAGTTGGAAAACACACTGATTATTTTTAGTGGGGACAATGGCATATCCATCGGTCAACACGGCCTAATGGGGAAACAAAATCTCTACGAACATAGCATTCATGTTCCTTTGGTTATGGCCGGACTAGGCTTACCAAAAGGCAAACGAGTGACCCAACGAGCACTGTTATTGGATATTATGCCAACGATTTTAGATTACACCGATACGCCGATTCCTGAGGGCCTGTTTGGACAAAGCCTCTTGCCGGTGATTGCTGATGAAAAACCTGGACGGGAAATGATTTATTTGAGTTTCACCCAAAGAATCCGCGGATTGCTGCAAGGTGACTATAAATTAATCGAGTATGCGACGGATTTTGGAGCCCACACTCAGTTGTTTAATATTAAAGAAGATCCTAAAGAAATGGTGAATTTGGCTGAAGATCCTACTTTTGCTGAAAAACTAGCAATCATGCAGGCAACATTGGTCCAACAAGCCGAAGTGATGGGAGATTTTGAGTTTCCACAAGGCAAAGAATACTGGGAAAAGAAAGCTGAGTTGGCAGGAAAATGACAAAACAACCAAATATTTTATTTATCGTAACAGACCAACAACGAAAGGATACCCTTTCTACCTACGGCAATCTGCCTGTGAACACGCCTAATTTGGATACGTTGGCAGATGCTAGCTTAAATTTTGACAATGCTTATGCGGTTTGTCCTATCTGCACCCCGGCTCGGGCTTCCATGCAAACGGGACTGTACCCCATGCATCATGGCATGTTAACCAATTCGTATAATTACGGCACGATGGTTCAAGAATTGCCCGATACGCCAGAATTATTGAGTCGCCGTTTGGCAGCGGCAGGTTATCAAGTGGGGTATACCGGCAAATGGCACTTGGGGACTGGTGCTGAGGCGGTACGCAAGGATCAGTATATCCAACAATTCATGGGAAATATTCACTTTGCCGAATTGGCTCAAAATACCCGCTCCGTTCCTACGACAGTTGGCTACCAAGGGGATGATTTCCCAGGACATGGCTTTGGCGGTTATATATACGATGAGTTGAAGGCCTATGTGGCAAGTCTGGGTAAAGAAACCAAGATTGAGCATGTGATTTCTGGAAACTATACATCCCATCAAGCTGGGGAAATCACTTCGGGGTTGGATACGACGATTGAACACTTCTTAGTAGAACGTACTAAAAAATGGTTGACGGAATTTAAGCAACAAGAAGAACCTTGGTATTTTCAATTGAATTTCTGGGGACCTCATGAGCCATATTATGCCCCTACAGAATTTCTGGACCAATACCGGGATCTGGAAATTGAACCTTGGGCAAATTATGCCGGAGATAGCGAGAATAAACCACGTATTCATGATGTCAAACGAGCCAATAATACCGATTGGGAAGAATTTGTACCGTATATTCGTCATTATTATGCCAATATGAGTCACATCGACTACCAAATCGGCCGCTTGCTTGATTTTTTGAAGGAACAAGGACTTTACGAAGATACTTTGATTATCTTCAGCTCGGATCACGGGGAATCATTAGGGATCCACAATGGGTTATGTGACAAGGCCATCTTCATGTACGAAGAAATCACTAGTGTACCATTGTTGATGAAACTACCTCAGGGGATGGAAGCGACGAGTGTCTCACAAGCAGCCGACGGTAAACTACGGGTGCCTGAGTTTGTCCAAACTTGCGACCTTTATTCGACGATTCTCAATGCAGCAGGCTTGCCAGCTGAAGCTGTCGCGAGAGATGGCCGCTCGGTTTTACCTTTAGTCCAAGAAGGTGAAAAAGTCAGTCACTGGCGGGATTGTGTCGTGACGGAATGTTCTGGTATCGGAGCCGTTCTCTTTTCGCAACGGGCTCTACGTTGGCAAAACTGGAAATATGTCTTCAATGCAGGAGATACCGATGAACTATATGATCTAGCGGAGGATCCGGGAGAATTACAGAACTTGATTGATGAAAAGCTTCCGATATTGGAAGAACTCCGACAAAAATTAGAAGATTGGATGGAAGCGCAAAAGGATAATCTGATCTTCGAATACCGCTATTTGTGTCGCCGGTAATCGATTGTTTATACTGGATTCTACTAATTAATGATTGAATAGCTAAAAAAGCCTACCCAGAAGATTTGCTAGTGGCAATCATTGGGTAGGCTTTTGCGTAATTGAAGAAGTTTACATCTATCTGCTAATGTCTGTCAGTTGGCCCATACAAACCTAAGAAATTTTATTTCTTTTAATTTAAAAAAATATTGAAATTTAATTTCTTATATGTATAATAGCAATTGTAAACGATTACTTTATTGGAGGGAAATTTGATGAACAAGTTGACAGATTTTATCGAGAAATACATTGCACCGCCATTGATTCGTTTTGCAAACTTGCGTTATGTACAGGTCATACAGCGTAACGGATTAGGAATCATGAGTTTGTTGATTATTGGGTCGATGTTTTTATTGGTTGCTTCATTTCCATATCAACCGTATCTTGATTTTCTAGGAGATTTTCGTTGGAAAATTGCTGCAGCATCAGGTGTAGGGACAGCATTTATTGGATTATATACCGTCATTACAACGTCCTATGCAACAGTGGAATGGTACAACAAGAATAAAAAAGAACATACGGATATTATGCAACCGATGATTTTGGCCGTGGCTTCCTGGTTTTTACTAAATCCAGCACAAACGGTACAAACAATCGCTGGTGCAACGCCGGAAGAAATTGCTAAAAATGCTCAAAGCATAGCTGATGGAACAACAACTGCAACTGCTTTTTCTGGTGTATCTACAGCTTATCAAGGGGCATTAGGAGTTTTTGCTGCGATTATCGTAGCCATTGCCACTGTTGAAATGTATCGTTTCTTCGTACGTCGCAACTTCACCATCAAAATGCCTGAAAATGTCCCACCAATGGTTTCTAACGCGTTTAGTGCTTTAATTCCAAGCTTGTTTGTTATTATTTTCTGGTGGTTGATTGGTTCTGTTTTAGAATTGAACTTACCAGAAATGATTATGAAGGTCTTCCAACCATTAGTAATGGTTGGTGATACCCCGGTTGCCATGTTAGTTGCAACGATTATTAACCGTGGTTTGTGGGCTGTCGGTATCCACGGTGGGAATATCGTTGGTGGAGTTGCCGGAACTTTCTGGACTCAGATGGTGGCCGAAAACCAAACAGCTTTCCAATTGGGCGAAAAATTACCACATATCTATACCAGTATTTTCCAAGACAACTATATCATGATTGGGTTGGCACCGCTGTGTTTGGCCTTGTTATTAGCAAAATCTAAACGCTACCGCTCATTAGGCGGCTTGGCTACTGCGCCAGCATTATTCAACATTGGGGAACCGTTGATTTTTGGTTTGCCAATTATGATGAACCCATTGATGATGATTCCGTTTGTTTTAGGACCGGTGGTTATGAACATTTTGGCAATTATTTTCGTCTCTTTGAACTTGTTGCCAATCCCAGTCTTATCTGTACCATGGATTACCCCAGCACCGATTAAAGCCTTTCTATCAACTGGTGGGGACTGGCGAGCGTTAGTTTTCGTCTTAGCTGGTTGGGTAATCAACTTCTTGATTTTTTATCCATTTGTAATCGCATTGGATCGTCAAGAACAAATTACTGAACAAGAAAACTAGAAAAACTGATAGAGGAGGCGTGATGGCAGCTTCAACAGCCCGAAAGAGCACAGAATTGTCTGCTATAAAGGCAAACAATTTCTTGTAACTTTTACTGTTGATAGAGGTCATCACGTCTCTTACGAATTAGGAGGAGACGATATGTTAGGTGTCTCAGTTTATTTAAAAGATTTAGATGTGTCATATTTGGAACAAGCAGCCAAGATTGGTGCCAAATACGTGTTTACCTCATTGCATATTCCTGAAGAAGATTTTTCTGACATTGATGTGAAATTACCATTACTTTTGGAAACCTGCCGCAACAACGATTTGTTATTGGTGCCGGATGTCTCACCAGTAACTTTTGAAAAATTGCAAATTCCCGCGGGGGATATGGAGGCGCTGAAAGCTTTAGGTGTCAAAGCGGTGCGTTTGGATTACGGCTTTGATGATATCCATCAACTGGTGACGTTACAAAAAGATTTCATCTTGTTTTTAAATGCTAGTGTAGTTAGTTTGACCTTCTTACAACAAGCAGAAGCAGCCGGCTTAGATTTGAATGAGATTCAGATGGCTCATAATTTTTATCCAAAAACCGACACGGGTTTATCAGCGTCTGCTTTTGAAGCTGATAACCGTAAACTGGTGGAACGGGGATTGAAAATCATGGCTTTTGTACCGGGGGATGCCTTGAAACGTTTTCCTCTTTATCAAGGACTACCAACGTTAGAAAAACATCGTGGGGTACATCCTTTTGTTGCAGCCGTAGAATTAATCAAAGACTTTGGCGTGACAGATATCTTGATAGGTGACAGTTTGGCACGTTTTGCCACCCTTGAAATGATTCAGCGCTATTTACAAGAACGAGTTCTCACCTTACCAGTCGCTTTATATGGTGGGCATCAAGATTTTTATGGACAGGAATTGGCTGTGCGTCGAGATATTCCAGAAAAAGTAGTACGTTTAGCCACTCCGCGTATTCCTAAAATTGCTATTGAAAAAACTTTGCAACGAAAAAAAGGGATGATTACCATGGAAAACGAGTTGGGTGGTCGCTATAGTGGCGAAATCAACTTGTGTCGAGAAGATTTACCATTTTCAGCAGCTACTAACTGCATCGGCTTTGTCCATCCTGAGTTTGTCGATTTATTGCAGTGGGTGGATCGTGACACGAAAATTCGTTTTGAACCAATCGATTTTGTATAAAGAGGGAGAAACTAATGGAAGAACAACAATTACGAAAGATGGTGGGTCGCCATTTTGTTGTTGGTTTTGATGGGCTAGTTGTCAATGACCACATTCGCAAAATGATTACCCAGTATTATGTCGGTTCGATTATTTTATTTAGTCGCAACATCCAATCTCCTCAACAAGTGTTTCAATTGATTAGTGATTTGCAACAATTAGCAGAAGATGCGGGCTATGATTATCCTTTGCTAGTTTCTGTCGATCAAGAAAATGGAGTAATTCGGCGTCTAGTCAATGGCTTTAGTCAGCTACCTGGGGCGATGGCAATTGGTAGTACCGGCCAAGTGCAAAATGCTTACGACAGCTATCAAGCTTCTGCCGACGAATTAGCAACAGTAGGGATTCACTGGAATTTGGCACCAGTGGCAGATGTGAACAATAATCCTACCAATCCAGTTATTGGTGTGCGCTCTTTTTCAGATTCTTTTGAAAGAGCAGCTGATTTTGTAGCCGAAGCTGTCAAAGGCATTCAGTCCCAGCATGTTGCCGCAACCTTAAAACATTTCCCAGGTCATGGGGATACAGCTGTGGATTCACATCTATCCTTGCCGGTTATTCATCACGATGCGGCTTACTTAATGGAAAACGAGTTGCTTCCATTCAAAGCTGGGATTGCAACTGAGGTAGCATCAGTCATGTTGGCTCATGTCTTTTTTCCTAAAATTGAAACTGCTGGGTTGCCGGCTAGTCTTTCAGCAAAAATGGTTTCATTATTGAGGGAGGATTTGAGATATGAGGGAGTAATTGTGACAGATTGTCTAGAAATGAAAGCTATTGCTGATGAAATTGGCACGGTAAGAGCTACGAATATTGCTTTAGCTAACGGCGTAGACATTGCTATGATTTCCCATACGGAAGCGCTGCAAACAGCTGCTATTGAGCAAGTATTGGAAAACGTCATAACTGATAAAAGTTATTTACAACAATTGGTGTCAACGGATCAGACTATTAAAGGATTTTTAGCAAATTATGGGGTTTGGACCAATCATCAAATGCTTTCAGATGAACTTTTGGAGGAAAAAAAATACCGACATACACAATTAGCTAAAGCCATTTATCAACAATCTGACATGGTCGTCAAAATGGGAGGCAAAACACCATGGAAAACGACAGATAAATTATTAGTAATTAGTTTTGAAAATGCGATTTTTTCTAACGTAGAGGACGCAAATCACTTGACGGTTCCTTTGAAGGAAATCATCCATGAAAAAGTTGCTAACGCAGTTTTTCAGACTTTTTCTTTAACGGAATCACCAGAAACAGCTTTAGCAATGCTGGATAATCTAGATAATTACGATCATATCTTATTCACTAGTTTCAATATAAAAAATGAAGCAGATTTGCAAGGTCAAATTTATCGTAAACTACGACAGTCAACAGCGGATGTTGCTGGAATTGCTTTGCGTAATCCCTATGATAGTCGTTGGCTACCGGAAATTGAAACGTATATAACCCCTTTTGAGTTTACTGAAGCAGCACTGCGCGTAGCCGTGGCTAAGTTGTTTGTATGAGAAAGATTATGAATAATAGTAGCTACGACAGAATTACTAACTTTTTAGAACAAGGTCGACAGGAAAAACTTTTTCCTTGTGGTTATTTGGAAGTACTTGATAAAACTACGACAATTGCTCAGTGGTCAGTCGGACAAATTCCAGACAGTCAAGATGAGCCTACAAGTCAGACCCGTTTTGATTTAGCCTCTTTAACGAAAGTTGTGGCCACTTTACCAGCTATTCTATTGTTCATGGAAGCAGGAGAGCTTACACCTCAAACGACTTTAGGTGAAAAATTACCGGCTACCAGACTGACGGCTCTGGCTCCAATAACTGTAAATCAATTATTAACCCATACGGCCGGATTACCCTCCCATGAACGCTTTTATGAACAAACCGAAAGAGATGTTCTTAGGGCAATCTTGGCGGTACCGTTTAACCATCAACCTGGGGAGCGGGTTGTCTATAGTGACTTGGGATTTATGTTACTGGGTAAATTGGTGGAAGAACTTAGTGGACAGTCGTTGAATGATTTCTGTCAAGAAAAAATCTTTGAACCTTTAGGAATGAAGCAGACAAGTTTTTCTCCGACGGGCGGAGTGCCTACCCGGGTAAAAGGTGCCCCAGATGACGGCAATGCCCGCTTTTTCAAAGAAGCGCTGGGGCATGCAGGGCTATTTAGTACTAGTGAAGATTTAGCAAGTTATTTACGATTTTGGCAGCGAAATTTTCAAAATAAGAAATTATATCAAGAGGCCACAACTTATCAGACAAAAGGGCAAGGGGATTGTCGTGGTTGGGGGTGGGTTAAACAGACTGGCAGCCAGAGTTTTTTTGCGGAGGCTAACTTAGAAGCATTTGGCCATACTGGTTATACGGGGACGAGCATATTTTGGGATCCCAAATGGCAAGAAGGTATAGTTTTTTTGACAAATCGTGTCTATAACAGCACTGATGCTCGCTTTGTAGATTATCGCAAACAATTGCATCGTATTATTTTCGAAGAGTTTGCTAGGGACAATAAAAAAGCATGAAGGGAGTCTGCTATATGACAGCATTTCTAATCGGTGGCGACTGCGGTGGTACGAAGTCGACCTTCGTCACAGTGACAGTTGATAATGGGAAATTGCGAAAAAAGATGACTTTGGGGCCTGCCAACGTTATCGCAGATCCAGTCAATAGTTTAACAGTAATTAAAGCTGGTGTGACTCGCTTGTTAGCAGAAGAACAGGATAATTGTGTTGGAATTGTGTTGGGAGTTGCTGGCCTTACTACAGCTGGAATCCAAGAACAATTGCAACGAGAATTTGCTTTCTTTGCGGGTCCTGTATGGCTGTTGGATGATGCCCAATTGGCCTTATATGGCAAGTTGATGGGGCGAGATGGAGCTTTGTTGATTGCGGGGACCGGTTCGATTGCTTATGCTCGGTATCAAGGTGTCTTTACCCGAGCTGGTGGTTTTGGGCATCTTTTAGGAGATGAGGGTAGTGGCTACTGGATTGGTCGGGAAGCTTTTCTGAGGGTGTGCAAGGCTTGTGATGATCCGAAAGTCACCGACGAATTGACTAAAGAAATGCTAGCTAACGAAGGGACCACCGACCCTATGATGGTGGTTCGGCATTTTTATCAGATGACTAAGTCAGATGTAGCGGCTTACTCCGCTTTTGTCGCAGCTTCCAAAACAGCTGCTGCTCGAGAAATTTTGTTAGCGGCTGCGGAGAAACTTGTCGAATTGGCATTAACTTTGAAATGCAAGGCACAGTTGCCAACCGGCTTACCTTTAGCTTTTTCGGGATCGATTTTGTTACAAAATCAGCTAGTTCAAGAAACGATACGGCAACGATTGGCCGAGGATTTCAAGGTATTGCCAGTAGTGAATGAGGAAATAAGCCTCTTGCAAGGTACTTATTATTATTTTTGGGAGCAACAAGTCTAATACCTGAAAAAATCCTTTGGCAGATAAAGTTGCTTGTGAATAGGAGAGACGAGAATGGTTTTAGCTGTAGGAATTATGAGTGGCACTTCATTAGACGGGATTGATACAGCGTTAGTCGAAATCACGGGAGTGTTGGAAAAGACGAGGGTGAAATTAGTAGATTTTGCTACAAAGCCATATCCTAAAGAGCTATTGAACCAGCTACATCACGCTTTGGAAGCAGAATCAGTGACGGTGCAACAAGTTTCTTCTTTAAATTTTCAACTAGCACTTTCCTATGCAGCAGTGGTGAAAGAACTTTGTGAACAAAACCAATTAACGACGGGGGAGTTAGCTTATGTAGCAAGTCATGGTCAGACTTTGTTTCATCAACCAGAGACACTTGGAGATTTTCCACCATCAACTTTGCAATTAGGAGATGCGGGCGTATTGGCCCAACTGTTGCAATGCACAGTTGTTTCTAATTTTCGTGAGGCGGATATGGCTGTCGGTGGACAAGGTGCACCTATCGTACCATTTGCTGATTTTTATTGTTATCAAGGAAACAAAGATCGAATCTTACAAAATATCGGTGGCATCGGTAACCTTACTTGGATTAAAAAAGGTGGCTCGCCAGCTGATGTAGTGGCTTTTGATACCGGTCCAGGAAATATGGTCATTAATGAGCTTACCCGACACTTTTATGATGAGGCTTATGACCATGACGGTAAGCATGCGGCTAACGGGCAAGTGTTGCCGGAACTAGTGAATCATTGGCTATCGTTGCCGTATTTCGCACAACCTTATCCGAAAACTACTGGACGGGAACTTTTCGGAAAAACATTTGTGGCGAAGATAATAGGCGAAAATTTTGAAATCGCACCGGATGATTTGATTGCTTCAGCAACGATGTTAACAGCAAAATCCATCACTCAGGCTTGTGCACAACTGACCACCGAGCCTTGTGAGTTGATCATAGCGGGTGGTGGAGCATATAACCCAGTCATGATGGCCATGATACGTCAGACAGTAGATGCCAACTTTATTGTCAAAACTCAAGAAGATTTAGGTTTTTCTTCTGACGCGAAAGAGGCAATAGCCATGGTGATTTTAGCACAACATACACTACAAAAAATTCCAAACAATGTGCCCAGTGCTACCGGAGCCAGAAAACCAGTAGTGCTAGGCCGGGTGACTTGGGCCTAAAAAAAGCCACCGATAAACGGTGAGCTCATAAGACAAAATTAAAATGTTTGGGCTAATTCTTGTGCTTTAGCCGAAGCTTCCGCCATGATGGCTTCACCTTGTTCGGGATGGTGATCGATACCTTCCACAAACAATTGTTCAACCTCTGCAACACCGACGAATTGCAAGATTTGTTTCACGTATTGGGAAGCGAAATCTTGACCTTGGTAAACACCACCGTTGGATTGGATGTGCAACGCTTTTTTTCCTTCGGTCATAGGGACAGGACCAGTTTCGGTGTAACGGAAGGTTTTACCAGCTACGTTGATGGTATCAAACCAAGCTTTTAAGCGGGTAGGGATGTTTAAGTTCCACAAGGCATTGCTGATAACGATTTTGTCTGCTGCCAAAAATTGCGCAGTAGAGGCATCAAAAGCTTTGATCTTCGCTTGTTGACTAGCCGACAGTGTTGAAAAATCCGTACCGGAGCGTAGTTGTTGCCAAGCTAGTAAGATTTCACCGTCGATTTCGGGAATGGCTTCTTCGTAAAGGTTAACGATGGTGATGGTATCATCTGGATTTGCTTTGCGGTAAGCGTCCAAAAATTCATCGAAAAGGCGGACGGAACGGGAAGTTTCACCAGTCATGGGATGGGCTTTAATAGCTAAGAGTTGGGTCATCGTAATACTCCTTTTAATTTAAAATATTTTTTGAATCTGGCACTTATTTTAAGTTAGTAATTATCGAAAAACAAACTTTGTGCTTGTCTTGCTTTTCACATGAATCAAAATAACTATAAAAATCATCCTATTGCTGATAAAGCAAAGGTTGGAGGAAAAATAGAATCTAAGACGAGGAGGTCCGCCGATGAAATCAATCGACTTGGACAAACTTACCACTGAAAAACGAAATACCGAGACTTTTGATTTGGATCAGATGTCTGTAGCAGAAGCTTTAAAAAAAATGAATCGAGAAGATCAATTGGTGGCGACAGCCGTGGAAAATCAATTGTCCGCGATCCAACCTGTTATTGAAGCGGTTATAGCTGCATTTCACCAGGAAGGACGTCTTATCTATATGGGTGCTGGAACTAGCGGTCGCTTAGGGGTCTTGGATGCTGCGGAGTGTGTGCCAACGTTTGGCGTGAGCCCAGAAATGGTTGTCGGTTTGATTGCTGGAGGACCTAGTGCAATGACGGTGGCAGTAGAAGGTGCAGAGGACAATCCAACACTGGGACAAAAAGATCTCGAAGGTTTACATTTAACTACCAAAGATGTGGTCGTTGGTATAGCGGCTAGTGGTCGTACGCCGTATGTTATCGGCGGTCTAGATTATGCAAACAAACTAGGAGCTACAACAGCATCGATTGCTTGCAATTTGAATGCTGAAATTTCAAAACACGCCAGCTTACCTATCGAGGTGGATTGTGGTCCGGAATTTCTGACAGGTTCTACTCGCTTGAAGGCAGGAACAGCTCAAAAATTGATTTTGAATATGATTTCTACCATTGCCATGATTGGCATCGGCAAAGTGTACAACAATCTCATGGTAGATGTTCGACCAACGAATGAAAAACTGGTGGAACGTAGCAAACGAATTATTATGGAAGCGACAGGTGTTGATTACGATACTGCTGCCAAAATTTTCACTCTTGCTGAAGGAAATGTTAAATTGGCGATTGTTATGATTTTGGCAGATGTTTCCAAATTAGAAGCCACTGAACGTTTGCAGGAATCCCAGGGGTTTATTCGTAAGGCTATTAGGTAAATCTGGAAAAATTATGGGTTTACTAGCAGTGACTCTCTAAGATTTTAAGAATAAAAAAATCGGTCTCCTTACACAAAAGTAAAGTGAGGATCCGATTTTTTTGATATTAGTTGCTTACAAATAATTTTGTCGGTATTCTTGCACACTATGATAAGATTGTCGAACTTTTTTTGCGTTATTGTGATCGTTTCCGATGTAGATATAAAACAATAGATCAATTGCCATCAGATGAGCGACAATCGAGTTCGTAGCCGCGCTTCGGAGATCGGATTCTTTTCCTCGGGAGACCTGTAAGGAGACATCACCCAATTTACTGAGGGGATTGTTTCCTAGACGTGTCATGGTGATGATGGGAATACCTAGGTCTTTGGCTGTTTCACCAAGATGTAAGATTTCTGGTGTTGCACCCGAGTTGGAAATTAGCCAAAGGAGGGACTGCTCTTTTTTGTTGACTAATTGGGGTAATAAACTATTGTAATCGTGTGTTACTGTGACAGAATTACCTAGACGGCTCCATTTTTGTTGGATATCAATGGCTACTAATTCGGAGGCACCAACACCAGCTACGAAAAGCCGCTCTTTTTTTTGAATCAACTGGATTGCTGCTAAGAGAGCCTCCTCTTTGAGAATTTCGGCGGTTTCTTTGATGGTCACTTGTGCATTGCGAGAAAAGCTACTTTTGAGTTCGTCGATGGAAGCACCAGGAGCCAAATCTGCGTAGCCTTGTCCTGTCAAAGGTTGTTGATTATCCACTGAAAGTTGCATTTTGAAATCGGTAAAGCTTTGAAAACCGACCTTTTTAACAAATCGTACCACTGTAGGAGCGCTGACTTTGGCAGCCTGTCCTAGTTGTTCAGCCGTCATAGAAGGAACCTTCCCAGGGTGAGTTTGGATATAGTTATATAAGCTGAGTTCAGCTATAGATAGTTCATTTTCCATACTTTCGATGCGATTAAGTACGCCCATAAAGGTACCACCTTTCAGACTATTAAATCCTTAAGAAACTTAAAAAAACAACTACGGCGGCAAGCTTCTCATGGTACTCATAGTATAGCATAGTCTTTGATTATTTAGACAGCTTAGTATCGGATGCGTACATAGGAAAAAACTTGCATTTTCCCAGTATTTCCAGTAGACTGTAAGCTGTGTGTGATACACACCAACTGCTACTTGGTTTGACGATTCACCAACGTCATACTCAGCTGCAGGGGACATTTTGAGAAAGAGGTGAAAAAAATGGCAATTTCTAAAGAACGTAAAAACGAAATCATCAAGCAATTCGCTCGTACTGAAGGAGATACTGGTTCTCCAGAAGTTCAAATCGCTGTTTTGACTGAAGAGATCAATGAATTGAATGCGCATATCCGTGTTCATAAAAAAGATCACCATTCACAACGTGGTTTGATGAAAAAAGTTGGTCACCGTCGTAACTTGTTAGCATACTTGCGTAACAAAGACGTGGCTCGTTACCGCGAATTGATCCAAGCTTTGGGATTACGTCGTTAATGAAGCGAAAAGCGAGGTTCACATCGAATCTCGCTTTTTTTGGTATTTTGACGTCTATTTCCAACGAATTTGGTAAGAACATTGACTCTTTTACTAGAGGAACCGATGAAAAAGTGACTTGCCACAGAGAAATGAGCCCTTTGGTGAAGGGGCAGATGCAATAATTACAGCCTGTGACGGTGGTGTAGCCAACTACTAACCAAAGAAAAGCCTAAAAGCTCGCTAATTATTTAGCGAGAAGCGGGGAAGCTTCTGGGTTTTTCTTTGTTTAGTAGGAGAGCCCACGGTCACAGAGAAATGGAGCGGAAAATGACGAAACAAGTATTTGAAACAACTTGGGGCGGACGTCCCTTAAAAGTGGAAGTTGGTCAATTGGCGAAACAAGCCAATGGTGCCGTTTTGGTACGTTACGGTGATACTGTGGTCTTGAGTGCGGCAGTTGCCTCTAAAGAAGCCAAAGATTTCGACTTCTTCCCTTTGACTATCAACTATGAAGAAAAAATGTATGCTGTTGGGAAAATCCCTGGTGGCTTTATCAAACGGGAAGGCCGGCCTTCAACGGATGCGACCTTGACTGCCCGTCTGATCGACCGTCCGATTCGTCCGATGTTTGCAGAAGGTTTCCGTAATGAAGTCCAAGTTACCAACATCGTTATGAGTGTGGAACAAGATTGCTCTCCAGCGATGGCAGCAATGTTGGGTTCTTCATTGGCGTTATCGATTTCTGACATTCCCTTTGATGGACCGATTGCCGGTGTTGAAGTCGGTCGGGTGAATGGCGAATATGTCTTGAACCCAACTGTTGAACAAGCTGGCAACACGGATATCGATTTGACAGTTGCTGGTACTAAAAATGCCATCAACATGGTGGAATCTGGTGCCAAAGAAGTTTCCGAAGATGACATGTTGGGGGCGTTGCTTTTTGGGTTTGAAGCCATCAAAGAAATGGTTGCTTTCCAAGAAGAAATCGTCGCTGCTGTGGGTAAACCGAAAATGGCCATCACTTTGTTACAAGTGGATGCTGACTTGAAAAAAGACGTTTACGACAACTATTATTCAGTGATGAAAACAGCTGTCATGACGGAAGAAAAATTAGCTCGTGAAGATGAAATCGAAAAAGTCAAAGAATTGGTGAAAGAAGTCTACGGTGAAAAATATGCCGAAGATGAAAATAGCGACCAAATCACCAAAGAATTGAAACAAATTGCCGAAGACTTGGAAAAAGACGTAGTACGGGAATTGATTACCATCGACAAAATCCGTCCTGATGGTCGTCAACTGGATGAAATCCGTCCGTTAGCTTCTGAAGTTGGTTTGTTGCCACGAGTTCATGGTTCAGGACTCTTCACCCGGGGGCAAACCCAAGCGTTATCTGCTTGTACCTTGGCACCTCTTGGGGAACACCAAATCATCGATGGCTTAGGGGTGGAAGACTCAAAACGTTTTATCCACCACTATAACTTCCCACAATTCTCCGTTGGTTCGACTGGTCGGGCCGGCTCTCCTGGTCGCCGAGAAATCGGACATGGGGCTTTAGGGGAACGGGCTTTGTTCCAAGTGATTCCTGATGAAACAGAATTTCCTTACACCATTCGTTTGGTAGCGGAAGTCTTAGAATCAAATGGTTCTTCTTCTCAAGCGTCAATCTGTGCGGGTACTTTGGCATTGATGGATGCCGGTGTGCCAATCAAAGCACCAGTAGCTGGGATTGCCATGGGTCTGGTTTCTGATGGAGAAAACTACACCATCTTGACAGACATCCAAGGTTTGGAAGACCACTTAGGAGATATGGACTTTAAAGTGGCTGGTACTCGTGAAGGGATCACTGCTTTGCAAATGGATATCAAGATTCAAGGGATTACAGAACAAATCTTAACTGAAGCTTTGGCGCAAGCGAAAAAAGCTCGTTTTGAAATCTTGGATCAATTGCAAACGACCTTGGCAGAACCTCGTAAAGAGTTAAGCCAATACGCACCGAAGATTGAAATGATTCAAATCGATCCTGAAAAAATCAAAGTGGTTATTGGTAAAGGTGGCGACACCATCAATAGCATTATCGACGAAACCGGGGTCAAAATCGATATCGATCAAGATGGGAAAGTTTCCATTGCTTCAGCTGATGCGGATGCAATCAAGAAAGCCATCAAAATCATCGAAGAACTTACCAAAGAAATCAAAGTTGGCGAAGTTTATTTGGGCAAAGTGGTTCGGATCGAAAAATTCGGCGCTTTTGTCAATTTGACGAAGGGGAAAGATGGCTTGGTTCACATCTCCCAATTGGCTAACGAACGAGTAGATAAAGTGGAAGATGTGCTTAAACTTGGAGATGAAGTTTTGGTGAAAGTGACCGAAATCGATCGTCAAGGCCGCATCAACTTATCTCGTAAAGCTTTGTTGAAAGACGACAAGAAAAACGCACCAAAAGCTTAATAGCCATTAATTAGTAAGGTTTGAAGATCACCGTTAAAGCGGTGGTCTTTTTTTGTGATAAAGGACTTATAAAAATTCAAGCTCCATAAAGGCTAATGTATCAGGATTTAAATGGTGACTCATGCTGTCATATTGATGTTACGAAAAAGGCGAAATTTAGCGGTCTAGAATTTGGATTGACGGTAGCTAGACCGGCAAATGCCAAATCCAAAGCAATTTGTCATTGCTAGTTCATCTTAGCGGTTTCTGCTTAGATGTAACTGTATGCGCAAATACCCCTTTAGCTGTGCCTATGGGCTTCAAACTTAGAGTAAGTGTCACTAGTGCACCAACTCTAAGTACTTTCATCTCAGACTTTAGAGCTACTATCAATCCGATTCTGTTTTGCTAAATCTCACCATTTTTACGGTACATATGCATCTCTACAAGAAAATAATTTGCTGGATTTACGAAGCAAAGTGAATAAATCGCTTATCGATAAAACAGGGCGGTCTTGCTGGAGGAGAATGCCTCGGGTTGTAGTGTTAAGGATGTCCGAGGAATTACTCGTTGTTGTCCAACGATTTTGTTGGACTTACAACAAGTTTGACTTCGGCAAGGTAAATGACAACTGTTTTTTGTTGGCATTTACCGGTCCCACTACCAACCGAGGCATTCTCCGTAAGCAAGACCGGCCGGCTTTCTTACGTGTTTGGAGGGAATAGGATCTTAAGCTTGCTTCTCTCTTTTCAGAAAGGTGTTGCGTTGAAAGCTCATTGATTAGGGCGGACCCAGTAACGTGTTCCCAATTTTTTTTTGCCTTACGCGGCTTTTTGGGAAAGTGCCTTTTGGTAAATAAGGTACATTTTTCTGGGGTGGTTGTTATGTATGAACTTTTTTTGGATAAGAAGGCGCGGCTGTTTTTCAATTTGTATCGCCAGTTACAAAGGGAAAATCGCCAATCGTTAGAAGGGATAGCTAAAAAATTAGCTATTTCCCAGTGGTCGGTGATGCGCCTGATTCGCCAGTTTCAATCAATGGGGTTGCACTTACGTTTGGGGATCGATATTTTACGTCAGGAGGGGCGCTTATACTTATTGACACTGGAGGACTTTGATGAAAGGCAACTATTTTTTAGGTTAATGGAAAAAAGTTTGGTTCTCCAGCTATTACAACTTTTATGGCAGCATCCTAATTTTACGGTAGCGGACTTAGCTAAAGCTGTGTTTCAGAGTCCTCCTACGATTCGGCGGGCATTGCGGGAAATCCAGCCCCTGTTGGCCCAATATCAGCTTGACATCAAATTAGGGCAGCCCCCACTTTTACGGGGTAGTGAAGCTGAAATTCGTTTCTTCTATCTTCACTTGCAGTTTTTAACAGCAGGGGTGGAATTTCAACTGAATCAGCAGAAAATTTTGGAGGAATGGCAGAAAGCAGCGATTAGGCGGGATCGTCAAGGGTTGCGGGTGAAAGAAGACTGGTTTGATCGCAATCAGGTGCAAGGTATGCTGAGTCTACCAGATTATCGATTTTCCGGTAAAGGCTTTGATTTTTTATGGCAACAACTCTCGGGATTAGAAACCATTTGGATTCCTTCACTTTTAGAAGAGCTGCTGCCTAAGGAATGGCTGAGAAACCAGAAAGATGGTGGTAAGGAAATCTATCTGGAGTTCTATCGCTTACATCTTTTAGCCTGGCTATTTTCCGGGAACTTAGCGCTATCTTTGGCACCATTGCCGGATAGGCCACAAGGAAATCAACTACTAGAAAAGCTCTTTCACCAACATCTGCCTGGTTATCAGCAATTATTGGACAAGCATCCGGAGCTGCCGTACTGTCATGAACTGATTTTTAGCAAATACCAGCAACAGGCTCAGGTTCATTGGCTATCTTTTCCTCTTATCGAGTAAGCGAAGCAGGTGAGGAGTGACCTGCTTTCTGTGGAAAACTGAAAAAGTGATTAGTGAGAAGTATCGCAAATTTGCGCTACTTCTTTTTTTCGCTAAAGTAGATCTTTCGATTATTTAATCCTAGAAATGCCCAAGGGACGATTATTGTGAAAATAACTTTGGCTTCTTCAAGACTTTTTTTGTGGGGTAAGGTAAAATAATAGATATAGCAAGGATGTAATCGATACCAAAGGAGGGGGAGACATGGGTTTATTCCAGCGACTGTTTGGTAAAAAAAACACGACGCCAGAAACAGCCCCGACGGTTGTTGACTCAGTAAAAGTCGAAAAAACGGCTGTGTCGGAGGAATGGCAAGAGCTACCGTTTTATGTGACAGCGGATGTCCCAGAAAAAGAACTGGTGACGGTGGTGGCGACGGCGATTGCGGCAGGTGATCAGCCAAACTCACAGTTTGTCGTGAAAAAAATTCAAGTCAAAAATCCGGAAGCTCAGTTGGTAAGTTTGATTGCCACGAGCATTGCAGCAGGTGATCAGCCGGATTCACAATTTATCGTCAAAAAAATTTATCAAAGAAAATAGATGGGGGAATGGGTTATGTTACGTAAGTTCAAAATCACAATTGATGGCAAAGAGTACTTAGTAGAAATGGAAGAAATCGGTGGCGTGCCACAACCTGTCACGCCAGTCCCACCAGTAGCAGCTGCTGCACCAATACCAGAACCACAACCAGCGGCACCTACGCCAGCACCTTCAGCACCAGTTGTTTCCACCGGTGATACCCATGGAGCTTTAGAAGCACCTATGCCGGGGACGATTTTTAAAATCTTGGTAAATATTGGGGACACAGTGAAGACCAATCAACCGGTAATGATTTTGGAAGCCATGAAGATGGAAAATGAAATCGTTGCGACTCAGGATGGAACAGTCAAAGCAATCCATGTTAGTCAAGGGGCGATGGTGAATCCTGGTGACCCATTGCTTACCATTTCATAAAAAAGGGGTCCTGGATATGACTAAGACGATACGATTTATGGAAACGGTCTTGCGGGATGGGCAACAAAGTCAAATCGCCACCCGGATGCCGACAGCCGATATGTTACCAATCTTGAAAACCATGGATGAAGCCGGATACTACGCCTTGGAGATGTGGGGTGGGGCGACGTTTGACGCCTGCTTACGCTTTTTAAACGAAGATCCATGGGAACGGCTACGATTGATTCGTAGCGAAATTAAACAAGCCAAGTTGCAGATGTTGCTTCGCGGTCAGAACTTATTAGGCTATAAAAATTATGCCGATGATGTGGTGCGGGAATTTGTCATTAAATCCATCGAAAACGGCATTGATGTGGTACGGGTGTTTGATGCACTAAACGATACGCGAAATTTGCGGACCTCGGTGGAAGCGTGTAAAGAAGCTGGTGGCCATTGTCAGACAGCGATTTGCTATACGACCAGTGATTTTCATACAGTAGACTATTTCGTGAAATTGACCAAAGAAATGGCCGCCCTCGGAGCAGATTCCCTCTGTATCAAGGATATGGCTGGAGTTTTGACGCCAGCAACGGGATTTGAATTGGTGAGCCGAATCAAAGACGTAGTGGATTTGCCATTGCAAGTCCATACTCATGCGACAGCTGGTATTAGCGAGATGACTTATCTCAAGTGTGCTGAAGCTGGAGCGGATATTATCGATACGTGTATTTCTTCTTTTTCTGGTGGGACTAGTCAGCCGGCGACGGAATCGGTGGCGATCGCCCTTGAAGGATTAGGTTTTACTACCGGCTTGCGACAAGATCGATTAGAAAAAATCGCCGATCATTTTGATCCAGTACGGGACCGTTTCCGTAAAGCGGGGACCTTGAATCCCAAGGTCAAAGATACTGAACCAAAATCTTTGGTGTATCAAGTGCCTGGGGGGATGTTGTCAAATCTTTTGAGTCAATTGACGGAACAAGGCAATGCCGATAAATACGATCAAGTACTAAAAGAAGTACCAAAAGTGCGAGCTGATCTGGGGTACCCGCCACTGGTGACCCCTTTGTCGCAAATGGTCGGTACGCAAGCCCTGATGAACGTGCTTTCTGGTGAAGAATATAAGTTAGTGCCTAAAGAAATCAAAGACTATGTCAAAGGTCTTTACGGTAAGCCACCAGTAGCAATCGCCCCAGAAATGGTGCAAAAAATCATCGGGGACGAACCCGTTCAAACCGTCCGTCCAGCTGATTTATTGCCACCGGAAATGCCGGGATTTGCAGAAGAGATCAAACAATACGCGCGGTCTACTGAAGATGTATTAAGCTATGCAGTCTTTCCACAACAAGCCAAAGACTTCCTAGGTCGCCGAGAAGACCCTTTTTACGATGTTCCAGTGCAAAATGTGTCGGTGTCATTGGATATTTAAGCTACCGATTGCTAGACGGTAAAATTTCGAGAGCCAAACTAGTTTGACGAGGGAGGCACATGAAGAAACTTACTTTAAACAAAAAAATTTTACTGGCAGAAATCTTGGTGATAGGGTTCTTTCTGATAGGTCATTTATCGCCGAGTTTAGCCATTCGGACCCATCTGTTTTTTTCTGGACATCCACTAGCCGGAATTAGTTGTCAGTTAACTTTTGTAGAGGCAAAGAGTGATTCTCTGGACGTCTATGAACTATCAGAGGCCGTTCAGGAAAAAGCTACTGGTAGCGTCTTCACTTGCTATGAAGTAACCCATTCTGTGGGTATTCTTTATTTTGCTAAGGCGCAAGGACAAGCATAAGATATAAAAGTCGAAAACAAAAAGAAGCCTCCGTTACTGGTTAATTGGTAACGGAGGCTTCTTTTCAACGCTTGGGTTAGTTTGTTTCACTAGGCAATAAAATAGTCTGACGGCTGCCATCGTCGTAGGCATACACTTCTTTTGGCAAGTCATAGCTATAAGGGAAAGGCAAGTCGATGGCCATCTCCACATTGCTATCTTCTTGAGAAAAGTGCATAGTGACGGTGCCGTTGTTATTGATTAAATCGAAGGCGATCAAATTACTCAATGGAATCACGCCTTTTAAATCAAGGTCAATGATTACCCAAATGCTGTCAATAAGCTCACCGGGCATGCTGGAGACAATGCCTACGGAGGCGTAACGGCTGCGATGACTGTCAAATACTTCATACATAATCAAAACCTCCTAAAAAGAATCAAAGTCACTGATTTGTCGTCAAATGACCTGGTTAATGGTTTGTTTTCACTTATTAAAAGAAAGAAGTCTCTAGTTGTATGATACTGGAAAGGGGCCAAAATGAAAACGAATGTGTCTTGGCCTTTAAGTTTTGGCAAAAAAGAGCCTCCATTTATCAAAATGGAGGGAAGTTCAGCAATCAGGTCTCGTTGGTTTTTAATTTTTTTAAGGCGTAACGATCATAAATAAGGCGGAAGAGACAACCGATTACTAAAAGTAGCCCAACCCAGTCAAAACGCTTTTCGACGATGAAGTAATAAATGAAAAGTAGCAGGCAAGCAATCAATAAAACAGCATCAAGATAAAAAAGAAATTTCCATACCCTCATCATGATTCCTCCTTAATAACGCTACCAACTATAGGATAGTCTCATTATAAACGATAACTATCAAAATGGAACAACTATTGAGGGTGCTTGGAGGCCTAAATAAATAGCACTTACAAGAAGTGGTCTCTTGCAAGTGCTACATTAGTCATGATTTAGTTATTTAAATAAACTTATTCGGCTTCTTTTTCACCAATAACTTCTGGTTGCGCTGCTTCGCCGGCTTCTTCGTCAGCTACTTCTTCTGCTTGAGGTTCCATGATGGCTACGATTTGTTCTTCACCATCGGTAACGATTGTATAGTCGTCCACTTTTGGAAGATCAGCAACTGTCAAAGCATCACCAATTGCCAAGTCAGTGATATCGACTTCGATACGTTCTGGCAATTTGTCAGGTGTTGCAGAAACAACCACACTGTACAAGTTTTGGGCAACAACACCACCGGATTTAGCACCGACAGATTCACCAACCAAGAGGATTTCTGCTTCGACTTCGGTTTCTTCAGACATGTTGACTGATAAGAATTCCACGTGAGTCAAAGTACGGGTGAAGGTATCTGCTTGGGTCTCTTTGATCAAAGTATTGACTTTTTTGCCGTCAACATCCATAGTGATGACGGTGTTGGCACCGTGGTCACGCAAGATTTTTTCTAGTTCTGCTGCAGAAACTGCTACCGGTGTACTTTCCACTTGGTAACCATTGATGATAGCAGGGACTTTCCCTTCATGACGCAATTTGTTGCGTAGGGAACGGGGACGGACTTCACGTTTTTCGACTGTTAATGATACTGACATAACTTGTTTCCTCCTAAATATTGAGTGTACTGCAAGGCGTCCTGTAGAAATCGATGCTCGCTTTGTTGCAACAGTGTTTTTCTGCTTCATACAAAGCGAATGCGCTGCCGTAGTAACGGTTTTTGTCACCTGAAATTTACCGGGTGATTGCCGAGGCTTCCACGACGGGAGGCACGATTGCCGTTGGCCTTGAAGAACAGTCATTTTTTAAAAGCAAATCTCGTTACTCTGCACATTGGATGGTGCGCACGATTGTACGCAAAAAAGGTAGTTGAAGACACAACTACCCAGCTTAAAGTTAAGTTCAACTTCGCCACCAGGCATGACACTGTGTGGAGCAAGAATTATTTACTTTACCTATTAACCTTAGGACGATTTTTCAATAAAGTCAAGGAAAGTGCTGGCGGGGCTTTTCATAAATTAAAAATATTGTCCCTTTTTTTCGGCGAAATCATCCCAGGAGAAAAAGCTCTCCGCCGTGTCAGGAAGAGGATTAGCCAGTTTTGAAGGAGACAGATCTAGGAAAAAAGATTGGAGCAAAAGACATGCGTTTGGATAAACTAATTGAAAAGCAGTTACAGACCAGCCGCAAACAGATGAAACGTTTATTTTTATCAGGGAAGGTGCGCGTCGATGGGCAAATCGAGTTGCGAGAAAACCGTAATGTCGACTCTAAGCTTCATGAAATTGTGGTTTCTGGGGAGCGATTAGTAACTGAAGAGCATTATTTTTTGATGAATAAACCAGCCGGTATCGTCACGGCAAATCACGATCACCAGCATCAAACCGTGATAGACCTACTAGCCCCTGCTGATCGGGTACCGGGAATCTATAGTGTGGGTCGATTGGATCGAGATACGACGGGCTTGGTTTTACTCACCAATAATGGGCCACTGGGGTTTGATTTGTTGCATCCGACCCGTAAAGTTAGTAAGGTTTATGAGGCCTTGGTGAACGAGTTGGTGACAGAAGCTGATGTGCTCGCTTTCGCTCAAGGAATCGTTTTTACTGGAGGAGAAGCTTGTCAGCCGGCTAAACTGGTGCCCCTATGGTATGATGACAAAAATGGTTACAGTCAAGTCCAGCTGACGATTGCAGAAGGCAAATTTCATCAAGTGAAAAAAATGTTTCTCGCTCGAGGAAAGAAAGTCATTGCTTTGAAGCGCATCGCCTTGGGACCATTGAACTTGCCTGCGGATTTGCCGGTAGGTGGTTACCGCCCTTTGTCATTAGCAGAGCTGGGGAGCTTGAAACCATACTTTTTATCCTAAAGTAAAAAAGCACTAGAAAGAGGGACTACTGTGAATTTTCAAACCTTATTATTTGATGTAGACGATACGTTATTGGACTTTCAGGCAGCCGAAGACCAGGCTCTACAGCGATTGTTTCGTGAGAAGAAGGTAGCATGGTCTCCAGCAATCAAGGCAGCCTATCAGCAAGTCAATCAGCAGTTGTGGCGGGACTATGAACTGGGGAAAATTTCTCGAAATGAAGTCACGGATACACGCTTTGGTAAGTTTTTTGCGACGTTGAATCAACGAGTGGATAGCCCTAAAATGGATCAACAATATCGGAGCTATCTGGCCCAAGGTAGTCAGTTATTGGCAAATAGTCGGGAAATTGTTGCCGACCTAGCCCAAAAGGCGGACTTGTATATCGTGACGAATGGTGTTTCAGAAACACAACGAAATCGTTTGACCAAAGCGGGGTTGTTGCCTTATTTTAAAGATATTTTTGTTTCTGAAGAGACGGGGTATCAAAAACCTATGAAAGAGTTTTTTGACTATGTTTTTCAGCGGATTCCCAATTTCAAGGCTAGCGAAACAGTGATTATCGGCGACTCTTTGACTTCGGATATTCAAGGGGGGCAAGGGGCAGGGATTGCTACCGTATGGCTGAATCCCGAACAACAGCCCCTCCTTCCAGGGATTACCCCCACTTATGAAATTCGTCAATTAGCCGAACTTTACCAAATTTTAGGATCAGACAATCCCTTAGCCAATAGGAAAAAATCCTTAGCAACGGGTCAAAAGTAAGCGGGAATGCGAAAAAACGTGGCATTTTCCCATCATTCTCTCTATAATGTTAGCTAGTGCGTCCAGCCAGCAGAAAGCCAGAATGACATGACTTAATGACGGTGTCACTCTTTCTTTCTGGGATTTGAAAAAAGGAGAGTTTTTCTATGCCTGCCAATAAACCTATTTTAATCGGTGTCACCGGTGGTTCAGGAAGTGGTAAAACCAGTGTCAGTCGTGCCATTTTCAATCATTTTCCCGATCATTCCATCATGATGTTGGAACAAGATTCTTACTACAAAGACCAATCAAACTTGAGCTTTGAAGAACGTCTGAATACCAACTACGACCATCCCTTTGCTTTTGATACCGACTTATTGATTGCCCATGTGGAGCAGTTAATGCGCTTTGAAAGTATCGAAAAACCCGTGTATGACTA
The DNA here is from genome assembly GCF_049384045.1 of Enterococcus diestrammenae. Lineage (NCBI taxonomy): Bacteria > Bacillati > Bacillota > Bacilli > Lactobacillales > Enterococcaceae > Enterococcus > Enterococcus diestrammenae. Next base: position 47,455 of record NZ_JBMRGR010000004.1, read on the forward strand.
TGTTGCCCATACTCGTTCAGAAGTAACCATCTTGCAAGAACCCAAAGAAGTCATTATTTTGGAAGGCATTTTGGTTTTGGCAGATGAACGGTTACGTGACTTGATGGATATCAAACTCTATGTGGATACCGATGATGATATCCGTATCATTCGACGGATCAAGCGAGATATGGAAGAACGGGGCCGGACGTTGGATTCGGTCATCGAACAATATCTATCGGTGGTTAAACCGATGTACCATCAATTTATCGAACCCACCAAGCGGTATGCTGATATCATCATCCCAGAAGGTGGCGAAAACCATGTCGCTATTGACCTTTTGGCGACAAAAGTCGGTACTTTTTTAAACCATGATTAGTTAATTCTTAAGAAAAGACGCTCCTTGTTGTAAAGACAACAAGGAGCGTCTTTTCTTGATTTCCATAAATGAATTCATCGCCTCCAGAAAATGAGACGTGGCAAAGAGTAGAGGGGATTAAGATTAGCCAGTCTCCTTGAAAAGAAATAATCCCTCAAATGGGCATCTTGAAGTTCCAAACGGGCAAGCGCTTATTTCTAGGAACAGGTAGAAGGGTCGCTAGCGGAGTTGATGAAACGTAGCCCATTTCCCTTGACTAGTTTGCTATTGTCATCGGAGTTTTCCTGAGAGCGTTGAGTCAGTCAAAATGCGGATTATTTAAATTTTTGTTGAACAGTATATACTAAATAGTATATACTGTTTTCGAAGAGGAAAGAGGGGACGAGATGAAGCGGATTTCCCGTAATAAGTTGGTTATTGCGATTATTTATAGCTTGATATCCTCCATTGGACTAAACATGTTTTGGCTGCCAGGAAATATTTACGCCAATGGGCTAACTGGGCTGTCGCAACTACTAGTCCAACTGGGAAGGGATTATGCCGGTCTGCACCTCACCTTGCCTGCTGTAGTTTTGCTTTTTAATCTTCCTTTGTTACTTTTGGCTTGGTATAAGATTGATCGCATCTTCACCTTGTATACGATTTTTGCGGTGGTGCTGACATCAGTGGTGATGAAACTAGTGCCCGTGATTCAGCTGACCAGGGATCCAGTCATTTGTGGTGTCTTTGGTGGTGTGCTACATGGGTTTTCAGTGGGGCTGACGTTAAATAGTGATTTTTCTACTGGTGGATTAGATATTATTGGCATCTTGGTAAAGAAGGTCACTGGACGAAGTATCGGTAGTTTTTTCATTGCTTTCAATCTTATTTTGCAGTTCTTTGCGGGGGCGCTATACGGTTGGCAGTATGCTTTTTATAGTGCCGCAGCGGTCTTTATCAGCGGTCGGGTCGTGGATTATGTCAATGTAAAACAAAAACGAGTGCAAGTGCTGATCGTCACCGAACATGCCCAACAGTTGACGGCTTGTTTGCAGGCTGACTGTGGTCGTGGGATTACGGTTATCAATGATGTGGAGGGCGCCTTTGATCATCAACAGAAAAAACTCTTGATGATGGTGGTCTCTCAGCGGGAGCTTAAGTTGGTCAAAGCCGTGGTTGAAAAAGTGGATCGAAAAGCGTTTGTCTCTGTGGCATCGGGAATCAGTGCTAACCGCGTTTTTTATGAGTATTAAACGAGAGACTGTATCAGCATGGGACAGCTCTCTTGAAGTCAACAAACCATCGAAGGAGGACACCGATGACGACAACTAAAAAAGTTTTTCAAGAAGTTGCTAATCAATTGCGGCAACAAATCGCAAAAGGAGTCTATCAACCAGGGCAAAAATTACCTTCAGAATATGAGCTGGCCACCTTGTTTCAAGTTAGTCGATTGACTATTCGTAAAGCTTTAGCACTTTTGATGGATGAACATCTTTTGGCGAAAGAACCTGGTAAAGGGACCTATGTGATGAAGCCCAGTAAAGTTGCTAGTGGTGCAGGTGGCTTGCAAAGTTTTACGGAAAAAGCGAGACAAGAGGGACGAATGCCAATGACCAAAGTCTTAGCTTGTGAAGTGGCGACTGAACTGCCTCAATCGGTCGCAGTCTTTTTTGGCGATCAAGAGGAATTGATCGTACCCGTTTGGCGGATACAGCGGCTTCGTTTTTGGGAGGATGAGCCCATGACATTGGAAGAGCAATATGTACCTCAACGTTTTCTGCCAGAGGTTTCTAAGGAATTATTGCAGGGTTCGTTATTTGAAGCATTAGAAAAACAGGTAGAAATCGGCTATTCCCATCAAGAAGTCGAAGCAGTGCTGGCAGATGAAGAAAAAAGTCGGTTATTAGCGGTCACGGTGGGGGCACCGTTACTTTTGGTTCATTCGCTAACCTATTCACCGGCCGGGATACCGGTGCTTTATGATACATCTTACTATCGAGGGGATAAGTATACCTTTCGCAATACATTACAGAGGAAGCGATATCGATGAGAGACTACCAAGGGTTAGTAGCAACTCACTGGGAGGATTTTTTACAGGTACTGGCTCAGATGATGGCCATTCCTAGTGTCAAGGGGGCACCGGTTGCTGGAGCACCTTTTGGAGAAAAGCCGCGGGCAGCCTTAGATTTGGCCTTATCTTTGGGGAAAGCATGGGGCTTTAAGACGGGGCTGGTCAACGAGGCAGTGGCATACGTTGAATGGCAAGGGCAACATACGCCAGCTACTTCTAAGGATTATATTGGAATTGTTGGACATTTGGATGTGGTGGCGGCAGGTACGGGATGGCATTTCCCGCCTTTTGCTTTGACCCAAGACCAAGAAACCTTGTATGGCCGCGGAATTCTTGATAACAAAGGGCCCATCATGAGTTGTTTATACGGGTTAAAACTGTTAAAAGATCAAGGCTATCAGCCGGATAAGACGGTTCGCATCCTACTGGGAAGTGACGAAGAAAGTGGCATGTCGGATATTCCTCTTTATCTAGCAAAAGAAGTGCCGCCGACTTTTGGGTTTACACCTGATTGCAAATATCCCGTGGTTTATGGTGAACGGGGAGTGGTAGGCGTTTCCTTAGTGACAGCCTTCGCGCCAGAGGAACTGGCCAAGATGGGGACAATTGTCGGAGAGCAAAATCCTGCTAGCGTACCAGATCAGTTGGCAGTGACTTTGAGTGATGGACAGACCCTGACTGCAACTGGGGTGAGAAGTCCTAGTAATGCTCCAGAACTAGGTAAAAATGCGATTACCCTATTGGCGGAAAAATTGGCGACGACCGCTTTGCTGGCACCTCGAATCAGGCAGTATTTTCAATGGGTGGTTACGAGTTTTCATGAACAACATCACGGAGAAGGCATTGATTTAATGTTAGCAGATCCAGACTCGGGAAAACTGATAGTTACTCCGATATCGCTACAGAAAATCGCAGAAGACCAGTTGGAGTTGCGGCTTTCTTTTCGTTACCCAGTGACGGTGTCAGAAGATAGGGTCTTATCAGGACTTGAAAAAGCACTTTTTTCCGGGACCCAACTGACTGTAACCCGACGCCTGCCTAGTGTCGTCAAAGACAAAGACGGGGTCGAAATTCAAAAATTAACTCAGGTCTATGAACAAGCTACCGGGTTATCTGGCAGACCAGTGACTACCACCGGTGGTACCTATGCACGAAAAATGCCGAATATCATCGCTTTTGGTCCTTCTTTTCCGGGACAAAAAGGCATCGCCCATAATCATGATGAATATATGACAGTAGCTGATTTACAAAAGAATTTAGAAATTTATATCGCAGCGATAGAAGCATTGACGACAGCGTAAATGAACAGAGAAATGAGGGAAAGACGATGTGGGGAATTATTGCAACTTGGCGAATGGCTCATGATGGCGTTTTAGCCGCTAAAGAAATGTTAGCAGCTGATGCTTTTGCGGGGGATGCCATGGAAACCGCCATAAAAATGGTGGAGGATTATCCTTATTATAAATCGGTAGGCTACGGGGGCTTGCCCAATGAAACAGGTATTTTGGAGATGGATGCCGCGTATATGGACGGGACGACTTTTGCTATCGGGGCTGTCGCAGGCATCACTGATGTTCCCAATCCAATCGCTGTCGCCCGTCAGTTGAGTCATGAGAAATTCAATAGTTTTCGGGTGGGGGCAGGGGCGACCCAGTATGCCATGCTGGCAGGCTTCCCCCGCAAAAATATGCTGACTGAGCGCGCCCGCCGAATTTGGGAAAAGCGCTGTGAAGAGATTGCTAAAACGAATTTAAGTCCGTATGATGGCCATGATACGGTGGGGATGGTCTGCCTTGATCAAAACCAAAGGATGACGGTGGGGACTTCCAGTTCTGGTTTATTTATGAAAAAAGCAGGACGAGTGGGGGATTCGCCTTTATCGGGATCGGGTTTTTATGTGGATGCGGAAATCGGAGGCGCAGCTGCTACCGGCTTAGGGGAAGACTTGATGAAAGGTTGTCTTTCTTATGAGATTGTCCAGTTGATGGCAAGTGGGCTGACGCCACAAGCCGCTTGTGACAAGGCGGTTTACGACTTTACGGAAAAACTGACCCGACGGTATGGCAAGGCAGGAGCTTTCTCATTAGTTGCTATGAATAATCAAGGGCAATGGGGAGTGGCGACCAATGTTGAATTTACCTTTAGCGTAGCAGTTAAAGATGGGGTGTGTGGCATCTTTATGGCCAAACCAGGTGAAAATCAGACGACAGTCATTGAACCGATTACGCAAGAATGGTTGGATGCCTACGAGAAGCGAATTAAAGCACCAGTTTAATGGAAGAGTTTGTATCTTCTTGAAATCGTGAGACTAAAAAAACGGGCAACCATCGTTGGTAGCCCGTTTTTTGGTCTTATGAAAGAAAGCTGATAACACTTAAATACGCAATTTACTAAACGCGGGAAAAACGATGAGCGCGTTTGGAGACTAGAGATTGCTTTTATTTCGGTTTGCAATCAGTTAGAACTAATTTTGCTGTTGTTTTTCTCTTTTTACAAAACTTTTCCGATAAATTAATTCTGAACCCAATAAAACGGTTTTCGTAATGCGACGGGGATAGGTGAGTTGGTCGGCTAAGAGCTCGATGGCAGTTTTGGCCATTTCCTCAACATCAATTCGATAGGTAGTCAAAGGAGGAGAGACAAACTGTGCAATCTCGTTGTCATTGATGGAAATGATGGCAAGTTGCCCGGGCAATTTGATACCTAGTTCATTGAAGGCTTGCAAGGCACCAATTGCAAGGGTATCTGAAGCAATAAAGCAAGCTTCTGGTAGTGCATCACCTAGCTGATGCACCATATCGCTCGCTAGTTGGTAGCCTTCATCAATACTAAAAAGGCCTTCCGAATAGATATATTGCTCTTGCAACAGACCTTTAGAAGTTAAATAATCTCGAAAAACACGCTCGCGACTATCTAATTCCTCTTTTCCAGTTTGCGGATTACGATAGGTTCCACCGATAAAACCAATCCGGGTAAAGCCAGCTGCGAGAAATTCGTCGATGGCATCGCGTGTCATGGAGTCTGTGTCTGGCTTGACAGTGTCAAAGTGTTTAGGACAGAGGTTAATTTCAAGTAGCACCCCTTTTAACCCTTTTTGTTTCAAAATCATTAAGTCATCATGAGTTAAATCTCCCACACCAATAAAACCAGTGATGTCTTCTGGCAGCTGCGCTAATTGTAAACGATCGGTAATAAATTGAATCTCCATGTTGGCTTCTTTACCGAATTTAAGCAGTGCATTTTGGACTTGGGTGAAGTACATATCTTGAATAACTTGTGCTCGATTGAGGAAGAAAGGAATGGCGATCTTATACAATGTTGTTTTTATTTTTGAGCGATCATAACCCATACTCAAAGCGGTAGAGATGATATGCTTTTTCGTATCAGGAGTGATGGAGAGGCTTTCATCCCCTTTAAACAAACGAGAAATGGTAGCCTGAGAATAGCCCGAGGCTGCTGAAATATCTTTGATGGTAACCATAGTAAACCCTCACTTTCCTCTTTATCATAACGCAAGTAAAGAATAAAGTAAATTTATTTACTATTTAAATCGTAAATCATTCAAAAATACTAGTGATTTAATAGGGAATTTTGCTTCTTTCAGCATAAATTAGCAAAAAAATAAATAAAAGTATTTACAAAATTAGTAAATTAATTTATTATAAAAATGTAGATAGCGTTTCCACAAATGATAAGGGAGTGTAAAATATGAAAAAATCAAGATTGGCTATTTTGACGTTAGGTGCAACAGTGTTGGCATTGGCAGGTTGTGGACCCAAAGAAAGTTCTAGTGCTGCTGATTCTGGTTCCGACGGTAAAGGGCAAGAAGGTACAGTTGAATTATTAGTATGGGAAGATCAAGCGAAGACTGCTGGGATTGAAGATGCGGTTGCTACTTTTGAAAAAGAAAATAATGTCAAAATCAAAGTGGTAGAAAAAGCTTACGCTGGTCAGATTGAAGACTTACGTTTAGATGGGCCAGCCGGTACTGGCGCAGATGTCATCACGATTCCTGGTGATCAAATCGGAACTGCAGTGACAGAAGGTTTAGTGAAAGAGTTAGATGTAGATGATGCCACTAAAGAAATCTACACGGAAGCAGCAATGACTTCACAAATTGTGGATGGCAAAGTGTATGGCTTACCAAAAGCCGTGGAAACCCAAGTCCTTTATTACAACAAGGATTTAATTTCTGAAGACCAATTACCTACGACATTGGATGAATGGTATGACTACTCCAAGAAGATTACCGATAATGAAAAAGACAAATATGGCTTAATTGCGACGTTTGATCAAATCTACTATGCTCAAGGGATTATGGGGGGATATGGTGGCTATATCTTTGGTCAAAATGACGATGGTAGCTACAATCCAGATGATATCGGCTTAGCAAATGATGGTGCCATTGAAGGGGCAGAAGTCGTTCAGAAATTTTACGCTGATAAGGTATTGCCATCTGGTCTTGTTGGTGAACAGGGTACAAATGTTTTGGACTCCTTGTTTACTGAAGGAAAAGCAGCTGCTGTGATTTCAGGTCCATGGAATTTGGCGCCATACAAAGAAGCTGGGATTGACTATGGGGTCAAAGAATTGCCAATGTTGGGCAATGGTGAACATATGGGTTCATTCATCGGTGTGAAGAGCTACAACGTCTCCAGTTACTCTAAACATCCGGAAATTGCTGAAAAGTTTGTTGAATTCATCACTAACGAAGAAAATTCAAAAGTTCGTTATGAAAAAACACAAGAAGTACCTGCTGTAGCTGCTTTAGCTGATGATCCCGTCGTACAAGAAAGTGAAGGGGCAGTGGCTATTGCTACTCAATCCCAGTACGCTGAATTGACGCCAGGGATTACTGCGATGAATGCTGTTTGGGAACCTATCGATGCAGCTTTGCAAACGATTGCCACTGGTAAAGCAGAACCAAAAGCTGCCTTGCCAGCAGCAGTGAACCAAATCAAGTCTGCGATTGCAGCGACCCAGTGAGAAACTAACTAATGAGGGTCTGTAGATAAAACTGCCGACAATATGTGACACCAAGCTTGGGAGTCAGAGAAAAGCCAACTGAATGGTTCTTTTATGGCTCCCAAGAACTTTTTTAAGACAATGGTAGCTGACGTAAAGTCGGCGGACCGTTGTAGAACATAGGGGAGAGAATACAAATGGAAATGAACATCACCCAAGATTCATCTCGCAAAAAAAAGGCGGCGCTTCTCTCAATCATTCCTGGAGTGGGGCAATTTTACAATAAGCAAATTATCAAAGGCGCAATTTTTCTTATTTTCTTCGTAGCTTACCTTTTCGTTTTTAAAGATCTTTTCAATATGGGAATATGGGGACTCCTTACCTTGGGGACTGAGGTTCCACGAGACAACTCCATTTTCTTATTGGCGGAAGGCTTAGTTGCCTTGATTGTCATTAGTTTTGGTTTACTTTTTTACTTTTTGAATATTCGTGATGCGTATAAAAATGGTGAAAAAATCGGTATGGGACATAAGCCAGCAACCATTCGAGAATCTTACCAAGCATTGTTAGCAGAAGGTTATCCATATTTAATCAGTAGTCCAGCCTTCTTACTGCTAGTCTTCTCGGTCATTTTTCCGATCCTTTTTAGTATTGCGTTAGCTTTTACGAATTATGACTTGTATCACTCAGCACCGGCAAACTTGGCTGATTGGGTGGGACTGGAGACTTTTGCCAAAATTTTTACCGTGGATATCTGGCGGAGTACCTTCTTTGGAGTCATGGGGTGGACGATTGTCTGGACCTTGGTGGCTTCGACATTGCAAGTGGCGATTGGCGTGTTTCTTGCTATCGTAGTGCATCAAAAAGAAGTCCGCTTCAAGAAGTTTTTCCGGACGATTTTGGTTCTTCCATGGGCCGTCCCAGGTTTCGTGACTATCTTGGTCTTTGCGGGCCTGTTCAATGATAGTTTCGGTGCAGTGAACAATGTCATTTTGGATTTCTTCCATATTTCCCCGATTCCTTGGCTAAATGATGCCAACTGGACTCGGCTTGCATTGTTGATCATCCAAGGCTGGTTAGGCTTTCCGTACATCTTTATCGTGACCACTGGGACCTTGCAATCGATTCCTGATGATCTATACGAAGCAGCGACTATCGATGGCGCAACGGCTTTTCAGAAGTTTAAAACGATTACTTTGCCCTTGGTCTTGTATGCGATGGCACCAATCATCATCACTCAGTATACTTTCAATTTTAATAACTTTAATATCATCTATCTCTTTAATGCAGGTGGGCCGGCTGTACCAGGGTCCACAGCAGGAGGAACCGATATCTTAGTTTCTTGGATATATAAACTGACGATGCAAAACAGTCAGTATGCATTGGCAGCAGCTTTGACGATTCTCTTATCAATTTTTGTCATTGCTATCGCATTGTGGCAGTTCCGTCGCACCAATTCATTTAAAGAGGAGGTCTAAGTCATGGAAGTACATGTTTCAAGTATTAAACGCCAACGTACGATAAGAATGACCTTTACCTACTTATTGCTAGTGGCAATGGTGGTTGTGATCATTTATCCATTGTTATGGGCAGTGGGGGCTAGTTTCAACCCTGGGAATAGCTTGGTTTCCACCAGCTTAATCCCTGCTAATCCAACTACAGTCCACTATGAGAAACTATTTGCTGGTGAAGGCTCGTTGCTTTATGGTCAGTGGTATGTCAATTCATTGAAGATCAGCTTCTTTACCATGTTACTGACCCTCATCAGTGTTTCTTTCACGGCTTATGCATTTTCTCGTTTCCGCTTTACCGGACGAAAAAATGGCTTGATGCTCTTCTTGCTTTTGCAGATGATTCCGCAGTTTTCAGCATTGATTGCAATTTTTGTCTTGGCGCAAATGTTGGGTATGATTAATAGTCATTGGCTGTTGATTTTGATTTATGTCGGCGGTCAGATTCCCATGAATACGTATCTTTTGAAAGGCTATTTTGATTCGATTCCACTGGATTTGGATGAGAGTGCCAAGTTGGACGGAGCCAGTAATACAAGAATCTTCTGGCAAATTTTGATGCCTTTGTCACGGCCGATGTTAGCCGTGGTGGCTATGAATGGATTCACTGGACCTTTGGGAGACTTTGCTTTATCCTCAGTGCTATTGCGCAATCCAGAGTATTATACGTTGCCGATCGGTTTGTACAAATTGGTGACAGATAAGATGGGGGCTAGCTACACCACTTTTGCGGCGGGGGCGATTTTGATTAGTATCCCGATCGCTTTAGTCTTCTTGTTATTGCAAAAACATTTCGTGTCAGGCTTGACCGCCGGCGGAACGAAAGGATAGTTGTTGGTATGAATAACTATATGAAAGAATCCCGTTTACTTCACGGAGGCGATTATAATCCGGATCAGTGGCTAGATTATCCAGAGATTTTGGCTAAGGATTTGGAAATGATGGGACAAGCTCATGTGAACACAGTCTCGGTGGGTATTTTTGCATGGAGCGCGCTGGAACCTCGTGAAGGGGAATTTCACTTTGAATGGTTGGACAAAATCATGGATGATGTCCATGGGATGGGAGGCAACGTTATTTTAGCCACACCTAGTGGCGCGCGGCCGGCTTGGCTGTCCCAGAAGTATCCAGAAGTTTTACGCACCAATGCCAAACGGGAAAAGATGCTTCACGGTGGTCGCCACAACCATTGTTTTTCTTCACCAATCTATCGAGAAAAAGTTGCCATTATTAACCGTAAATTAGCTGAGCGTTATGGACAGCATCCGGCTTTGTTGATGTGGCATATTTCCAATGAATATGGTGGGGATTGCCATTGCGAGTATTGCCAGGAGAATTTTCGCACTTGGTTGAAAGCCAAGTACGGTAGCCTGGAAGCTTTGAATAAGGCTTGGTGGGGACCGTTTTGGAGTCATAGTTTTAGTGACTGGTCGCAAGTGGCGTCTCCGTCACCTTTGGGAGAGTCGGCGGTCCATGGGTTAAACTTGGACTGGAAACGGTTTGTGACAGATCAGACCATCGATTTTTATCGTCACGAAATCAAAGACATTCGGCGTTTGACGCCAGATGTGCCAGTAACCACTAATTTTATGGCAGACACGATGGACTTGGTACCTTTTTACAGCTTGGATTACGAAAAATTTGCCAAAGAGGTGGATGTCGTAAGTTGGGATTGTTATCCCGCATGGCACAACGATTGGGAGACCACCGCTGATTTGGCTAGTAAAGTCGGCTTTATCGACGACTTGTATCGCAGTTTGAAAGGGAAATCTTTTTTAATCATGGAATCCACGCCAAGTGGGGTTAACTGGCATCCGGTAAATAAGACCAAACGACCGGGGATGCACCTGTTAAGTGCAATGCAACACATTGCTCATGGATCGGATAGCAATCTTTATTTTCAATGGCGGAAATCTCGTGGCTCTTCGGAAAAATTCCATGGAGCAGTAGTGGATCATGACAATTCGACGGACAACCGAGTTTTCCAAGAAGTCGCCCAAGTTGGTAAGTTGATGGAAAAGATTGCCGCTGTTAAAGGTGCCAATAAACAAGCAAAAGTCGCCATTTTATATGATTGGGACAATAATTGGGCCTTAGACGATGCCCAAGGATTTGCGCAAGCTACCAAACGTTACCCCCAGACTTGCCAAGCTCATTATCGCTATTTCTGGGATCGGGATATCCCAGTGGATGTGGTGACGCCGAACTATGATTTGAGTCAGTACGATTTAGTGGTGGCACCGATGTTGTATTTATTGACGGAAACCAATATGCAGCATTTAGCAGATTTCGTCAAAGGTGGCGGCCGCTTAGTGAGTACCTATCTCACCGGAATCGTCAACGAGTCCGATTTGACGTATATTAATGGTTGGCCGGCCACTTTGCAAGAATTATTTGGTGTCAAAGTTAAGGAAACCGACGTCTATTACCCAAGAGATCACAATCAAGTGGTAATGGCGGATACAAGCTATTCTGTGAAAGACTATGCAGCTTTGTTGGAAGTTTTGGATTCGGAAATTGTGGCTCGTTATGGTGAAGATTTCTATGCCGGAGAAGCTGCTGTGACGAAGAAAACCACTGGTAACGGTACTGCCTACTTTGTGGGAGCACGAACGGACAATGATTTCTTAGTTGAATTTTATCAAGAAGTAACGGCAGGTTTGAACTTGGTTCCATCTTTGGTAGTCGCTGGGGATCCGGAAGTTTCAGTCCAAATGCGCACCGGTTCTAAAGGTGACTTTACCTTTGTTATGAATTTTTCTGAAATGACTAAAACAATCACCTTGGCGAGGGAGCAAGTGGATCTCTTGACTGGTAAAACAGTGCCAACTCAGCTTGAATTGCAACCTTATCAAGTGTGTGTGTTTCAAGGTTAGCTAGATAATAAAGCAAGTAAATGATAGATGCCCGTCAAGGTACGACGGGCGTTTTTTGTGGATAAAATATTGAGTGACGTTTGACATTTTCCAAAATCCTGATATGATGAACAACATGCGATGAGCCGAAAAGTCGACATCTGTCGACGATTCAACCATAGCCGCAACGAGGATCGCACCTCACCTGCCGGATTTGCAGGGTGGCTGAAGGGCAGGTAGTGGACGACCAGCCTTTCTATCGTCAATCTGACGGTATTGGAAGCAGACGGGTAGCCTTAATTGGTTACCCGTCTTTTTGCTGTGAAACACAGTGATTGGCTGCTGAAAGCAGACAGAACTGATGTTGAACAGTACTAGGCGACGAAAGGAGCGTAGTCCCCTTCGTATAGAAACACGACAGCTAATTATTAGGCGCGGACACTTTGTTTAACCATCCAGTCTTCTCTTGTTATACTAGAAGCAGGACAACCAACGTTTAAGTTAAGAAGGGTTGGCAACGATTATGGAGGTGACAAGATGATTCGTTATGGCATCATCAGTACCGCGCAAGTAGTGCCCCGCTTTGTAGCTGGAGTGAAGGAAAGTCAGTCTGGCGAAGTGGTGGCGCTGGCTTCTCGAAATCTGGCTAAAGCCCAACAAGTTGCGACAGAGCTGGAGATCCCTAAGGCTTATGGGAGTTATGAAGAATTGTACGCAGATTCGACCATCGATATTGTTTATATTGCGACTTACAATCAAGGGCATTATGCTGCAGCTAAACAAGCTTTGTCGGCTGGGAAGTCGGTGTTATTGGAAAAGCCATTTACATTGGCCGCTACCGAGGCGGAAGAACTTTTTGCCTTGGCAAAAGCAAAAGGGTTATTTTTGATGGAAGCCCAAAAAGCCTTATTCTTGCCAGCGACGACGGCAGTCCGTCAAGGGATTGCCGCTGGGGTGATTGGCGAGGTGAAGCGCATCGAGTCCGTAACTTCTTATCCCCATATCGACCATATTAGCTGGTTTCATGATTTGGCGGCCGGTGGTGGGGTGTTGCGGAGTTCCGGCAGTTATCCGTTGCAATACATGCAGCAAATTACCGGTGAAAAAATTACCAGTATCACGGGAACGAGTATCATGCCCGCTGGTGAAAGTGATTTACAGACGACCTTAGCCCTACAGCTAGGTGAAGGGATCTTAGCGAGCGTATTTTTGACGGTGGAGCTGGATTTGCCTAGCCAAATGACGATTTACGGTACGAAAGGCAAGATTGTTATTCCTCATTTTTGGAAGGCCAATCGCGTGAGTTTTGAGCCGACTGGTGAAGTCAATCAGCGTTTCTTTCCTTTTGACAGCGAGTTTGTTTACGAGGTGGAGCATGTCAATGATTGCTTGAAAAAAGGACGAAGCCAAAGTCCGGTGATGACGCCGGAGTTGACCATTGAGACGGTCAAGCAAGTGGAAGGTCTGTATCATAGTTGGCAATAAAACCAAATAGCCTACCCAGAAAATGGGGTAGGCTATTTATCTACTGTCATTTATTTTATCGGGATTCGGATCCGAAATAAGACGCCCTTTGGTTGCCAATCGTGAACGGAGATGCGGCCGGCGTGGGCAGTGACGATTTGTTTCGCGATGGCTAGGCCAAGACCGTAGCCACCAGTTTGTTTGCCACGGGCGGGATCAGTGCGGTGGAAGCGTTCGAAGATTTGCTTCTTCTCGTCGTCAGGGATGGCTGGTCCGGTATTTTTGACCTCTAGCAGCCAGGTGTCCCCTCCAGAGATTTCCGATTGGAGCAGGATCCTATCGCCGGCGGTAGTGTATTTCAGTGCATTGTCCAATAAAATAACTAAAAGTTGATGGATTTTACGCTCGTCGACAGAAACCGGAGTTTTGGCAAAATTTTCCACAAGAAAGAGCTTATCTTCCATCTCGGCAATCTCTTGAAATGGCGGTACTAAGCCCTCGATGAAGCTAGCTGGTTGCAAGGGTTGCTTATCCAGCACTTCTTCGTTGGCATCGCTTCTGGCAATGGTTAATAAATCCGTAGTAAGCCCATTGAGTCGTCGGGTTTCATTTAAGGCTTGGGCGATGCTTTCTGATTCTTCCATAATCGTGTGATTGGGCTTGGTGAAGAGTCGCTGTAAGGAATTTTGGATAATCGTTAGTGGCGTCCGCAACTCGTGGGAGGCATTTTCGACAAATTCCTGTTGCTTTTTCCAGGAGGCCAAGATGGGTTTCATATTTTGTTTGGAGATAAAGTAACTGACCGCAATGGACAACAACCAAAACAAAATCATACATAAAAGCAAAATTGTTTGGAAAGTTTGCATCGATTGGGTAATCTGATCGGTGTTTTCCATAAATTGAGCGTAGGCAACGTTGGAATCACCAGCGTCAGCAACCGGGATAGTCAAGGAATGGAAAGTCATCTTGCTACCGGCCTCTTCTCCGTCAGCGATGCTAATCTCTGTCACTTGCTCCAGCTTGCTAGTATCCAAGGTCAGGTTTTGTAATTCGTTAAAGCGCCCTCCTAAGACTTCTTTATTCAAAAGTTCTCCGGTGGCAGACCAGAGGATGACTTGAGAGTTGAAACGATTGCCAGCAGGATCATCAGTTTCGCCAGCGTTTTTTGGGGGAACCGGCATGTTTTCGATAGGATTTAAAAAAGGATTGTCCTGCTGGTAACGCTGGATTTCCCAATCAATCCGTGTTTGATTCTGAGACATTTTCTTCAAGGACTCATCCGTTTGACGATACGCAGAACTTTGCAACATCTGTAAGGTAATAAAACCCAGTGCCAAGAAAATCACCGCAAAAGCTGCCACATTTAAGAAGAAAAACTTAAGCCGCTGCTTGCGGGAGCTATCCGTATTCACTGGCAATCAGTCCCTTCTTTTATATTTTTTCTTGTAAAATGTACCCGACGTTGCGGAGGGTTTTGAAGTGTTTGTCCACCCCGCTAGGTTTTAAGTGTTTCCGCAAATGGCTCATGTACACTTCCACAACGGTGATGGTAGTCTCAGAGTCAAAGCCCCAGATACGGTCGAAAATCTGCTCTTTAGTGATAATCACATCTTTATTTTGGATGAAATAAACCAAAAGCTCGAATTCTTTTCCCTGAATCGGGAGCAGTTGACCATCCTGACAGCTGACTTCATTTTTTGCCAAGTTGCATGTAAGGGGGCCAAATGTCAGCAAGTTTTCATCATATAACCCAAGGGAACGCTTCAGCAGGGCTTTGACCCGCAAAATCAGTTCTTCTCGATAAAAGGGTTTGGTCAAATAATCGTCCGCCCCTTTTTGGAAGCCGGTCACCTTGTCTTCTAGGCCATCTTTGGCTGTCAGGATTAAGACTGGTGTCTGGATATTTTGTTGCCGGAGCTCGGCTAAGACTTGATAGCCATTTTTTTCCGGTAACATCAAATCCAGCAAAATCAGATCGTAGACGCCGGTCTCCGCTTCGTACAAGCCTTCAGCACCGTCATACGCTTGGGTGATTTCGCCAATACCACTGAGAATTTCTTTGATATCTTCAGAGAGAGTTTGCTCATCTTCTACTACTAATAGTTTAATCATTTAATTCACCTCGTCTTCGCCAAAAACTAGTTGTTCTTACAGCTAAAGTTTTGGCGTTTTTTGCGTAGTTTACTTTCATTCTACCATTGTTCCCATAAAGCCAGCTTAAATAGCATTTAAAAAAAGTTGTCGGGGTTAAGGGGCAGTTAAGTTGCAGGTTCTAAAGTATAGACAGCAAGGGCGCTTGAAAGCTTGCTTCGTCAGCAGTCGACAAGCGCTACACGTGATTTGCAAGTACCTCTCAGAGCGAGAAGGAGGATATCTATGAAACTAAAGAAAGCTTTTGAGCGTAAAGAAACCAAATACACCATGTCAGAAGAAACATTTCACCAATTTCAAACAGAACTCAATCAATGGATGCAGGTAGATGAATTCGGTCTACACACGATTATGTCCCTTTATTTTGACACTCCAGATTATGTGATGATTCAACATTCCATGGAAAAACCAAAATACAAGGAAAAGTTCCGCATCCGGAGTTATGGCGTACCTGATGAGCAGTCGACCATCTTTTTGGAAAGCAAGAAAAAAATCAAAGGGATTGTTTATAAACGTCGGATCCCCGTCAGCTATCAAGCTTATCGCAATTGGCAAACAGGGCAGGGACCATTTCCTGAAAGCCCCGACACACCCCAAATTAATCGCGAATTAAAATGGCTTTTTGCTCAGTACCATGAGTTAGCGCCGCGAGTGCTGATTGCGTATGACCGAATGTCGTATTTTTATGAAGAGGATCCAGATTTTCGTGTGACCTTTGATCAGCGGATACGCTATCGGGATACGGATTTGGATTTGACTAAAGGAAGCGGCGGCGCCTTGGTGGCTCCAGAAATTGGCGTCTTGATGGAAGTCAAAGCAATGGGAGCTTATCCTTTGTGGTTTGTTCATCTATTGACCAAATATGGTCTTAAGAAAGATAGTTTTTCAAAATATGCCTTCACCTATCGTCGTCACTTAGCTGATCATTTGGCACCGATTGAACAATTGCGAGAAGGCCGTGCAAAAGCGGCGAGTTTGGAGGAGTTATCCTCTTGGCAGATTGCTGCTATGAGTGAAAGCACACCACCTGCAAGTAACAGTCGGACTGCTTGGAAAACAGTAGCACCGACTTATTCACACCACTCAAAATAACCATCTGGAGGAATTTATCATGTTAGAAAGTTTATACACCAACGGGACTGAAAGCTTGTCCTTTTCACAATTAGGCATTTGCATGCTGATCTCCTTGGCCCTAGGACTGCTAGTGGCGGCGATGCATATGTACCGCAATACCTACTCAAAGAATTTCATCATCACTTTAGTTATTTTGCCCGTCTTGGTGCAGTCCGTCATCATGTTGGTCAACGGCAACCTCGGCACCGGGATGGCGGTCGTGGGGGCTTTTAGCTTGATTCGTTTTCGCTCAGTCCCAGGGGGCTCACGCGAAATCACCAGCATCTTCTGGTCAATGGCAATCGGCTTGGCTACCGGGATGGGCTATGCCGGCTTTATCGTCGTCTTGTCGGTGATTGTCGCTATCGCTTTAGTTATTTTGTACAGCCTGCCTTTTGCGGAACATCCGAAAGTTGCCGAACGGGATTTGAAAGTTACGATTCCCGAAGACTTGGATTATCCTCATTTGTTTGATGATCTGTTTGAAAACTATGCTCACAGTTCAAATCTGGAATCCGTCCGCACCACGACGATGGGGAGTGTCTACGAATTGCGCTACCGTCTTCTGTTGAAAGATAGCAACCATGAAAAAGAACTCATCGACGAAATCCGTGTCCGTAATGGTAATTTGCCGGTCGTTTTAGGTAAAGCCGCCACTAATCGAGATGAATTGTAAATTCCTTGAAGACACTGAAGAACGTGGCAAAAACAGGAAGTCACTTTCTTCGGTTCCACAATTGATGGCAAGAAAAAGGTGAAATTTAGCTCCGTAGGAATTGGTATGACGGTAGCTAGACCGGCAAATGCCAAATAAAGACCGATTTGTCATTTGCCTCTGAGCTTCAAACTTAGAGTAAGCGTCACAAGCGCCACTAACTCTAAGTATTTTCATCTCAGTCTTTAAAGCTACTGTTATACCAATTCTACTACGCTAAATTTCACCTTTTTCACGATATGTTTGCTACATTTTCAAGAAAGAGAATTGCTAGCCTTGAATAGCAAAAGATAGTCAATCAATTATCAACAAAATAGGGTGGAATTGCTTGATTTATAGCTTATGCTAGTTCGTTTGAAGCAGTGCTTTTCTGCTTCATGCTAGCGTAAGCGACGCAATGAACTGTATGCGTAGTCTCTATGACTAGCAGTCCAATGGTATACGGCACGAGAATCAAACTGATTTTTCGCTTTTTGAAAGATCAATTCTTTAATACGAGAAAGGATGCCAGTTGGACTTGCAAGATTTACCTAGTCCAATGGTATACGGCTCGAGAATCAAACTGATTTTTCGCTTTTTGAAAAATCAATTCTTTAATACGAGAAAGGAGTGGTTCCATGAGACCACGTAAATATTTAGCTTCATTTTTGGTGACGGCAGCGATTTTGTCTGCTTGTAGCCAACAACAAACTAGCAATAACACTGAAAATACTACAAATCAAACTTCAGAAAGTTTGACAATCAGCGAGGCTAGTAGTGCAGCAAACACGAGTGACGATAGCACCACTTTGACCGCAACAGCCACTGAATCCAGCGAAGCAGAGCTGTCGGAATACTACGGCAAATACGAAGAGGAAGATTTGGTTACCGAATACGATGGGGATAGTGCCACGACCATCACTTTGGGAGATACCAGCGAAGTCGATGGCGACGGTGCAGAAGTTTCCGACAGTACCGTCACCATTACTAAAGGCGGAACTTATGTGGTTTCTGGGACTTTAAGTCAAGGACAACTCGTGGTCAACGCTGGCAAGGAAGAGAAGGTTTACCTGATTTTGGATGGTGTGAAGATTACTAACAGTAGCGGCCCAGCTATCGATATCGAACAAGCCGAAAAAGTGATCACCACCTTGAAAGAAGGTAGTGAAAATACTTTGACGGATGGTACAGATTATCAACTAGCAGATGGCGAAACTGAACCAGATGCGGCTTTTTATAGTAAAGAAGATTTGACCATCAATGGTACCGGTTCGTTGACGGTTACAGGCAATTACAGCAACGGAATCCGCGGCAAAGATGATGTGGTACTCGTCAGTGGCACCTATCAAATCACTGCGAAAAATAATGCTATTAAAGGCAAGGATAGCGTGTCGATAAGAGGTGGTGAGTACACCATCACGACGGCAGAAGGGGATGGGATTCAAGCCAATAACGCCGAAGATACTACAAAAGGTTGGGTAGCCATCGATGGTGGGACCTTCACGATTAATAGTGGCCGAGATGGCATTCAAGCTGAGACGACATTAAAAACACAGAATACCGAAATGACGATCAAAACAGCAGATGGTGCCAATTCCGGGTCTCTCGATGCGGAAGAAAGTTACAAAGGCTTGAAGGCTACGACAGACTTAATCGTCACAGATGGCACTTACACCATCGATGCGGTGGACGATAGCATTCACGCCAATGGAACGGTGACAATCGACGGCGGTACTTTACAGCTGGCCTCTGGCGACGATGGGATTCATGCTGATAATAAGCTAACCTTCAATGACGGCCAGATAACGATTTCCCAATCTTATGAAGGCTTAGAAGCTGCGGAACTTTACTTTAATGGCGGTGTCATTGAAGTCACCGCCCAAGATGATGGAGTCAATGCTGGTGGCGGTAGCGATACCGACGAAACAGCTGGTCAATTTGGTGGCGATACCTTTGGTGGTGGGGGCCCTGGTGGTGGCGACCAAGCCGATGAGACTAAGTTTATCGAAATGGCTGGCGGTACATTGTTGGTCAATGCAGATGGCGATGGTGTGGACAGTAACGGCAATATTACCATGACTGGTGGTACGATGCTGGTCAACGGTCCGACGAACGGTGGCAATGGTGCGTTGGATTACAATGGTACGTTTGACATCAGTGGTGGGACCTTAATGGCCGCTGGTAGTACCGGGATGGCTTTGAACGTCAGTGACACCTCCACACAAACCGCCTTGGCAGTGACTTTTGATAGTAGTCAAGCGGCGGATACGTTGATTTCTTTGACGGATAGCGAGGGCAATTTGATCACGGCTTTCCAACCAACGAAATCTTTCCAACACTTAGTCATCAGTACGCCTGACCTTGCGACTGGCACGGTGAACTTGGCCAGTGGTGGCACAGCAAGCACCTTGTCAGACCAAGGTTTAGCTACTGCTGATACTACGATTACTGATAGCACAACCCTGTCTCAATTGACTCTAAGTGAGACGGTCAGCAGTCTGTCCCAATCCGGTGAAGCTGTCTCCAGCGGTATGGGGATGGGTGGGGGTATGGGTGGCCCTGGTGGTTTCTAAACTGCTTTTCTCAAAAAGCTTAACTGTAGCTATCAGTTTAGCTACAGTTAAGGCTTGCAATCTAGGCTTTATTCAAAAATAAAATTTGATACAAGGAGCGAAAACAGATGAATTTTATCAATCGGGCCCTCCAGAGTTTATGGGCCAAAAAAGGTCGCAGTTTGATTTTAATCGGGGTCTTTTCGGCCATTTTGATTTTTGTTTTGGCGGGACTGACGATTCGCAGTGGTGCCGAGTCTGCGACGAATGAAGCAAAGAAAAGCGTTGGAGCCACCGTCACGTTGAGTGCTGATCGGCAAAAGATGATGGAGCAAGCCAAAAGCGATAGTGGCACTAGTGAAGACGAAGCGAGCTCTCGCCCCGATCCTGGGAGTTTTACCAACACGCCAGTAAACTTGGAAGATGCGGAAAAAATTGCCGCCCTAGATGGGGTGAAATCCTACAGTTTTGAAGTCAGCACCTCAGCCACAAAAGGTGCTGACATTGAACCAATTGCCACAGAAGCGGAGTCTACAGAAGCGGAGTCCACTGAAGCAAGCACTAGCGATAGTGAAGCTGCTCAAAGTATGGGTGGCCCTGATGGCGAACAAATGCCAGGCGGCGGCATGGCACAAATGAGCATGGGGGATTTCCAGATCACTGGTGTCCTGGCTTCAGCTGATTACACCAGTTTTTCAGAAGGGACAGCAACCTTGACAGACGGAGAAGCCTTGACTGCTGACGATGTCGGCACTGACGCTGTGTTGATCGAGTCGGCCTTAGCCGAAGCCAATGACTTGGCTGTCGGCGATCAGTTTACTTTGAAAGATGCCGATGACAAGGACGTCACCGTGACAATCAAGGGTATTTACGAAACTTCCGACACCGGTACTTCCATGGGGAGAAACTTTAACTTTATGAATCCGGCCAATACGATAGTTGCTTCTTATACCTTAGCCAATCAATTAAACGGTGACGAAGCAGCCACCATTGATTCGGCAGTTTATCAATTGGAAGATCCACAAGAGATGGATGCTTTTGTGACAGCAGCGGAAAAACTGATTGATACCGATACTTTTAGTTTGCAAACCAATGATCAAATGTATCAGCAAATGCTCTCTCCATTGAATAATGTGTCAAGTTTTGCCAAAAATATCATCATCTTGGTGGCAGCAGCTGGGATTATCATCTTAACCTTGATCGTCATGATGTTGATTCGAGAACGGAAATATGAAATTGGCGTCTTGCTTTCCCTTGGTGAAGCTCGGAGCAAAGTGATTTTGCAGTTCTTCACTGAAGTTGTCGTCTGCATGGTGTTTGCTTTAGGGATTGCTTCGGCTAGCGGTAACTTAGTAGGCAATGCCGTGGGTCAACAGTTATTGAACCAACAAACCACTACGACAGCCAATGCCGCCCAAGATAACGCGGCTGCAGATAGGCCCTCAGAAGGCGGCCCTGGTGGCAGTCAAGGTGGACAAGCGCCAAGCGGAGGCCCAGGTGGTGGTCGTGGGGGTATGAATTTTGCCAGTGCCTTCACACAAACAGACGCCGTCAAAGAGTTGGACATCACTGTTTCACCTCAACAAATTGCCATGTTAGCAGGGATTGGGTTAGGAATTAGCCTGTTATCCATCTTATTGTCATCGGCGGGCATTTTACGACTGAATCCTAAGAAAATTTTGATTTCCTAACGCCATCACTTTAGAAAAGAGGAATACTTATGACATTAACCACCAAAGACTTGGGCTACTGGTACGGTCCAGAAGCGCCGCTGTTTCAGCATATTAACTTAATTTTTGAGCCGGGAAAAATCTATGCCATCTTAGGTTCTAGCGGCTCTGGCAAGACGACTTTTTTGTCCTTGATTGCTGGACTGGATACTCCAAAAGAAGGGGATATCGAATACAACGAGCAATCCCTCAAAAAAATTGGTTTGCGGCAATATCGTCGCAAAGACGTCTCCATTGTCTTTCAGGCTTATAATCTACTACCTTATATGTCAGCCGTAGACAATGTGGTTTGTGCGATGAAAATCGCCGGTACCCAACAAGCCGATCCGCAAGCCTATGCCCTTGGTAATCTGGAAAAACTCGGCCTCAACGAAGAAACCGCCAAGAAAAAAGTCACTCATCTTTCCGGTGGCCAACAACAACGGGTAGCCATTGCCCGGGCCTTGTGTTGCGACCATCAACTGATTGTCGCTGACGAACCGACAGGTAACCTTGACGCCACTACCTCAGCCGATATCGTCAAGCTCTTCCAAGAAATCGCCCATGAACAGCAAAAATGCATCATCTTGGTCACTCACGAGCAAGAAGTTGCTGATGCTTGTGATGTGGTCTATGAATTGAAAGATCAGACATTCCAAATGCGGGCTTCTTAACTTGCTGACGGAAAAGTAGGAGGAAAAAGACATGAAACCTACTGGAGAAGCGCCGTATTTGTGATACTATAGCATTAGCAAAGCCAGCTAGCAGCAGTCAATCGGTGACTTGTGCAGGCTGGCTTTTTGAAGGGAAAACTAAGTGGGGGTTTGGACCGCCAGTAAGAAGGTGAAGCAGATGCGTTTGATCATTGATGGCGATGGCTCGCCAGTGAAAAATGAGGTCATCGGGCTGGGGCAGCGATTTGGGTTATCAGTGGTGATTGTCACTAGTGTCGATCATTTTACCAACAAAGAATATCCTCCTCACGTCAGTTTTATTTATGTGGACAAAGGGGCAGACCGGGCGGATTATCGCATCGTCAAGGAAATCCAGCCGGGCGATTGGGTTATCACCCAGGATTATGGCTTGGCCTCTTTAGTTTTAGGCAAACACGCCCGCGTTTTTCACCACAGTGGCAAAGAGTACACCCCTGACAATATTGACGAACTTCTGACTCAGCGTTTCATAGGAGCACAACTACGCAAAGCTGGCAAGCGTACCAAAGGGCCGAAACCTTTTACTGCACTAGATCGCCAACAGTTCACCAAAATTTTGACACAGATGCTCCATCAAACAATGATAACGGGCACCTCGATACCATCAGAGTTGGAGAATTAGCAGTGGGGAGAGAAAAAGACCACCGGGCGTTTTGCCTCTCCCTAAAACCACTCGTATAATAAATGCAAAATAGCAGAAATGAGGAAGCAGTGTGACCAAGATTTTGATTGTTGAAGATGATCGAGCTATCGCGCAAAAAATCGGACAGTTATTGGCTACTCATGGTTATCAGTGGGAGGCAGTTTACAGTATGCAGCAAGCTTTGACAATTTTGACAGCAGAGCAGCAACTGGATTTGCTTTTAATCGATCTCAATTTACCCGATGGCTCCGGATATGCTGTTGGTACGCAAGCGAAGGCAGCGAAAATTCCTTTTATTTTTTTGACAGCAATGGAAGATGAAGCGAGCGTTGTAACAGGCTTTGACCTAGGTGGGGACGATTATATCGTGAAACCTTTTCGACCGATGGAATTGCTCTCCCGAATCAAAAACGTCCTGCGTAGACGGGGCAAAAGTCAAGCCGTCTTTACGGTAGAAGATCTCACTGTTGATGTTATCAAAGGATTAGTGACCAAAAAAGGGGAAGAGCTGTTTCTTTCGCCATTGGAATATCGGTTGCTACTTGTTTTTATCAATCACAGCGGGCAAGTACTCACGAGAGATCAACTTTTTCAAGAAATATGGGATTTGGCGGGGAATTTCGTCAACGATAACACTCTAACTGTCTATATCAAGCGTTTACGAGAAAAGATTGAAGTCGATCCACAACATCCGACTAAAATTAAAACAGTACGAGGCTTAGGATATAAATTGGAGGTCTAATTATGCTAATCTTTCGTAATCGTGATATCGCCCATAACACTTGGCTAGCTATGGTACTTTTGCTCTTGGGAGTTGTTAGTACGAGCTTTTTTTCATGGCAAGCAACGATAATCGTTGCTATCTGTGGTACAGCTATCATCTTATGCAATCTTATTTTACAAAAAAAGCAACAACAGCAGCTAGCCCAACTTAGTGAAGTCATCAATCAAGTGCTGCATGGAGAAGAGATGCTGGCGGTGGCAGCGGAAGAAGGAGAGCTTGCAATCCTTAGTAATCAAATCCAAAAGATGACAATCCGATTGCGGGAACAAGCCGATACGTTAAAACACGAAAAACAGCAATTGGCGCAGGCCCTTGCCAATGTCGCTCATCAGGTCCGAACGCCGTTGACCACCTTATTTTTGGTAGTGGATCGTCTCGGCTCACCCCAACTGGAAAAAAAAGAGCGCCAGCAATTGAATCGGGAGTTAGACAGTTTGTTGAAACGAATTGATACGTTGGTGACAGAACTGTTAAAAATAGCTAAGCTGGAAGCAGGGACTGTAGAGTATCATCCGCAAAAAGTAAAAATTGCGGATTTGATCGTAAAAGCCCAAGAACCTTTTGCCATCCCCCTCGAATTAGCAGCAATCGATTTTCAGGTGGTGGGGGATCAGGAGGCAACGATTTTTGCTGATATTACTTGGACTGTGGAAGCTCTGGGTAATTTAATCAAAAATGCTCTGGAACATACACCGGCTGAAGGAAAAATTTTCGTTTCCTACGAAGAGAATACCTTGTATACTGAAATTCTGATTCAGGATAGTGGTACGGGGATTCATCCGAATGATTTGCCTCATATTTTTGAGCGCTTTTATCAAGGTCAGCAACCCCATCCTGGCAATTTAGGCATTGGCTTAGCCTTGGCTCGAATGATCATTTCTCAACAAAATGGTAGTCTTATCGGAAAAAATTCTGCTACTGGCGGTGCAGCCTTTTCCATCCGCTTTTATCGTCGGACAATCTAACAAAAAAGCTAGCCGGATTCCAAAAAATGGAGAATCGGCTAGCTTTTTTGTTAGACTAAGTTGTTCTGTTTGGCTTCACGAATGAGCTCAACTACCGCATACAGTTGGACTAAGCAAAGACCACTAAGTCTAACTAGCATCTTTGGAATGAAGACGGAACCGACACATGATGTTCTTTATCATGTGTCGGTTCCGCTTTATTTTGAGAGCTGAAGGAGTTGATTGACGAATTTGGGCTAAGCAGTCATCCGCGGTTTTGCTTTTAACACCTCCACAATACAATCTTGCGGACAAGCTTCCTGACAGGCGCCGCAATTGATGCATTTGTCAGGATCGATGACGGCGACGTTATCGACGATGGCGATGGCATCCGTAGGGCAGGCTTTGACACAGCTACTACAGGTGATACAGCCGACATCACAGATTTTGCGAACAGCACCGCCTTTATCCAGATTGCGACAGGCGACAACGGGAGCGCCGGTGACGGGTTTCATACTGATGAGTTGTTTCGGACAAGCGGCGATACATTGGAGACAGCCGACACATTTCAGCGGGTCGACTTCTGCCACACCAGCCACCACGTGAATGGCGTCGTAGGCACAAGCTTGGACACAATCACCATAACCCATACATCCATAACCGCAGGCTTGTTGGCCGCCGAAGACTTGATTGGCGGCGTAACAGGTTTGGGCCCCTTGATAATTCATTTTTTTGCTGGTTAACTCACAGCGGCCGTTGCAGCCAACGAAAGCTGCGGTGGGGCGTTGTTCGTCGGCCGTAACGCCGAGTAAAGCGCTGATTTCTTGTCGAACTTCAGCACCACCAGGAGCGCAGAGGTTCGCTTCAGCTGTGCCATCAGCCAGCGCTTTAGCATAGCCATCACAGCCGGAAAAACCGCAAGCCCCGCAGTTAATTCCTGGCAAGAAGCTCCGGACTTTTTCCTCTTTTTCATTGACCGGTACTTGAAAGACGATCGTAGCGATGGAGAGGCCGACCCCGGCGACGAGTCCTAAGCCAGAGACGATTGCCACCGGAATAAGAATACTTTCTAACATGATTGCAACTCCTTTCTATTGGAAGAGGCCTTCTGCCAAACCGGCAAAGCCTAGAAATGACATAGAAACGATGGCCGCTGCGATTAAAGTAATCGGCATCCCTTTTAGCGCATCAGGAATATCGGCGGTTTCCAGGCGTTGACGGACACCAGCAAACAAGACCATGGCTAATAAGAAACCGAGCCCAGCTGCTAGGGCGTTGACGAGACTTTGACCATAGCTGTATTCCTTGGTGAAATGTAAAATTGTCACTCCGAGAACGGCACAGTTGGTGGTAATCAATGGCAGGTAAATGCCTAAAGCATTGTAGAGTGGCGGCATGTATTTTTTCATTACCACCTCTACCAGTTGTACGAGAGCAGCAATCGTCAGAATAAAGACGATGGTTTGCAAGTAATCCAGACTCATAGGCACCAGCACCCAAGCGTAGAGGGGATAGGTAACTAAGGTGGCCAAAACCATAACGAAGGTGACAGCTACGGACATGCCCACAGCGGTGTCCAGTTTTTTGGAAACTCCGAGGAAGGGACAAATCCCTAAAAATTGTGATAAGACAAAATTGTCGGTGAGAATTCCAGCAACTAAAATCGTAATCATCATTTGCATGGAGTGTCTCCTCCTTCTTCATTTTTGGCTGCAATACCGCCACAAGCCTCTGCAATGGGACAAGCGGTGCAGTCTGGTTCCGGACTCTTACGGTTACTGAGGCGATTGACTAACATGACCAACATCCCGAAGACGAAAAAGCCGCCAGGAGGGAGCAAGAAAATCGTCATGGGTGTGACGAAGCTAGGAGCGATAGCAAAGCCGAGAAAAGTTCCGGCTCCTAGTAATTCGCGGATCCCTCCCATGCAGATCAGTGCCAGAGTAAAGCCAATTCCCATCCCTAAACCATCTGCTGCTGCATGTAAAACAGGATTGTCTTTGGCGTAAGCTTCGGCTCGTCCTAAAATGATACAGTTGACAACAATCAATGGTAGATAAATCCCCAAGGTGGCATCGAGGCTCGGCGCTTTAGCTTTGATAATCAGTTGCACGACAGTTACAAAGCCGGCAATAATCGTAATAAAGGCTGGAATCCGTACCTTATCAGGAATCACATTGCGTAATGCTGAGATGACGATATTAGAGCCAATCAAGACGACAGTGGCAGCCACCCCCATCCCAAAGCCGTTGAGGGCACTCGTGGTGACGGCCAATGTCGGACAGGTCCCCAGCATCAGGCGGAGCACCGGATTTTCTTTGATGATGCCGCGAGAAAAGACTGTTGTTAATTTTTCATGTTCCATGTCAGCCCACCTCCTTTTCATAGAGTGCCAAAGCTTTCGTCACGGCCCCAGCTACCGCATTCGAGGAGCGAGTGGCACCGGTGACAGCTTGAATTTCGTTGTCCGCCGCTTTTTGTTTGACGACTTTGGGACTGCCGGTAAGGTTGTCAAATTGCTTGGTGAAGTCGCTGCGAGTGACGTTTTGCCCTAAGCCGGGAGTTTCTTGGGAAGCGTCCAAGATTTCAATGCCAGCGACTTGTCCTGCCGGCGTGATGGCAGTCATGACGGAAACCTCACTGCCATAACCGTATTCGGCGGTAATGGCGATAAAACCGGCAGTTTCTCCCGCAGCAGTGATCGCTTCGTAAAGTTGACCGTTGGCGGCGTCGTTGGTGAGTTGTTGGTAGTCTTCTGCTTTAATTAGTTTGGACATAGTGGTTTGTTGCTGTTGCCATTCTTGGGCGGCGATTTCATCGGAAAAAGCATAGCGAGTCCCAGCGACCGCTCCCGTAACCACTAAGCAGATGACGACGAGGCAGAAAGTTGCTGTCAAAATACTTTTGCTATTCTTCATTAATGGCCACCTCCTTTTTCGTCCCAAAGGCTTTCGGAATGGTATAGCGATCAATTAATGGGGTGATGATATTCATCAGCAAAATCGCATAAGACACCCCTTCTGGTAAAGCGGCAAAAAAGCGAATCAGTACGGTGATCAGACCACAACCGAAAGCGAAGATAATTTGGCCGGTGCGCGTGGTAGGGGAGGTGGTGTAATCCGTCGCCATAAAAATCGCTCCCAAAAGTAAGCCCCCAGACATCATCTGATATAGCGGTTCCCCTCCTAAAAGCCAGGAGAGCAGGCCTACAGTACCGATGAAAATCACAGGAATGGTGGGTTCAATGATCCTCCGCCACAAAAGATAAGCAAATCCTAATAATAGCGCCAAAGCCGAAGTTTCCCCAAGGCTACCAGAGCGCACGCCTAAGAACATATTCAATAAAGAGGGAATTTCGGCGCCCGTCTGCAAAGCCTGGAAATAACTAGCCGAGGTGACAGTATCCGTCCCTTGATGGAGATAGTAAAAAGGTTGATTCCAGACGCTCATCGCCGAAGAAAAGGACATCAAAAGAACGATACGGGCGGTGATTGCTGGATTGACAAAATTTTGTCCCACGCCTCCAAAGCACTCTTTGACGATGACAATCGCTACGATGCCACCGATTGCTGCCATCCATAAAGGCAAGGAGACCGGCAAGTTGAGACCCAATAACAAACCGGTGATGACGGCTGTCAGGTCATAGGTAGCATTGGGACGTTTTAAGAGTTTGCGAAATAAATACTCGCTTAAGACGCAACTGGTGACACAAGTCAAAATAACTAATAAGGACCGTAAACCAAAAATAATCCCGGCTGCAATGACTGCTGGTACGAGAGCGATGATGACATCCCGCATTATTTTGATACTGGATGAGCCGCTGTGGAGATGTGGACTGGCGGTAACAAGGAAATTATCAGACATTATTGTGCCCCCCTTTCGATGACTTTACCTTCTCGCATGTACTGCACCAACCGGCGATTCGACGGACAGACAAAGGCACAGCAGCCACATTCCATACAAGCCGCGACGTGATGTTCTTTGAGACTTTGGGCGTCTTTATTTTTTAGTGCCCGTTCGATTTCTAAAGGTAATAAATTCATAGGGCAGCCTCGTGTACAACGTCCACAACGAATACAGGGCATTTCTTGCGGTTGTGTTGCTGTTTTGGCGGATAAACAAGTGATGGCGTTGGTTTGTTTGGTGATTGGCAACGTCAGATCAAATTGCGCAATTCCCATCATGGGTCCGCCTAAAATGATTTTGGCACCAGCTGTTTCTTTTAAGCCACCACAAAAGGTCAGAATATCCTCAATCGGTGTGCCGATGGGAACCCGTAGATTTTTAGACTCAACAATATTGTCGCCATCCACAGTGATGCGCTTTTCAGTCAAAGGCATTCCAGTGTCCAAATAGTGTTGGAATAAGGAGATGGTGGAAATGTTTAATATCAGACAACCGGCAGATGCGGGTAATTCTCCGGGGGCTACCTTTCGGCCAGTAGTAGCGTAAATCAACATTTTTTCCGCCCCTTGAGGATAGCGGGTTGGTAATTTCATCACTTTGATCCGCTGGTGGTTGTTAGGGTCTGGCTGACGGTTTACGGCTTCAGCTAAGGCGGTAATGGCGTGGGGTTTATTGTCTTCAATACCGATGATGCCGGTTTTAATCTGAAGTTGATCCATGACCGTCAGCATACCAGTGATAATCCGGTCAGTGTTTTCGATGGCTTCGCGGTAATCAGAGGTGATATAAGGTTCACATTCAGCGCCATTGATGACTAGCGTATCTAGGGGTTCTTTGGCGGCTAGCTTTACGTGAAGAGGAAAGCCTGCACCACCGATACCTACTAAGCCGCTATCACGAGCCGCTTGGATTAGTTCCTTCTTATTGGTAATAGTCACTGGGCCCATCTCAGCAACAGGTGTATCGTTGCCGTCGTTTTCAATGGTGAAAGCGTCGATCCGTTTGCCATTTGCTAGCAAAATGGGTTTGATATGTTTGATTTTTCCGGAGACGGGGGCATGGATTGGTGCTGAGACAAAGGCTGAACTATCAGCGATGACTTGGCCGACTTGCACCAGCTCTTTGGCTTTGACTAGTGGTTGGCAAGGAGCGCCGATATGCTGCTGCAAGGGAATTACTACGAGCTTAGGGGCAGGTAAGGGCACCGTTGCCATGGTTGCAGTGGGTTTGTGGTGAGGTACGGAGACCCCACCTTTGAATTTTTCCATCATTTGGGCTAACATGAGTGTCGTCCCTTCTTTTGTTTGTATTTTAAAGCGCTATCATTATTATAGACCGCTCACTTGTTAAGAACAACAGTCTTTGTGAAATTTATTTTTATTATTTCCATATTAAAAGGGGGATAACGCTAGATTTATGGCTAATTGAGAATAGTGTTCAATTGGAAGATGTGAAAATTTTTCACAGACTTTTTTACGTATCTTTTTTAAAGGGACGAAAGAACATCGTAATTTTTTTGTTTACATGTTATTTTCAGTCGCTGACCTCAGAAAGTAAAATGAAACTAGAAGGGAGGAGCATTGTTGGTGGGTTTTAAATTCAATCTGTTACGCTTAGGGCTTTTATGCTAAAATATGGGAGAATGAAAAGATGAAACTTCATGAAGGCACGCGTCTGTAAGTGGCGAAGGCTTTGATAACGAGGCACAATCATGAGTTATCTGATTTGTCGCTACACTTGACAGCAGTGTCTTACAACAGGAGGAAAAACTTTTGAAAATTGTAATGTTATATGGCGGGCGCAGTGCGGAACACGAGGTCTCCATCTTGTCAGCCTACTCCGTTTTACAAGCGGTATATTATCATTATTATCAAGTGCAACTGGTGTTTATCACCAAAACTGGCGAATGGGTACAAGGGCCGTTATTGACAGAAGCCCCTCAATCGGAAGACGTTTTACACTTAACTTGGGGTGAAGGAGTGGAGAATGCCACTGGTAAAATTATCCAACCTTCCAGCATCAAAGAAGAAGAGGCCATCGTGTTCCCAGTGCTTCACGGACCAAATGGGGAAGACGGTACGATTCAAGGCTTTTTGGAAACAATCGATATGCCTTATGTCGGTGCAGGCGTTTTGACGAGTGCCTGTGGGATGGATAAGATCATGACCAAATATATTTTGCAGGCTGGGGGGATTCCGCAAGTTCCTTATGTCCCAGTTCTGAAAAATCATTGGAAA
Organism: Enterococcus diestrammenae; assembly: GCF_049384045.1. Taxonomy (NCBI): domain Bacteria; kingdom Bacillati; phylum Bacillota; class Bacilli; order Lactobacillales; family Enterococcaceae; genus Enterococcus; species Enterococcus diestrammenae. Next base: position 78,104 of record NZ_JBMRGR010000004.1, read on the forward strand.
GAAAATCCAAAACAAATCTTTGAACAATGTGAAGGCACCTTGTTGTACCCAATGTTTGTGAAACCCGCTAATATGGGATCCAGCGTAGGGATTTCTAAAGCAGAAAATCGGGAAGAGTTGCAAAATGCCCTCCACGAAGCTTACAAATACGATACGCGAGCAATCGTAGAACAAGGAATCGAAGCCCGCGAAATCGAAGTAGCAATTTTGGGGAACGAAGATGTACGTACGACGGTTCCTGGCGAAATCGTGAAAGACGTGGCCTTCTATGATTACAACTCAAAATACATTGATAATAAAATCGTGATGCAGATTCCTGCTGAAATACCCGAAGATGTCCAACAGAAAGCTCAAGATTATGCGAAAAATGCCTATATCTTATTGGGAGGCAGTGGCTTGTCTCGCTGTGATTTCTTCTTAACCAATAAAAATGAACTTTTCTTAAATGAGTTAAATACGATGCCTGGGTTCACTCAGTTTTCGATGTATCCTTCTTTGTGGGATAAGATGGGACTGAAATACGGGGATTTGATTGAAGAATTGATCCAATTGGGAATGAATCGCTACAACCAACGCCATGAATTTTTGACTGATGTATGATAAATACCTGAAGCTCTGAGATAACTCTCAGGGCTTTTTCTTTGTAAGCGAATGGCTTGATAGTTGACTGAAAGACGCGCTAGGCTAGCTTTTATGGTACAATCACAGAAGGTATTTTGTGATAAAAATTGTGAGGTTATGAAGATGAAGTTAACCATTAAAGAAGTAGCAGAACTATTTGGTGCTACGCAAGTGACTGATGAAAGCCCTCTTCATCAAGTGGAGTTTGATAGTCGTAAAATTACAGCGGGGGATTTGTTTATCCCGCTGGCTGGAGCGCGAGATGGGCACGAGTTTATTGAAGCGGCTGTGGCAAATGGTGCGGTAGCGACATTTTGGAGTCAAGACCCAGCGTTGGTTCCCGCAGGAGTGACGGTGATTCCTGTGACAGATCCGTTGGCAGCTATGCAACAGTTAGCGGTGTATTACAAAGAAAAAATTGCGCCAAAAACAATTGCTATCACTGGGAGTAATGGGAAAACCACAACCAAAGACTTGACTGCAGCGGTTTTGGCACAAAAATTTGTCACTTATAAAACCCAAGGCAACTACAATAACAATATCGGTATGCCTTATACGATGTTGCATATGCCGGAAGATTGTCAGATGTTAGTGCTGGAGATGGGAATGGACCATGCCGGCGAGCTGACGGAATTATCAGAGATGGGCCGACCAGACGCGGCTGCTATCACGATTATTGGAGAAGCCCATATCGAAAATCTTGGCTCTCGCGCAGGGATTGCGCAGGCGAAAATGGAAATTGTTGCTGGTTTGAAAGCTGATGGCCTATTGTTACTACCTGCGGATGAACCTTTGTTGACACCACTAGTAGCTGGTTTGACGCAACAAGTGCGAACCTTTGGCATTGCTGATGGGGATATCACTGCAACCGTCACAGGGGAAAGTAAAGAACGAACCACCTTTGAAGTGGCTGGCGACCCATTTGAGATTCCCGTCATTGGTGCCTATAACGTCAAAAATGCGTTGATTGCTTATGGAATTGGTCAAGCGTTTGGGCTGACGACGGCTGAAATTCGCCAAGGCTTGGTAACGGTCACCTTGACGAAAAACCGTACCCAGTGGCTGACAGCGACAAATGGGGCTCAAGTCTTAAGCGATGTCTACAATGCAAATCCGACGGCCATGGCCTTAGTGTTGGATACATTTGGGAAACTAGAAAGCAATGGGGGCCGGAAACTGGCGGTCTTGGCAGATATGTTGGAACTGGGACCAGACTCCAGAAAAATGCACGCGGCTATGGCAGAGCATATCGGAGCAAGCTATGATGTGATTTTCTTGTATGGCTCTGAGATGACGGCCCTTTTCCATGCACTAACGGAAATGGATGCCGATCTAATGGTTTACCATTTTGATAAGCCAAATAAAGCGGCTTTAATTCAAATGATTCAAGCAGAATTATACCCCCAAGATAGCATTGTCCTCAAAGGAAGTAATGGTATGGGGTTGGCGGAAGTTGTAGCGGCTTTGGTGGAAGCGTAAGTAACTATCCTACTAGCTGAAGTAAGTATTTTGGTGCTAAAGAAAGCAGCCACTTGTAATTGTTGCCTCCTATACGAGAAAGCAACCGTTACAAGTGGCTGTTTTTTTGAATACTATGATGCTCCTCTTAAGCCATCAATAATGTTTTCTTTTTTTAGTTTATGAAAACCATAAAGCATGGTGATAAAAACAATGATGAAAACACAGGCAATACTGATGGCTATTGCCCCCCAAGGAATAATGAATGGTTGCTCGATACCAAAGTTCACTATTTTGTACAGAAGAAAATCTAACGCTAAGGCTAAGGATAAGCCCCAGAGTAAGGCCTTGCTACCGTATAAGAGACACTCGTAAGCCATCATCTGAGTAAATCCTTTGGGGCTCATTCCCACTGATTCCAGCATTGCAAATTCTCGTCGCCGTAGCATCAAGTTAGCAGAAATCGTGTTAAAGACATTGGCAATCGCAATTAACGAAATAACTGCAATAAAGCTATAAGCGATGACTTTGACTAGCAATAGCATATTTCTCAAGGTTTGTTCTTCCTGTTGAATATTGGAGACGAAAAAGTTAGTTAAGCCAGCTGCTTGCGCCATAGTTCTCATTTTTTTAGTAGCTTGGTCGGCATTAGAGCTAGTGGCTTGGTAAAGATAATGATGACTGGCGGAGCTGATGCCAGTATCCTCCATCGTTTCAAAGAGTCGATTGTAGTTATCTACTGGTAGATAAGCCGTTAGATAAGGATTATCGCTGCTGCTAAAGAGAGCGGGTAACTCGTTAATATAATGTTGCAAGGTAATAGGGTTTTTTAAGGTCACCATTTTGCCAGTATCATCACTACCACGAAGAGTCAACTGACGTGGTTGATCATCTTGAAACAAGGGATAACGTTCAGTCTTGCCAGTTTCTTGGCTGTAGGAAGTGATGACCTGATTTCCAAGAGCGTTGAGTTTTTTATCGAAATAATCCTCTTCTGGTAAAGCTAATTGCTTAAGCCAACCTTTGAAAGTCTGATCATCGAAGGCGACAATTTGGATGGAACCATAATAGATGTCTTTTTCCTTTGGCGCATCCCCCTCGTAAACTTCTAAATCGTCGGGATAAAATGGTGGATTATTTCCGTGAATAGCTCGGGGATTTAGCTGTTTTTTCGAAAGGGTGGTGGTGACAAAGTCTGATACCGACCATCCCCCTTGCTCGATTTCTGTCAACTGGTCATATTTAGCAAAAAGCTCTTTCAATTTGTCTTGATCAGTGACGTCATAGGCAGCCATTCGGACATCGCATTTTTCTTGCTGAAAGGAGTAGGCGATGCTTTTTTCACCGTACATTACCAGAGCAGAAGCCCCTATAAATAGAACAATTGAGACGATTAATGAAAGAATGGTGGGACGATAAGCTTTTTTATTTCGCTTGAAGTTTTTTTGGGCCAAGGTACCTGACAGTCCAAATAGCTTACCTGAGAGTTTTCCCGTACGTAGTTTTTTAGCATTCAGCTTGATTTGTTGTTGTTGAGAAATCACGGCCATTACGGAATGCTTTAGTGCTTGGCGGGCAGGTAACCAGGCGGATAATAAAATCATGATCAAGCCAATACAGGCAGCTGCTACTAAAGACTGCCAATTAACAGTTAAGGTAAGTTGCTGGATGACTGCGATAAGTTCCTGTTCTTGAAGTTTATCAGCTAAAGCGATGAGTCCGGTTTTTCCTAAGATGACAAACGCTAAACCTACCAAAATACCTAGGGGAATACCAATTAAAGCAATTGAAAATCCTTCAAAAATAACCGAGCGCCGAATTTGCTTTTTGGTTGCCCCGATGGAAGCTAATAAACCAAATTGTTGCAACCGCTCATTGACCGACATGGCAAAAGCATTGTGAATCAGTAAAATAGAGCCACCGGCAATTAGTCCAGCGAAAATCGCCGCTATCCCCAGAATCATCCAGTTTTTGTGAGTAGTCATACCGTCTGTTCCGTGGCCTTGAAGCTCTGATAACTCATTGTTTAAGGAAATTTCTACGTTTTCTGTATTTTTTGGTTGATGCTTTTTCTTAAAGGTCTGCCATTTTTCGGGGTGGGTTAGTTTTAAAAAGCGAGTTTGTTCTTGATCCAGCGTTGAGACACCTGCTACATAGAATTCATAGCTACGATTGCCGCTTTCACTGCTATATTTAGGTGATACAAAGCCTGCTATTTTATAGGTTTCTTTGCGATTGGGGGCTTTTTTTGCCAATAAATCAAGCAACTGCTCATCGCCTCTCGTTTCTCCCTGAGAGAAGGTAATTAAATCTAGTGAAAACAGGTCGCCAACTTTTAAATTTTTAGAAAAATCCTGGCGATAAGCTTCAGATACTAGAATTTCATGATTGTTTTTGGGGAGATGACCTTTGATTTTTCCTAATGGTCTTTTTTGAAAAGCGAGAAGATCATAGGCGTGGACCCATACACTACCGTAGGCTTCTTCAGAGGTATTATTAGGTGCCTGTGGATTGTTCAATAGTAAGTAGCCTGCAGTAGCGGTGGTATAACTTTCTTGAACTTCGCCTTTTTGAGGCAAGGTAGCTAAAAAATCAACTCCTTTTTGATCTAAGGTATCATAGCGTAAGGTGTAATCCCCGTTGTTGGTAATCGCATTTTTTATCAATAAGTGATGGGTGGAAGCAGCTAAAGTGGTGACAATGGTCATTAGTCCCACTGATAGAACGACACCGATAATCGTTACTAGTGTTCGAGTTTTATTTTTCTTTAGATAAGCCAAGGCGACCTTGTTTAAAATATTCACGAACGTAACACCTCATCTCTGGTGATCCGACCATCTTCAATTTGGATGATTCGATCTGCTTGCAAAGCGATAGCCTCATCATGAGTGATGACTAGCATCGTTTGGTTGTATTCTTTGTTGGACCGACGTAGTAACTCCATGATTTCTTGAGAATTTTGGCTGTCCAAGTTGCCAGTGGGTTCGTCAGCTAATAAGATGGCTGGTGCATTCATCAAAGCCCGCCCGATGGAGGTTCGTTGTTGTTGTCCGCCAGATAGTTGATTGGGGAGGTGACTTTGGCGAGTTTCAAGTCCGAGGGCAGACAGCAATTTTGAGAGTCGCTTTTGATTGACTTTACGGCCGTCTAATAAGACGGGCAAGGTGATATTTTCCACGACGGTTAGAACGGGGATTAGATTGAAAAATTGGTAGATAAGCCCAACTTCACGTCGGCGGAAAATCGCCAGTTCTTCGGGGTTTTGTGCATAGATATCCTTGCGATCAACAGAAACTTTGCCACTGGTAGGTGTATCTACGCCACCTAATAGATGCATCAACGTTGATTTACCCGAACCAGAGGGACCAATGATGGCGACAAACTCGCCTTTTTTGACGGAAAAAGAAACCCCGTCTAAGGCATGCACTGCATTTTCGTTCTTTCCATAAATTTTCGTAAGGTTTTCGACAGTTAATATATCCATTTTGAGGAAAAGCTCCCTTCATTTTTTTGCTTGCTACTATCATAACCCATGACTGTGACGGTGAAATGACTGTTAAGTGACTAATTGGTCACATGAGTTTTTTTCGTTTTTAAGGGAGCTTTGAAAACTTGATGAAAGTTTCATCCTGTGGTAGAATAGTGAAATGCCGAAAAGAAGAACCAGTTGGAAGAAACTCATCCACGAATTGACTAATAGTCTGGCGCAACAGCGTATTTTTGTTGCCTTTACGTAGAGACTGGGAGCCAAGTTTTGACGGACTTGTACCCAGTCTTTTTGCGGATATAAAGCATGAGGTGGCAACCGTGCCTCATCCATCTTTTCTGAATGCCTTCGTGAAGCGGTTTTCGGCGACGAAGCAGCTAAGAGCAATGACAGGGACCATTTCTTTTGGACTGTGGGAGAACCCGTGCATCTGAGGTCAGCCTACAAGGGCACGATCTCAAAGCCAAACCAACGCTTCAATCAACATCAACGTCGTGTCGGGAAACTCGACAATTAAACGACGACTAGGAGGATATTTTTTGAAATTTAATGAACTGAACTTGTCACCGGAACTGTTAAAAGCAGTGGAACGCTCTGGCTTTGAAGAAGCAACCCCAATCCAAGAAGCGACGATTCCTTTGGCTTTGGAAGGCCGCGACGTCATCGGGCAAGCCCAAACAGGGACCGGTAAAACAGCTGCGTTTGGTTTGCCAATGTTGGAAGAAATCGACGCAAGCAAACATGAACTACAAGGATTAGTCATCGCCCCAACACGGGAGTTGGCTATCCAAACACAAGAAGAATTGTACCGCTTAGGTCGGGACAAACGGATCAAAGTCCAAGCTGTCTATGGTGGTGCGGATATTGGTCGTCAAATCCGTGGCTTGAAAGACCGTCCCCACATTGTGGTTGGGACTCCAGGCCGGATGTTGGATCATATCAACCGTCACACTTTGAAACTTGGCACAGTTCAAACATTGGTTTTGGACGAAGCAGATGAAATGTTAAACATGGGCTTTTTGGAAGATATCGAAAAAATCATTGCCCAAGTCCCTGAACAACGTCAAACTTTGTTGTTTTCTGCAACGATGCCAGCCGCTATCAAAAATATCGGCGTGAAATTCATGAAAAACCCCGAACATGTCCAAATCAAGGCCAAAGAAATGACAGCGGATTTGATTGATCAGTACTATGTGCGGGCCAAAGACTTCGAAAAATTTGATGTGATGACTCGTTTATTGGATGTCCAAACACCAGATTTGGCCATCGTTTTCGGTCGGACGAAACGTCGGGTAGATGAATTGTCTCGTGGGTTGGAACTTCGTGGGTACAAAGCAGAAGGTATCCATGGGGACTTGTCTCAACAAAAACGGATGAGCGTCTTAAAAGCCTTTAAAGAAGGGCGCTTAGATATTTTGGTAGCGACTGACGTGGCCGCGCGTGGCTTGGACATCAGTGGCGTGACTCACGTCTACAACTACGATATTCCTCAAGATCCAGAAAGCTATGTTCACCGTATCGGTCGGACTGGCCGGGCTGGTAAAGGCGGGATGTCAGTAACTTTCGTGACACCAAACGAAATGAGTTACTTGCACACCATCGAAAACTTGACCAAAAAACGCATGACTCCTTTGCGTCCACCAACGGAAAAAGAAGCCTTCAAAGGTGCGTTAGGTGCAGCCGTGGAGCAAATCGAATCCAGTTTGCAAGAAAATGGCTTGGAAAAATATGCTCAAACTGCAGAACAACTTTTGGAAGGTTACGATCCGGAAACTTTAGTGGCTTTATTGTTGAAAACTATGGCTAAAGATCCAGCTGATCAAGTACCAGTCAAAATCACTCCTGAACGTCCGTTGCCATCTGGTAAAAAAGGTGGATATAACAAAAATGGTCGTCGTGGTGGCGGCGGTGGCGGAAATCGCAATCGCAAAGATGGTGGCAGCTATCGTGGTGGCAAGAGCAAAGGCGGCTACGGCAATAAAGATAGTTACAATAAAGATAAAAAATACAGCAATGATCGTCGCAAAAACGATCGTCGGGACAATGACCACAAAGATGGCGGTAAAAAACGTGGCTTTGTGATTCGCAGTAATAACGACTAAGTCTTGTCATAGACAGCAAGTAAAAATGGCGTGCAATCGCAAGTTTTGGCGATTGCACGCCATTTTGTTTTCAGATTTCATCTACTATACTAGCCTCTGCGAATACTGGACCAAGCTTAAGTCCAACTAGCACCGTCAAACTAAGTAGTGACAAAATCTCAAGCACCTAAACTCGAAACAGTGATTAGTCATCAGTAAGGCTAACTTGCTTGCTTTTTGGGCGAGTTACTCAAGCGTTGTATTTTTACTACAGATTATCAGTAGTGACAAAAGTGTTAGTTATTCTTTATAGGACTGAGGGGAAAATTACTTTTTTAGTATCTAAGGGGAATGATTTGAAAATATCTGTAAATAGTTATACAAAGGGATTTTTATTTGTATATTTTTCTTAAATGTTTATTTTTAATCTTGCTAATTCGCTGAATACGAAAAAGTTTAGAAAATGAATAGAATTTTCAATGACTAGTCTTTTTTCATGGTTTTTATTTAGATTTTTGGTAGAATGGGACTAGCTTGTTTTTTGTGGGACGATTTTGGTGACGAGGTTGAACCCCAAACTCCTGCTGTACATAGTGTTCATCGAAGAAAACAGGGAGTAAGCAACAAGCTGATAAAGGAGCAGTTGGTCATGATTAAAGGAATCGGGATCGATGCGGTGGACCTTGTCCGTATCAAAGAAATTATCGAAAAGAAACCACGCTTTGCCGCCAGAGTGCTCACTCCTGACGAATTAGCTATTTTTCAACAATTGCCTCCCAAGCGCCAAGTAGAGTTTTTAGCTGGACGTTATGCGTGTAAAGAAGCTTTCGCCAAAGCTTGGGGGACCGGCATTGGCAAAGTGACCTTTCAGGAGCTAGCGATTTTAAATGATGAGCTAGGAGCGCCTTATGTCAGTCAATCCCCCCATCAAGGACAAGTTTTTGTGAGTATCACCCATACGGATACGGTGGCGGTGGCTCAAATTTTATTGGCAGAATGACGCATCAAAAAGCTGACTTGATAAGTATCACTGGATGTATTTTGTAACCTTAATTGTTTGAAAGAAGGAATCATTGGTGGAATCACTGCATCGCCCAACGCGGATTATCGTCCATAAAAAAGCTATTCAAGAAAATATCGCAAATGAGCTGGCCCGTTTACCTAAAGGCCGTGAACTTTTTGCTGTGGTAAAGGCAAATGGCTATGGTCATGGAGCAGTGGCAGTAGCGCAGGCAGCGATTGCTGGTGGGGCAACTGGTTTATGTGTAGCCACTATTGATGAAGGGATTCAGCTGCGGGAGGCAGGGTTTACCGAGCCAATATTAATTTTAGGGGTCATCTCGCCGCTGTATTTGCCATTGGTGGCGGAATACCAGTTGGCATTTCCGGTGGGGAGTCTGGCTTGGCTGAACAAAGCTGCTAAGTTTTTGCAAGAAACCCCCGTGGCTCAGCCCTTACTGGTTCATTTGAAAGTAGATAGTGGCATGGGGCGGATCGGCTTTTCTACCCCTGTTGAAGTCTCCGAAGCAGTAGCAAAAATAGCACAGATTCCTCAAATGGCCTTTGAAGGGATCTTTACACATTTTGCGACAGCTGATGAGGCAGAGACGAGCTATTATGAAACCCAGGCCCAACATTTTGCGGATTGTTTGGCAATCTTAGACCAGCTTCCTCGCTACGTCCATTGTGACAATAGCGCCTCGGCTTTGTGGCATGATCAACCTTTGGGGAATATGGTACGATATGGGGTAGCTTTGTATGGGTTGAATCCTTCTGGTGGGACCCTTGAAGCCAGTTATCCGTTACAGCCGGCCTTGGAATTAGTTTCCCGTTTGGTACAAGTGAAGCAGGTGGCAGCGGGTACGGGTATCGGGTACGGCAAAACCTATACTAGCTCCCAAGACGAGTGGATTGGTACGGTACCTATCGGATATGCCGATGGTTGGATTCGCAAGATGCAAGGATTCAAAGTATTAGTAGCCGGCCAGTTCTGTGAGATTGTCGGTCGCGTCTGCATGGATCAGATTATGATTCGTTTGCCACAAGCGTTTCCTGAAGATACTTTGGTCACCTTGGTAGGGGAAAATGATGGGCAACGGATTACTTTACAAGATGTGGCGGATCAGCAAGAAACGATTCATTACGAAGTGGCTTGTCTGTTGAGCTCACGGATACCACGAGAATATATAGATTAGGATGAGGTATAGACTATGGTGAAACGCGGAGACATTTATTTCGCTGATCTTTCGCCGGTGGTTGGATCAGAACAAGGTGGGGTACGCCCTGTCTTGATTATCCAAAACGACCGGGGCAATCACTTTTCCCCGACTGTGATCATCGCAGCTATCACGGCGAAAATGGCAAAACCCAAGCTACCTACACACGTCGGCATCAAGGCCAGCGATACGGGAATTTCCCGAGATTCAGTGATTTTATTGGAGCAAATCCGAACAATCGATAAAAGTCGTTTGAAAGAAAAGGTCTGCCGTCTAGATGATAAAAAAATGTTGGCAGTGGATCAAGCGTTAAAGATTAGTATTGGTGTTGTCAATTTGACGGAAGCGACCAAATCAGCTATTTGACAACCTACATATCAATGACTAACGAGCAACCGATGGCGTAAAGCTGTGGGTTGCTTTTTTATAGACGAAATAAATAAAAAAGTTGTCAGTGAAAATACTCGATTACCAAGTATTTGAACGCTTGCTTGGCCAATAGCTTCAGCAACTTTTACTGGAATGCAATCTTGCTTAGCAATCGCTGCTTAGAATTGGTTGATTAAATGGCAGCGAAGAATAGGGAGGCGGTTGTTGGGTTAGTCATCATTAAAAAATGGGACTTTTATTTTTGGTATATTCAGAAAATTATTCTTGACCTGTGAGGCAATGTTCGCTATTTTTAAAATAGGAGTAGTTGCAATCTCTGGGGGGAGATTGGGCGAAATAGTAGGAATGATGGAGGGCAGTGAGAGTCGCAGAAAATGGGGTGAGAGTATGCGAGCGCTTTTGAGTAATACCACAGCACGAAGATTGCGTTTGATTGAGGCCTTGGCGCGGTTAAATACTTGGGTTTCCATCGAGCAGTTGGTACAGTTATTGAATTGTACGGACAAAACCTTGATGAAAGATGTGGAGATTATCAATGAAGAATGGGGAACTTATCTGAAGTTGGATTTTTCCAAAAGACGGGGATTAGCGATTCGTGCAGGGCAGACGAATAAAATTAAAAATGTCTACCAACAAGTCTTACAAGAATCCAGTGAATTTCAGTTTTTAGAGCGTATTTTTTTTGAACCAGACAAAGATGCCGAGTATTGGATCAATGAATTGTTTGTCAGCGAGACCTCCTTTTATCGAATGGTGCGGCAGATTAGTAAAGAGTTGAAAAACTATGGGCTCACCTTGGAGCGGAAACCTTTTTGTGTGACGGCACCGGATGAACGCTGGGTTCGTTTATTCTATCAAAGTTACTTTGAGGAAGCTTATGGGGGACGACCTTGGCCCTTTAAGATTAATCAAAAGGAAATGTTTTGTTATATTATGCGGAGTGCCAGTGATTTTGGCGTGATGTTGGATGATCGGGAACTGATTTTGGATGCTTTTTTGCTGATGATTACGATTATTCGAGCAAACCAGGGCTTTTTACTGAATGAGGCGGTCTACCAGCAACCAGAAGATATCATCGATCAGGTCATTTTGCAGTCGCGAAACGATATGGTGAAGCTTTTAGCTACTAGTGAGTATATCTTAGTGGATAAATGGTATCGGGAAGTTAGTCACGGCGTTTTTTATGAGTTTTATAATTGGGACAATCCTCAACAGGAAGTCCGTATCCAAAAAGCGGTGAATCACTTTTTGGATAAGCTGGTAAAGGCAGCGGATTTTTCTTTGGCGACTGAAGACCGAGAGAAAATCAGTCAGCGGATGATGTTATGGTATTTATCCTATACGATTTATCCTTATGACCGCACTATTTTGCTAAATCCGAGTGAATCGTCAGCGCGGAATATCCGTCGCTTGTATCCGGTATTTAGCAAGTTAGTGGAGGTCAACTTAAAAGAAATTGAAAAAGAATGTAATTTTCCCTGGGCAAAAGTCAAAGAAGAGGAAATCCTTTGTCTGATTTTGAAAGACTGGGCGCATCTTCCACGACATCTGGACTCACTGCGTCCACCAGTATCGTTGCTAGTGGTTAGCGATCGTGGCTTGAAACATAGTAAAATGTTACGAGACATCATCAAAGGCCAGGTTAAAGATAAGGTGAAAATTGATCTTTTCATTCACTCCACGTTGTTCATTAGCCCAGCGGAATTGGAATACTTTCATGAGTATGATATAGTAGTCGCAAATAACCCGGTACCGGAATATCATGATGACAATTTGCTGATGGTGGATAATTTTATGTCAGAGGCAGACTGGGATCGGTTGTACCATCGGATTCTCCGTATCCAAAATCGCAATTGGGATCATTATCTGCAAGAGCTGGATGTCAATCTCTTTAAAATGGGGGGAGAGGTCTACCCTCATCGACGAAAAAAACCGACGATTGCGACGTTTGTGATGGAAGAAGAGGGCACGGATTCGTTGGTTGAGTAAGCCTTTACGGTACTAGGGATAGGTGAGAAAAGAGGCAAAAACAAGATGAGTAATCAGCAGTGGCAATTGGTCAAGGAACATTTTTCTGAGGAACGGCAATACATTGACGGCTTTTATTATCGCCTGCGAACTTTAGCAGAAGATGAATATGAATTGGCCGTCATTCATGGTGGGGTTTGTGGAGAAAACATTTACCACCCGCGGATGAAAGTCAAAGAGACAAAGGGTATGTTGGTGCCTCTAAGTATGTACGATAATTATTCGTTTCCAGTGGTGAATCTCAGCTATGAAGACGCGCCGGAACGTTTGACAGATGAGCTACAAAGTTTACTGCAACAATTTTTGCAAGCTAAGGAATTGATATAAGTTAGTAGAATCGTTTCTAGATGAATGGAGACGATTCTTTTTCTATTGTCTCGTCGCTGGGGCAGCTTAGAAGAGAGGAGCATGATTCGGATGTTAAAAATGATTGTCTTTGATATGGACGGTTTATTGGTGGATAGTGAGCAGGTGTATCAAAGGGGGTGGATCAAGGTTGCCAATGACCATGGGATGACATTGACCAAAGAAGATATGGCTGGCTGGAGTGGTCGGAGTTTGAAGCAAACCCAGGCCAATCTGATAGCTCTGTTTGGTTCAGAAGAATTAGTCAACCAATTGCGACAGGAGCGGGAAGCATTTATCCAAGAAGAGCTAGTTACCGGGCAGTTGCAACTAAAGCCATACGCCCGGGAAGTCTTGCAAGTGGCTCGCAAAAAAGGACTGATCTTAGCTTTGGCAACTTCTACCTATCAAAAGCGGGCGCAGCATTTTCTTGATTACTTAGATTTTGGACAATATTTTGATTATCTGACATTTGGTGATCAAGTTGTCCAGATGAAGCCCGATCCTGAAGTGTATTTGACTTCTTTGGCAAAAGCTGGCGTGACAGCCCAAGATGCCATTGCGGCTGAAGATTCCTTATCGGGGGCGCTGGCTGCGACACGGGCGGGCTTACCGGTGGTTTTTGTACCAGATTTAGCTGCGGGGAATGCTTATACCGAAGAGGAAAAAGCTGGATTGAATATCTTGATGGAAGGGGCGAGTCTGAAAGTATTGATTGATTATTTGCAGCAGTTGTAAGAGGTCTTGCAAGTAGGTACAATCAGACGAACTGCTCGTTGGCTATTGAAAAGTAGCTTTAGCAAGGCAAGCCCGGATAATTTGACGGGCTTGCCTTTTACTAATCACAAAATTATCTTTTCCTGCAGAATCATGCTAAATTTAAAGTAAATATTAAGCTGGAAAAAAAGCTTGAAATTTGTAAGTGCTTGCATCTAGGACAGATGACAAAAAGTGTCTAAAAGCCGTGACATAGGCAAATTCTAGTGTAGCTGTCACTTTTTTTTCGTGCTAAAGTTTTCTAGACTATTCTATATAGCTTGACGAATGTGCTTCCTAAAGTTCAGGTGGACCATTCCCTCAACAGGGGATACCGATTTTAAGAGGATATTAAGTTCGTGGAGCCTTTCCAGTGATTTAAAGAAAGGGTTGTGGCAAGATGCAACACATCAAAAATGTCTTTCATTTGTATAAATTAGATTGGAAACGAATCTTTAAAAGTCCGGTGGCGGTATTTTTAATCATCGCTCTAATGATTCTACCTTCCCTATATGCTTGGTTTAATATCAAAGCATTATGGGACCCTTATGGCAATACCGGTGAGCTTCCGATTGCCATCTATAGTGATGATGTTGGCGGGAAGTTGCAGGATAAGAGTATCGCTATCGGGGATGAAGTCCTCGATACTCTGAAGGACAATAAACAACTAGGCTGGCGTTTTGTGAAGTCAAAAAAAGCCGTCACAGAAGGGGTGAAATCTGGGAAATACTATGCCGGTATTTATTTGCCTAAAGATTTTTCCAAAAATCTATTGAGTTTTGTCTCAGGGGATATCCAAAAACCAAAAATTGAGTATTACATCAACGAAAAAATCAATGCGATTGCCCCTAAAATTACCGATAAAGGGGCGAGTAGTCTCCAGGATCAAATCTCAGAAAACTTCATAAAAACCGCTAGTGATACCGTGGTTAAAGTGATGAATGAAGTAGGCTATGATATTGATGCCAATCTCTTAAGTATCAACAAGGCCAAAAATATGATTTTGGATACAGATAAAAATATCGATACCATCGATGGCTATGCGAAACAGATTGTAGAACTTAACGGCAAAATGCCAGAAATCAAGGCTAAGATTGCCAAAGCCGAAAGTTTTAGTGACTATCTCCCGCAAGTGGATGCAATGGGGGCCAAACTTGTTGCCCTCAACGATAAAATGCCGGAGTTGGAAAAACAAGCCAGCATGATTTTGACCTTGCAAGAAAAAATTCCAGAAATCCAAAATGCCGGTGAACAATTGGCACAAGTAGATGGGGATTTTGCGACGATTGAGGAAACCATGAACAATGGGATCAACGAAGCAAAACAAGGCTTAGAGATTATCCAGCAAGTCCAAGCTATCTTACCAGATGTGAAGTCGATGGGAGAAAATGCCGATAGTTTTGCCGCACAGCTGACAGATGCGGCAGGCAAGCTAAAAACCACTTTACCTGGGGTGGCGCAAAATGCGGGGAGTATCATCGACGGTCTTAAAATGGTGAATACGACGGTAGCAAGTGTGGCAAAAACCGTCGAAACCGCTGTGGCTGATGGTGAACTGACGGAAGAAGAAAAAGCCGCGATAGGAGATTTACTGACCGCCTTTGCCAGTGATCTGGGGGATCAGATGCAATTTGCCACGGATTTGCAAAGCTTTGTGACCCAGCTGCCGAATTATCAAGAGAGCAGTCTTTTGCAAGAATTGGTGAGCCGTTTAGACAATGTCAAAACCTTGTTGCAGGGATTGCAACAGCGTGTCAATGAACTGAATACGGCGGTTCAAAATGGCTCTGTCGAAGAGGTTAAAGCTGCGTTACAAACTGTCAAAAGTATTGCTGACGAACTCAACGGTATCCTCAACTTGATCGACACGCAACAAATCCAGTCCGAGCTACAAAGTGGACTGGACAAAGTGATTGCAACCATGACAGACGCCCACAATGCCATCAGTAAAGCCCAAGCCATTGACTTTGAAAGTTTGTTGGAAGGGACAAAAACAACGGTTGCTAATGCTGTTACTTTATTAGAAAAATATCAAAAAGAACTCCCTGCCATTAAACAAGAAGTCCATGATGCCAATACGATGCTTAACGGACACATGGATGAAATCGTCTCAGGCATCAATGAAGGCGCCGATCTTTATAACAATGAGCTCCCCGTCTTAAAGGAAAAACTTGCACTGGCAGCAAACTTTGTTACGAATGATTGGCCGGGAATCAAAAAGGAAATCCAAGATACCATGACGATGGTGGATGAAAAGTTACCGGAAGTCACCTCTGCTTTGGAGATGGCGACTGATTTGATCGAAAATCACTGGCCAACGCTTAAAGAAGGCATCCATAAAGCCGCTGAAGCTATCCGCAAGGGAGAAAAAGACGTCAACTTAGACGAACTGATCAAGCTTTTGAAATCAGATGCCAATGCTGAGAGTGACTTTTTCACGAAACCTGTGGAATTGGTGTCCCATCAAATGTATCCAATCGCCAATAATGGTTCTGCCAGCACGCCTTTCTACACGGCTTTGTGTCTTTGGGTCGGGGCGTTGTTACTTTCTAGTGTTGCCACCACAGCTTACCATCTGGAAGATGAGGATAAGAAGAAATATAGCAAACGGGAAACCTTTGTCGCTCGGATGCTGACGTTTCTAACAGAAGGCCTCTTCCAAGCGTTGGTGGTGGCTTTAGGAAATATCTTTTTATTGAAAGTTGATGTGCGAGAACCGCTTTACTCAGTACTCTTTGCGGTGTTGGTGGGCATGGCCTTCATGATGATTGTCTATGTTCTGGCGGCCCTCTTTGGGAATATCGGTAAAGGGATCGCCATTATCATCTTGGTGCTCTCGATTTCTGGTGGCGGGGGGAACTACCCGATTCAAGTCTCCGGCAAGTTCTTCCAGATGATTAATCCTTTGCTGCCGTTTACTCACGCGGTAGACTTACTTCGAGAATCAGCCGGAGGAATATACTGGCCCAACGCCACGACCAATATTTGGATCATGATCGGCTTGTTCATCGGCTTTTGTCTGATCGGCGTGATTGCCTATCCAAAAGTGGATGTCCTCACTCAAAAACTGGAAAATGTCTCCAAGGAAAGTCATTTCTTCCATTAAAAGCAAAATGCGTAAAAAACGCCGGCTGCTGACACAAAAGTTGGCAAGCGGGCGTTTTTACGCTAGACTGACCATGAAGGTTGATAGGAGAAAGGAACGATTGACATGACGATACCGGCTATTCGGCTAGTAATTAGCGATATTGATGGTACGATTTTGAACTCACAGCATCAACTCACTTTAGGATTAAAACAAGTGGTAGCTCAGCTGCAAGCAGCAGGACTACCTTTTGTCTTGACCTCAGCTCGTTCTCCCAAAGCGATGATGGCGATTGCGACTGAGCTAGGACTCACCACACCATTAGCTGCTTATAATGGCGGCTACATCGTAAATCCTAGCGACTCAGGGGCTTTTGAACCCTTGTTTAGCCAACCACTAGATTTCACAGAAGCCAATAAAGTCATCCAACTGGCCATTCATAATTTTCCTAATGTGGCAGTGAACATCTATGCTGCTACCGATTGGTTTGTGCCGGCCAGAAATTCATGGGTAGCTCAAGAGGAAGTTATTACTGGCATGACGGCAGAAGAGGTAGTCCTATCAGAATTTTTAGCACAGCAACCAACCATCCATAAAATCCTTTTTATCGGTGAAGAAGAGGAGATTACCAGTTTGGAAGGCGCAATCAGCAAATTGGTGTTGATGGAGTCCGCCAAATACCGTTCGAAAGACAACTACCTCGAATTCACCAATAAACTCGTCTCCAAAGAGTTGGCGCTACAAAAATTGGTGGCCCATTACCAAATTGTCCCTGAAAACGTAATGGCTATAGGGGATCATGACAATGATGTCAGTATGATCGCTGCGGCGGGCTGGGGGGTAGCGATGGGCAATGCCACTGAAGCTTGTAAAGAAAAAGCCGATTGGGTTACCGTGGATAACGATCATGATGGGGCGGCCTTGGCTATTCAGAAAATCTTAGAAGACTTGCCTGCCAATGATTGAGTATTGCGAAGCCCAAAAGTCCTGATAATTGGGAGCCAGACTGCCATTTATCAGGACTTTTTTTCGTTAAAATGACCGGTGTTTTTTACTGTCTTTTTTGCTGTAGAAAATGATTGACTTTTTGACGGCCAAAGCGTAGCATACATTTTGTTTGCCGATTTTCTGAAAACAAACAGAGAAGTATCGGGAAAACTAGCTACCCAAAGCTTTGGTTAGCATAGTTGAATTTTGATAAAGATGAGGGAAAAAAAGTGAATTATTTAAAACGTTTGTTAGTTGGGCGGCCTTTGAAGTCGGCGGAAAATGATGAGCAGAAACTCAGTCGTTTTGCCGCGTTGGCCTTGTTGTCCTCGGATGCTTTATCATCCATCGCTTACGGGACAGAGCAGATTGTAGTCGTGTTGGTGACCCTCTCTGCAGCTGCAATTTGGTATTCCTTGCCAATTGCTGCGTTTGTCATTATTTTATTGGTTTCGTTGACGCTGTCTTACCGGCAAATCATCCATGCCTATCCTCATGGTGGCGGTGCCTATGTGGTTTCCAGTGAGAACCTCGGAAAAAATGCTGGCTTGATTGCTGGTGGTTCGCTGTTAGTGGATTATATGCTGACGGTAGCCGTTTCCGTTTCCGCCGGGGCTGAGGCAATCACCTCGGCCATCCCCGCCTTGTATGGCCATCAAGTGGCCATCAGCGTGGTCATCGTCTTAGTGATTATGATGATGAATCTGCGGGGGCTACGAGAATCCGCTAGTTTCTTGATGGTGCCTGTATATACCTTCGTGGCGGTAATTAGCATTTTGATTCTTTATGGTCTGTTTCAAATTGTCACAGGAGCGGCTCCATTTCATGCGACTTCAGCCGTGGGAGCAGCAGTGCCAGGAATCAGTATCGCTTTGATCTTACGGGCCTTTTCTTCAGGTTCCTCCTCTTTGACTGGGGTTGAAGCCATCAGTAACGCCGTGCCTTTCTTCAAAAAACCACGGGCAAAAAATGCCGCTGCCACGTTAGCAATCATGGCAACTATTTTGGGCTTTTTCTTTGTCGGCATTACTTTTTTGAACTACTGGTATGGCATCGTACCTGAAACAGAAGTTACCGTCTTAGCTCAAATCGGGAAAGCTGTCTTTGGTCACGGGGTGATGTTTTACGTGCTCCAATTTGCAACAGCCTTGATTTTAGCCGTAGCTGCTAATACTGGTTTCTCTGCCTTCCCAGTTTTGGCTTATAACTTGGCGAAAGACAAATTTATGCCCCATATGTATCAAGACCGGGGGGACCGCTTGGGTTATTCTAACGGGATCATGACTTTGGCTGCCGGATCCATCATTTTGTTGTTCATTTTCCATGGCTCCACTGAACGCTTGATTCCATTGTATTCCATCGGCGTCTTTATTCCTTTTGCGTTGTCACAGACGGGGATGGTCATTCACTGGCGGAAGTTAGGTAAAGGTTGGTTAGCCAAATCCATCGCCAATATCGTCGGAGCTTTGATCTCCTATGCGATTATTGTGATCTTGTTTGCTTTCCGTTTAGGTGATATTTGGCCTTTCTTTATTATCATGCCCGTTTTACTCTTTATCTTTTATCAGATCCACCATCACTATCAAAATGTTGCTGAACAGTTGCGTTTGGAAAAAGATGTTGCCCTTCATACGTATGATGGTAATACCGTCATCGTCTTGGTGGGTAATGTGACGCGAGTAAATATCGGGGCGTTGAACTATGCCCAATCCATCGGTGACTATGTAGTGGCGATGCACGTTTCGACGGATGAGGATGTTGATAAAGAACGAGAAATCGAAGCTGAGTTTAAAGAGAAGTTCCCCGAAGTCCGCTTTTCTGTCGTGCATTCGAGCTATCGGTCCATTGAAAATCCGATCATTCGGTATGTGGATTTGGTAAGTAAAAATGCTCGTAAGCATAATTACACCACTACTGTCATCGTGCCTCAGTTTGTCCCAAGACATGGATGGCAAAATATCCTGCACAACCAAACGAGCCTCCGCTTACGGATGCGCTTGTCGTGGCGGGAAAATATCGTCGTGGGTACCTACAGTTATCATTTGAAGAAATAATAAAAAAGCCAAATGCCGGTGGAATTTCCGGCATTTGGCTTTTTTATAGATAAAGAACGTATAAAAAATTATGCTCCAAAAAGTATGATGTATCAGGAATTAAGTGGCGTATCAAGCCGTCATTGTGACGCCCGAAAAAGGTGGAATTTAGCTCCGTAGGAATTGAGATGACGATAGCTAGACCGGCAAATACCAAATACAAAGCAATTTGTCATTTGCCTTTGAGCTTCAAACTTAGAGTAAGTGTCACAAGTGCCACCAACTCTAAGTAATTCATCTCAATCTTGAAAGCTACTGTCATCTCAATCCTACTGCGCAAAATTTCATCTTTTTTACGGTACATATGCTACCCTATAAGAAAATAATTTGCTGAATTTACGAAGCAAAGGGAATAAATCGATTATCGATAAAACAGGGCGGACTTGCTGGAGGAGAATACCTCAGGTAGTAGTGTTAAGGATGTCCGAGGAATTACTTGTTGTGTCCAACGTTTTTTGTTGGACTTACAACAAGTTTGACTTCGGCAAGGTAAATGACAACAGTACTTTGGTTGGCATTTACCGGTCCCACTACCACCAGAGGGATTCTCCGGAAGCAAGTCCGGCCGGCTTTCTTAGACTAAACGTCTTATGGACATCAAGTTATTAAAAGCGAATGTCCTAGGAATAAAAAGGGAATCAACCTGTCCTCATTTATTGAGACGTTTTAGCAGGATCGAGTTTGCGTTCGACGATTCCTAAAACCCAGTCGGTGATAATAGCCATCAAAGCAGTCGGCAATGCACCGGCTAAGATGATGGAAGCACCGTCTGTTGCGTTGGTCCCGCGAATGATGATGTCCCCCAAACCGCCAGCACCCACGAATGCCCCGATAGCGGTGATTCCGATGGCGACGACTAATGCGTTACGGATCCCGGCCATAATTACTGAGACAGACAGAGGTAGTTCAATCATATATAGGCGCTGCCAAGAAGTCATGCCCATGCCTTTGCCCACGTCGAGAATGTTTTTATCCACTTGATTCATACCGGTGTAAGTGTTTTTGACAATCGGCAATAAGGAATACAAGAAGACGGTGACGATGACGACATTGACACCTAGGCCAAGGCCAATCATCAATATCGAAATCATTGCTAGGGAAGGCACGGTTTGGATGATATTAGCAATCCGGATAATCCAGTCGGCGATTTTGTGATGACGGCTGATCCAGATGCCCAAAGGAACCGCGACGATAGCTGCAAACAGCACGCCATAGATGGAAATCAAAAAGTGACGGAGAAATTGGGCGAAGACATAGCTGCCATTTTCTCTAAAATAGTAAATAAACTGTTCTAAGAGGTTCATCTGTTGCAAATCCATGTCCTCACTTCCTTTCCTCAAAATAGTTGTGGTTACTCAAAAACTCTTGGGCTACGACACTAGGTTCCACCAGATTATTGTCGGCCTGATAATTCAGTCGTTGCATTTCTTTTGTGTCAATGGTACCGGCTAACTTAGCAATGGCTTTTTTAAGCTTTGGTTCTTTGGCTATCAGTTGGTCGTTAATAATCGGGGCAGCATCGTAAGGCGGGAAGAAATGGCGATCATCTTCTAACATCACCAAATCATAGCTGGCAATGCGACCGTCTGTTGAATAACCTAGCACGATATCCATTTTGCCTGCGGATACCGCGTCATAAACGAGCCCGATTTGCATGGGTAAGATTCGGCTGAAAGAAAAACCATATTCTTCTTGGAACCCTTCGTAGCCATCCCCTTCTCGGGTAATCCAGGCAGTATCGACACCAGCCACCAATTCGCCAGCGTGTTTTTGCAAGTCACTGACTGTTTTCAGTTGGTATTTTTCAGCAGTATCTTTGCGGACCAAGAAGACGTAGGTATTGTCGAAGCCGTATGAAGGCATATAGGTCTGTTGGTAACGACTTTCAAATTCTTTTTCGACGATTTTAAAAGCTTCTTTGGGATCTTTTACAGGATCTAACCCAAGAGTAGTCGTCAAATCGGTCCCAGTATAACGAGCCGCTGAGATTTCGGCATCGCCATTCATCATGGCTTGGTGATTGATGGTGGTTGTCGCTAAATTGTTGATAATCGTCGTGTCATAGTCGGTATAATGTTCAATCATCCCTGCCACCAATGAGGCAAGGATTTGCGATTCTGAGGTAATGCCCCCGGTAATCGCGATGGTTTGGTCAGAAGAAGCACTAGCTAAGCCTGGCAATGAACAGCCGGCTAACGTCAGTAAAGAGACTAGAGCTAGTAGTACTGTTTGGAGTTTTCGTTTCAAATTATTGCGCCTCCCTTACTTGTTGCGGCGTCAGTTTTTGTTCCAATTTACCTAGGATAAAATCCGCCAACAAGGCGAGAATCGTTACGGGGATTGTCCCGGCAAAAATCAACGGTGGTTGGTAGTTATTCAATCCGGAGAAAATCATATCCCCCAGACCACCGGCACCGATATAAGAAGCCAAAGTTGCCCAGGCGATTACGTAGACGGCAGCTAGCCGAATCCCCGCCATAATCGTCGGCATCGCCAGTGGCAGTTCCACCATGCGAATGGACTCAAAATTGGTCATGCCCATCCCTTTGGCGACATCACGATAGTTGGCATCGACCCCTTTCATCCCGATATAGGTGTTTCGCAAGATCGGTAGGAGAGAATAGATAAACAAAGCGATAATCGCTGGTAGTTTGCCAACGCCAAAGAAAGGAATCATCAAGGCTAACAAGGCCAAAGAGGGGACCGTTTGTAAGGCACTGGTGATGGAAATCACGACATTGGCCACTTTAGGGGTACGCGTCAGTACAATCCCTAAAGGCACGGCAATCACAATCCCTAAGGCTAAGGCAATCGCTGAAATATACAGATGTTCGGCAGATTTTGCAATAATTTGGCTGCCGTATTGATTGAAAAAGTCAGTCATGGGCTTAGGCCTCCTCTTTCGCTGATTCCACGGCCTCACTAATCGTCGCTTCATCTCCCCAGAGGACATCGTAGACAATATCGACTAAGGAAGCGCGTGTCAGGATCCCGACTAAGCGATTGTCATCGTCGACTACAGGGACATATTTCAAGCCCCGTTTCAAAATCCGTTGCAAAATATTGCGTAATTGCGTTTTTTGATTGACGGAAATAACATTTGGATTCAAAATATCTCCCACGCTGGAAACTTTCCCACGCATTTTCTCCATGGTTTCCACGTCGATAAAACCTTTGAGAACATTGCTGTCATCGGTGACTAATAACGTATCAACCCGTTTTTCCCGCATCAGTTTGATGGCTTCTCGTAAGGATTTTTCTGGCGTGATGCTGACAGCTTTATTCAACATCACTTCCCCCACGGTGGTGGTATCCGGTTTGGCTTGCAACAGCCGATCTTCACCAATCAGTTCTTCAACAAACTCATTGGCTGGGTTTTTCAAAATGTTTTCTGGTGTATCAAACTGGATAACCTTGCCTTCACTCATGATGACGATACGGTTGGCTAGTTTTAACGCTTCATCCATATCATGGGTGACAAAGACGATGGTTTTACCCAGGCGTTCTTGGAGATCTTTTACCAAATCTTGTAAAGCATCGCGGGTGATGGGGTCCAAAGCGCCAAAAGGTTCATCCATCAAGATGATGTCTTGATCGGCTGCCAATGCCCGGACCACACCGATTCGCTGCTGTTGTCCACCAGAGAGTTCGCTAGGGTAGCGATCCAGCATTTCCCGTGGCAATTCGACTAAATCAATCATCTTTTCAGCCGTTTCATTGCGGGTGACTTCTGATACCTTCAGTAGGCGCTGAACTAAAGTGATATTTTCCCGAATGGTCATGTGGGGAATCAAGCCAATATTTTGAATGACATAACCAATTTTGCGGCGAAGTTCGACAGGGTTGAATCCTTGAATATCTTGATCATTGATTAAAATCTTGCCTTTAGTGGGTTCGTTCATCCGGTTGATCATCCGCATACAAGTAGTTTTCCCAGAACCAGAAGTTCCGATAAAGCAGATGAACTCTCCTTGATCAAAGGAAAGGTTAACATCTTCCACAGCCATTTTGCCGCCTTTGTAAATTTTAGTGACATTTTGAAATTCGATCATAAACTTTCACCTTCTATTTTCATTTTTTTACTCGCAAAACACCGTCGCCTGCTTTCGACGGTCAGTTCGATATTAGAAACAACATAAAATCCATTTCTTAGTGAATAAACCGCTGTTAAGGTATTGCTGTGTAACAGCCGGCTTTTCGCGAAGTATCATCATTAAGTGTGTCAAAGATTGGCAAAAAATTCAAATATACTGATTTTATCTGAAAAAAACCTCTCATAAAAGTGGCTAAAAATCGCTGCTATATAACAAAATATTACAACTTGTTACAATTGATAGGAGGGATTTAGTTGGGATAGGAGTGGGAGATAGAGGGGATTGAAGGGGAGCTAAGGAGATAACAATTTTTAAACATTAAAAAAAGCTGAGAAAAAACAGTAAGAACTGTGCTTCCTCAGCATTATTTTTTTATTCTTCTGGGTAGATATTGGCTTCGATGGCTGCTCGTTGGTCCGCCAAAAATGGTGGCAAGGCAAAGCTTTCGCCTAATGTTTCCAATGGTTCATCGATGGTAAAGCCGGGGGATAAAGTAGCAAATTCCATTCGATTGCCACCGGGTTCACGAATATAGAGGCTCTTAAAATAACCGCGGGAAACAATTTTTTCAATCTGCCAACCTTGACGTTGGGCCTTTTGATGGAGTGCTTCAAGGGCCGTTTCATCTTTCACCGCAAAGGCGACATGGTCGATGGCACCGCGTCCCATGTGCATTTTTTTATCGGTATTGGTGGCGATGATGTCCAGATGATCCGTTTCATTGAAGACAATCCGCCCCGTCTCATCCGCTTGCCAACCAAGTAGTTGTTTGAAAAAGGTGAGGGTTTTTTGTGGCTCTTGGACATGGATTTCAGTCCCATTTAAGCCAAGTATTTGATAGTCTCCAGGAATCTCATTGGCAACTTGGCGTTCCTTTGGTAATGGATCAGAAGCGACTTCAGTTAAGGTGAGCGCCACTTGATCAGGATCTAAAAAATGCAACTGGGTTTCTTCTCGGAGAACCTCGATGCCTTTTTCTTTCAACCTTTTTTCCCAATAGGTAAGGCTCCCCATGGGAATTTTCAGACCGATAGTCGCAAGAAAATGGTCGTTGTCATAGCGATTTCCTAAATGAGGGACGACAAAAAAGGTGACGACTGTTCCTGGCGTGCCTTGGTAATCACCATAATAGTAATGGAGCATGCGGTGATTGTCTTGGTTGACGGTATTTTTTACAAAGCGCAAGCCCAGTGTTTCGGTATAAAATGCCAAGTTAGTGTGACGATTTTTGGTGAGTAATGAAATATGATGAAAGGCTGTTGTCATGAAAATTCCTCCTAAGTCGGTCAATGAAGACTTACTAAAAATAAGTATAAGAGGTTCTGATGAAATCTGCCAGAAAATTGTCTTGTAGTCGAAAGAAGTAGGAAAACGTGCTAAAATAGCCAAGATGAAAAAGGCGCAACCCGCGCTTTATAGACTGAGGTATTATGGAATTTTCACAAGTTAAAATTCCATAATACCGAGTCTAAAAATGTCTGGCTTCACGAACTCGTTCAGCCTTTCTAATACTTATAGAAAAGAGTGACGCAAATGTTAACAACTGAAGATTTTGATTTTGATTTACCAGAAGAACTGATTGCCCAAACGCCTTTGCAAGAGCGGACGGCTTCTCGCTTGTTGGTGGTGGATCACCAAACAGGTGCAATCGCTGACAAGCATTTTCATGATATTTTGGCTGAATTAAACCCTGGGGATGCTTTGGTAATGAATGATACCCGGGTTTTACCAGCCCGGCTCTATGGTGAAAAGCCGGATACGGGCGGTCATTTGGAAGTCCTACTTTTGACCAATTTGGAAGGAGACACCTGGGAAACCTTGATCAAACCTGCCAAGCGGGCTAAAGTCGGCACAGAAATCAGCTTTGGCGATGGTCGCCTGAAAGCAGTGGTTAAAGAAGAATTAGAACACGGAGGCCGGATTGTCACCTTCCAGTATGAAGGAATCTTTTTGGAAATTTTGGAATCTCTTGGTGAAATGCCCTTGCCACCTTATATCAAAGAACGTTTGGAAGATCCAGAACGGTATCAAACGGTTTACGCCAAAGAAAATGGTTCCGCGGCGGCACCGACAGCGGGGCTTCATTTCACGAAAGAACTATTGGAAGAAATTGCCGCAAAAGGGGTAGAACTGGTGTATCTCACCTTGCATGTAGGTTTGGGAACTTTCCGCCCGGTTAGTGTGGACAATATCGCCGAACATCACATGCATAGTGAGTTTTACCGACTGACACCAGCTGCGGCAGAAAAACTCCGAACCGTCAAAGCTCAAGGGGGCCGAATCGTCGCAGTAGGAACCACCTCGATCCGTACCTTGGAAACGATTGGTACGAAATTCAACGGGGAAATCAAAGCGGATAGTGGGTGGACCGATATCTTCATTACGCCAGGGTATCAGTTTAAAGTAGTCGATGCTTTTTCTACTAACTTCCATCTACCAAAATCGACACTAGTGATGCTCGTCAGTGCTTTTGCCGGCCGTGAATTGATCCTAGATGCGTACCAACACGCCATCGAGGAGAAATATCGCTTCTTCTCCTTTGGGGATGCCATGTTTGTTAAATAGCTTCATGAAAAAGAGAAGTCTCTTTCCCTTGGAAGGAACTTCTCTTTTTTCCTATGTAAGTGAAAAGCCTCCTGTTGAGTTACTTTCGGTCTTTAGGGAGAGGGCACAATGGCTTGAGATACTAACGTGGATCTAAAAATACAAAGAAAGACCGGGCTCTCGAGTGCCCGGCCTTGTATTTGATGGAAGGATTTGATGGGAAAGAGTTAATTTGCAGATTATACATGCAAAGTAATAAATCTCTTGTCATAAACAAAAAACTTTGTTGAACTACATTTTCTACGCTAAAATCATGTGGATCTATTTTGTTGTGTTAAATGTGTTACTTTTGTTACGTATCTTTCTTCTTATTACGTGTTGTGCAAGTTTTGACAACCTTTGATACGCATTCACTATTTGTAAGTTTACCTCACACATATAAATCTAGGTGAATCTTGTACGTCTAACAACATTTTTACCTGTTTACTTTTCGCGATGCTTTTCTTCGAGATCTCCTTTCCCTTCAAAATTCATCCCTTCCTTACACTCATAATATAGCATATTTCGTAAGCGTTTACAAGCGTTAGGCTTTTGATTGTTAGATGATTTGAAAAGTATATTTGGGAGCTAGACCACTTTGAGTCATTTGTTTTTTATTAGTAAGGAAAAAAGCAGTAAGTAGAACGAACTTTTTGGAAAAAAGGAGTAAAATCCGATCAAGATGCCTATTTAGCGAGTATTTGATTTAAAAACGTCAAAAAATAAGACTAATTTATGAATTTTCGGCAAATGCTTTGAAAATATTAAAAATATCGTGTTATAGTAAAGTAAGGCGAGTAATTAACGAACATTTTAAAGGAGGAATGCCAATGACTGATTATCAAAAATCAATTCAGGAGATACAAGAACAACTTTCTTCGATTAGCGAGAGTGGTTTGACGCAAGAAGAAGCAGCAAAACGATTAGCAGAAAACGGCCCTAATCGCTTTAATGAAGAAAAGAAAGAGTCACTAGCAAAGAAAATTCTCTATAGTTTAACGGATTTTACCACGATTGTTTTATTGGTGGCAGCAGTGATTTCTTTTTACACGGCAATTGCGACGGATCATGGGGATTACTTTGAAGGAATTTTGATTGTTGCTATTGTAATCATTAATTCGATTTTGTCGATTGTCCAAGAAGGCAATGCCGAGAAGGCTTTATCGGCGCTACAAGATATGAATAAACAGACGGCCCTTGTCATCCGGGATGGCCAACAACAAGAAATCAATGCTGAAAAGCTAGTTATCGGTGATTTGCTTGTTTTGGAAAACGGGGCAATGGTACCGGCTGATGCTCGGCTAACGCAAACTTCCCAAATGCGGGTTGAGGAGTCCGCGTTAACCGGGGAGAGCGAACCAGTGGAAAAGGATGCCGCTTTTCTTGCGACGGCGGACTTACCGTTAGGCGATCAAGCCAACATGATTTTTAAAGGAACGACCGTCGTCAATGGCCGTGGGCGTGGGTTGGTGGTTGCGACGGGGATGGCTACCCAAATGGGGAAAATCGCGGGACTTTTGGAAAACAATGGCCAACAAGCAACGCCGCTACAAAAACGCCTGAATCAATTAGGCAAACGAGTCAGTATTTTAGCCCTTGCCGCCTCAGGACTGGTCTTCTTATTAGGTTATTTGCAAAATGAAGATTTGTTGGAGATGTTTTTGACGGCAATTTCGCTGGCAGTGGCAGCTGTACCGGAAACTTTGATGGTGATCGTGACCTTGACTTTGGCTCATGGTGTCCAAAAAATGGCGAAGAAACATGCCATCATTCGTCGCTTGCCAGCGGTGGAAACCTTAGGAACGGCTAGCGTGATTTGTTCGGATAAAACCGGGACACTGACGCAAAATAAGATGCGGGTGCGGCGCGTGTGGTCACGGGGAGATTTGGTCACAGACGTAGAAGAGCAGATGACGGAAGAAGCCATGGAAGTCTTGAAGATTGCTACCTTATGTAGTGATGTCTTAGTGTCACAAAATGAGGATGGCGAAACGGAGTATGCCGGAAATCCCACCGAAATCGCAATCGTCCGGGCCTTTGAAGAAAACTTCCATACCAAAAAAGAATTAGCAGAAGAGTATGTTCGGATTGCTGAGTTGCCTTTTGATTCTCAGCGAAAAATGATGACCACGGTCCATAAAAAAGGGAAAAAATACATTTCCGTTACCAAGGGGGCGTTTGATGTCTTGCTGTCCCGTTTTCGTTATGGTGATGTGGACCAAGCTGCTGTTGTTAATGATCGTTTTGGGAAAAAGGCTTTGCGAGTGATTGCGGTAGGCTACCGAGTCTTTGATGAAGAACCGACAGAGATTACCTCTGAGTTTCTGGAAAAAGATCTACAGCTGATGGGCTTAGTGGGGATGATTGATCCCCCTCGTCCGGAAAGTAAAGGAGCCATCGCTAAGGCCCGCAAAGCTGGAATTAAGACAGTGATGATTACCGGTGACCACGTGGTGACAGCGAGTGCGATAGCCAAAGAGTTAGGTATCTTAAAGAATAAAAAGCAAGCAATCAGCGGGGTACAACTGCAAGCGATGACTGACGAGCAATTGGATAGTCAGGTGAGGGATTTACGGGTGTATGCCCGAGTGACGCCTGAAGATAAGATTCGCATCGTCAAAGCATGGCAGCGGACTGGAGCTGTAGTCGCGATGACGGGGGATGGGGTCAATGACGCCCCCGCACTAAACGCTAGTAATGTTGGTTGTGCTATGGGAATTACAGGTACAGATGTTGCTAAGGGAGCCGCCGATATTATTTTGACAGATGACAACTTCGCCACGATTGTTGATGCGGTAGCCCAAGGACGGACAGTGTATCAAAATATCCGCAAAGCCATCAATTTCTTGTTGAGTTGTAATGTATCGGAAATCTTCACCGTTTTGATTGCGATGCTAGTTGGCTGGGGTTCGCCTTTTACCGCGGTTCAATTGTTATTTGTCAACGTCGTCGCAGATGGACTGCCAGGCTTTGCTCTAGGACGTGAGCCAGCGGAAAAGGGCATTATGGACCAGCCACCGATTCCCTCCAATGAAGGGGTTTTTGCCCGTGGTTTATGGCAAAAAATCGGTATCAATGCGCTGAGTTTTACTGTGGTCGCCTTATTTGGCTACTATCTTGGACGATTCGTAGATGGTGTCAGCCATTGGGTACCTGCCAGTGAGTCAGTTGGTCAAACAGTGGCTTTTCTGGTACTGGCTTATTCTTCAATTCTTCACGTCTTTAATGTTCGTAGTGAGCGTTCGATTTTCCATGTCAAGCTGTCTTCCAATAAATCCTTGTTTGAAATGGCAGTCCTAGCCCTTTTGATTACGACGACAATTGCCTTGTTACCAGTTACGCAAAATTTGTTTAGTTTGGTGCCTATTAGTATCAATCACTGGTTATTAGTCGGCCTTTTGTCCATCGTACCGATTTTTGTCAATGAGATGCTAAAATTCCATTTTAGCCCAGAAGCTGAAGAGGAATAGACTTAGAAACAAGCTCGGTAGGAAATAAGCGCGAAAGAAGATTGGCCAAAAGTTGGTGAATTCAAGTCCATAAAAAAGGAGTCGCCTGCGGATAGTAACGCAAGGGCGACTCCTTTTTTATAGATAAAGAACTTATAAAAAATTATGCTCCAAAAAGCTTGATGTATCAGTAATTAAGTGGCATATCATGTTCTATATTGATGTTACGAAAAAGGTGATATCTAGCGACCTAGAAATTGGGTTGACGGTAGCTAGACCGGCAAAAGCCAAACGAAAAATCTGTTTGTCTTTTACCTTGCGCATTCAAACTTATAGTAAGTGGTACCAAGCACCACAACTCTAAGTAATTCATTACGCATCTTTAGAGCTACTGTCAATCCAATTCTACTCTGCTAAATCTCACCTTTTTCACGGTACTCATGCTACCTACAAGAAAAAAATTTGCTGGATTTACGAAGTAAAGGGAATAAATCGCTTATCGGTAAAACAGGGCAGACTTGCTGGAGGATAATGCCTCGGGTAGTAGTGTTTAGGATGTCCGAGGAATTACATGTTGTTGTCCAACGATTTTGTTGGACTTACAACATGTTTGACTTCGGCAAGGTAAATGACAACTGTTTATTGTTGGCATTTACCGGTCCCACTACCACCCGAGGGATTCTCCGGAAGTAAGGCTGCCCTGTTTTTTTGTAGATTAAGGTAATTATAAATTTTAATCTATGTGAAATTTTATTTTTCCAAGGTTTATAGAGAATTACATACTGTTTTTCGATGGCACAATAATGGTGAAATTTAGCTTTCTAGGAATTGAAATAGCTATAGCTGGACCGGAAAATGCCAAATACCAAGCAAATCAGTTGCGGTCATTTTTTGCGCGTAAAGCAGAGAGAATCGAGATGGTATCGACGATTTCTTGTAGTGCAGCGCCAATCAGGGTGGGGATGATGCCGGTGGCTGCCACAAGCATTAAGCCGACACAGATAAATAGACCAATTAAGACAGATTGGCGGGCGATTTTCATAGTATCTTGGGCAATGGTCACAGCTTGCGCCACTGGGGACAAATCATCTTTCAAAATCACGGCATCAGCACTTTCGCTAGCAGCTGTCGATCCATGGGCCCCCATCGCAATTCCTACATCGGCAATCGCCAGTGCTGGTGCATCGTTGACTCCATCCCCTACCATCATCACTGGTCGCTCAGCTTCCGGGATATTTTGAATCACTTTAATCTTATCAGCTGGTAAACAATCGGCGTAGACCTCTGTGATGCCAGCCTCTTGGGCGATGTGATTGGCGATAGTTTGATGATCACCGGTCAACATTTTCAGATGACGCACGCCGGCTTTGCGTAAGGCTTCCATAGTAGCCGCCGCTTCTGGACGTAAAATATCATCAAAGGTTATATGTCCGACTGGTTTTTGATCCACAGCAACATAGACTGCTGTCTGGTCTTTTTGGTGACATTTAGGACAGCCGACAAAATCTGCCTTGCCGATCGTCAGCTGGTGACCCGCCACTGTTGCTTGGATTCCTTGGCCAGTCCGTTCTTCCAACTCTTCCACGGCTAGTAAAGGAAGTTGGCGTTTCTTAGCTTCTTGGACAAGGGAACGGGCTAAGATATGGGTTGATTCCTGTTCGGCACTCGCGACTAATTGCAACAATTCTGCTTCCGTATGCGTACCGGCAGCCACGGTAATTTTAGCTACTGAGAGACTTCCGGCGGTAATGGTTCCAGTTTTATCAAAGGTAATCGTCTGGGTGCGAGCCATTTTTTCGATGGCAGTCCCATTTTTGACGACGATACCATTGCGACTAGAACGACTCATGCCTGCGATCAAGGCAATCGGGGCAGCCAATATCAAGGGGCAAGGGGAAGCCACTACTAATACTTGAGCAAACCGGACGGGATCTTTGGAAACAAACCAAGCTATCCCACCAATCAAGTAAGCAATCACAGTAAATGGAACGGCATAGCGATCCGCTAATCGTACAAAATGAGCGGGCTTGTTTTGTGATTCTTTGACCAATTTAACCAAGGTTTGGTACTGGCTGTCAGCGGCTTTTTTGGTAACCTTAAAACGCAAAGGGGCATCACCATTTAACGAACCGGACATCACTTCATCCCCGACGACTTTGTCCACCGGTTTGGATTCACCAGTCAGAGAGGCCTCATCGACAAATGAGCTGCCTTCTGTGACGCGGCCATCAACGGGAATGACTTCTCCAGGTTTGACTAGTACGATGGCGTCCATGGGTACCTCATCTACCGGCAAATCAACAATCCCAGTATCCTTGATAACGTGGGCGATTTGCGGCGAATTATCCAACAAAGCCGTCAACTCACGACTGGCTTGGCGGCTAGCATAGTCTTCCAAACTATCCCCACCAGTCAACATAATCAAGACCACGAGACTGCTCCAATAATCGCCAACAGCTAAAGTAGCCACAATCGCTGTAATAGCGAGAATATCCACCCCATATTTGCCAGATGCGAGGGTTTTAACCATCCCAATAAACATGGAGATGGTCATCCAACCTCCGATAATTACGATCAGCCAAAAAGCTAACTGTGGCTGGTGAAACCCAAATTCTGCCAACAAGGCCACCGCCCCGACAATCAGGACTAGTAATAATTTTTTGAAGTTTGTCATCTCTCAAAGCACCTCCATTGAAAAATCTTGTGCTGAAGTTACGGGGCTCACCCCGTCATCAGTTGAGACGATCTTTTTTACACCATAAGAATAACGTATGTTCCAGGTTTAGAGATATCAAACAGGCTTAAGTGATAATGAAAATCGTTTCTTCAGCAAATCGCGGAAATCTGCGCGTATGATGAGTATGTGCCTGTTTAATTGGTACTTGTAAAGGAAAATCCAAATAAAAAAACAGCTTTCCTTAGTAGGACTAAGGAAAACTGCAAAAGAGCTGATTTGTCGTTTGTGTAGATTAAGCTAAGGAAACTTCATTTGGCAGATGGTTGTAAAAGGCAGCTTTGGTAGCGGAGATATAAGGATTTAACCACAGGTAGCCGATACCAAACGTCAGCAGTGCCAAAATATGCCAGCCAATAAAACTTAAATCAAGGATAAACAGTTCCATCTTATGACCATCCATCAGTTTACGGCTATAGGTAATTACATCCAGTGTCTTCGGCCGTTCCCCCGTACTTTCAATAATATCATAGAAAATATAGGTAGTTTGGGAATAAGCGTAGTACTTGATAAACATCGGAATCAACAATAGTAAGGCCCACAAACTTAAGAAGATGGACGTTACGATAGTAATCAAGAAAATACCCAAAAAGTATTTTCCTGAAAAAGCTCGCAATGCATCAGGAATCGGATTGATCATTTGCTTTTGTCCCCGTAATAAGTCCAAATAAGTCCAGTTAATCCCGCTGGAAAAGAGGGCACCGATGATGGAACCAACGATACTACCGCCACGGCTACCAGCGCCTCCGTTGTCATTGATTGCGTTTTGCATCTGATCAGCGGTGGCACTCCAATCAAAAGTAGTAGCCAAGACAATCACTGGGACTAATAGAACCAATAATGAAATAATAACAATGATCGTTGGGATTAAGTTGAGGAAAACAGCCTGCGTCCAACGTCCGGCCAAAACCGCCTTCGCTTCGTTTTTTAACTCTGTTCGTGTTGTCAAATTTTTCACTCCTTCAATAGGTAATCACTCTTGCTAATTTCCAGTATAGCAGAAATGCCAGAGCTGTCTTGTATTTTGCTATTGTTTTCCTCAAAAACCAATAAAAAGATGGAAAAGTCGGTGATTATGTATGAAACAGGTTGGGTTACTCCCTAGATCCCAGTAGAGTAATTGCTTGGTCGAACATTTGTTGTTCCCTCATGGTGGGAGGGATGAGCAGTTTGCTAGAGGATGGCAGGATGCGTATCATTTTTGGGATTTTCATTAAGAAGTCGCCAGCGCTATTTACTTTTAAAGAGGGACTCGCTATGATAGTTTAGTTGACGAAATTTCTGCGACAATGCCGTTTTTAAGGCCATTAGTCGTGCTATCACAAGATGAAAGTAGGGTAAAAATGACGCAACCAGCCATTTCTTATCGTTTGATAAAAAAAGAAAAACACACCGGGGCTCGTCTCGGGGAATTGATTACGCCTCATGGGACTTTTCCGACACCGATGTTTATGCCAGTAGGAACGCTAGCCACGGTGAAAACCATGTCTCCAGAAGAACTCAAGGAGATGGGAGCAGGAGTCATCTTAAGCAATACCTATCATCTCTGGCTTCGTCCAGGTGAAGATTTGGTAGCTGAAGCTGGTGGCCTCCACAAATTTATGAATTGGGATCAGCCAATTTTGACAGATTCCGGTGGTTTCCAAGTCTTTTCGCTGGCGGATATGCGTAACATCACCGAAGAAGGGGTCCACTTCAAAAACCATCTTAATGGCGCACCACTGTTTCTTTCCCCAGAAAAAGCTATCGATATCCAGAACAAACTAGGCTCTGATATTATGATGAGCTTTGATGAATGCCCACCTTTTGATGAAAGCTATGACTATGTGAAAAAATCCGTCGAACGCACCAGTCGTTGGGCTGAGCGAGGATTGAAGGCGCATGCCAATCCAGATCGTCAAGGTCTTTTTGGGATTATTCAAGGAGCCGGATTTGAAGATCTCCGCAAACTTAGCGCTAAAGAATTGGTGGGGATGGACTTCCCTGGTTATTCCATTGGTGGTTTGTCAGTAGGGGAACCCAAAGCCGAGATGAATCGGGTATTAGATTTTACTACGCCATTGATTCCCGACAACAAACCCCGTTATTTGATGGGGGTCGGGGCAGCGGATTCCTTGATTGATGGGGTGATCCGCGGCATCGATATGTTTGACTGCGTTTTGCCAACTCGGATCGCTCGTAACGGAACTTGTATGACCTCGAAAGGCCGATTAGTAGTGAAAAATGCGAAGTACGCACATGATTTCCGTCCGATTGATGAAAAATGCGATTGCTATACTTGCCGTAACTACACTCGAGCTTATATTCGTCACTTGATTAAGTGTGACGAAACATTTGGGATTCGTTTGACTTCTTATCATAACTTGTATTTCTTGTTGAACTTGATGAAACAAGTCCGTCAAGCAATTATGGATGATAATTTGTTGGAATTCCGCCAAGCCTTTTTCGAGGAATACGGCTTTAACAAAGAAAATGCGAAAAGTTTCTGATCTTCACATAAAAAACATAGTGAAAACCTAGAATATTTGTTATAGTGTTCTCTGTAACCTGTAGTTGGGAATCGTTTTCGTAAACGATCGACCCGTATCCACAGCAAAAATAATTAATGAGGTGAATTTACTAATGGAATTTCTAATTTTGATCATCCCGATGGCTTTAATGATGTTCTTCATGTCTCGCTCTAGCAAGAAGCAACAACAACAACGTCAAGATACGCTGAATGCCATGAAAGTTGGCGATGAAGTGATTACTATCGGCGGTTTGCATGGTGTCCTTTCAGAAGTCAATGAAAAAACAGTGGTCTTGGATTGCGAAGGCATCTACTTGGAATTTGAAAAGAGTGCTATGAAAACTGTGACTCCTGGTAAAGGGGTAGTCAACGACGATACCGTGACTACTGTCTCGGAAGAAGCTGAAGTGGCTGAACCAACAACTGCGGTTGAAGAGACCACCGGCGACACGACAGAAGAAACTAAATAAGCAAGCTACACCTGATGGTCAGTGATGGCGTCAGGTGTTTTTTTGACCCTAATTTTGTGGATTGCGGATGTTAGCCAGTCCTTTTAGAAAGTTCAAACTGGACCTTTTCAGAGGCTGCTGGTAGACTAAAAAGAAAAGTGGGTGGGCAAGTGAAGCTAGTGGATAAATGGTATTTTCGTGATAGTTTGCGCCGTAAGGAAAGGGAATTTAACGAATCAGGCTACAAGACGGTTACCCAAGAAGCGTTGTGGAACTACTGTGTTGATTACTTGTGGCCCCGTCAAAAAGCGACTACCCGTAGGCAACAGAAACGTGTGCTAGCTTTGATCACGCCCCATGCTTTTTTTGATTATCAACAGCTTAAAGCTCAAACCAAACAGACGACATTGGCAGACATGGGGGATTTATCGGATCTTTTTTAGTTTGTCTAGAAAAATAGGTAGCAAACTTCCAACTCGTTTGGAAGTTTTTTTGTACGCTAAGGTATTATGACATTTCACAAGTGAAACTTTCATAATACTAAGTCAAAAAATATCTGGCTTCACGAACTAGTTCAGCTACCGCAGAACGAGTTCGTTTCGCCTTTCTTCTCTAATTCTAAGCCGATTTTAAAATTGCTAAAAAAGTAAAATCATGCGCAATTTTTCACATCTTAAAAAAAGTGTAAAAAAAGTTTTTTGCAGAAGGAAAATAGCTGTAAATGCTTTCTTTATTGATGTATCAATCTTTTCAAAGCGTTGATATAATGGGGAGATTTGCTGGTTCAAAAAAACTGTGAAAAAGTTCACACAAAACTATTTACAAGTGAAAAACTTTCGTGTATCATTCTGTATGTGAAATGGTTAACAAAGAAAACATGGTCCACAATATAGGAGGATGACAATGGCTAAGACATTGGAAAAAGACGTAAAAACTGTTGACACGAAGACAGTAATCGATGAACTAGCAGCAAAAGCAAATGTTGCTGCAAAACAAATGGAAAACTTCACGCAAGAACAAGTTGACCACATCGTACATGAAATGGCGATGGCAGCCTTGGACCAACACATGATGTTGGCGAAAATGGCCGTTGAAGAAACTGGTCGTGGGATTGTGGAAGACAAAGCAATCAAAAACATGTATGCGTCAGAATATATTTGGAACTCTATCAAACATGATAAAACTATCGGGGTTATCGCTGAAGATGATCAAAAAGGGCTGATCGAAGTTGCTGGTCCAGTCGGTGTGGTTGCAGCTGTCGTTCCTACAACGAACCCAACTTCAACAACCATCTTTAAAGCAATGATTTCCTTGAAAACAGCCAACTCTGTAATCTTCTCTTTCCACCCATCAGCACAAGCTTGTTCAGTGGAAGCAGCGAAAATCGTACGGGATGCCGCGATTGCAGCTGGGGCTCCAGAAAACTGTATTCAATGGATTGAAAAAGAAAATTCATCCATCGAAGCAACGCAACAATTGATGAATCACCCAG
This sequence comes from Enterococcus diestrammenae, assembly GCF_049384045.1. Classification (NCBI taxonomy): domain Bacteria; kingdom Bacillati; phylum Bacillota; class Bacilli; order Lactobacillales; family Enterococcaceae; genus Enterococcus; species Enterococcus diestrammenae. Next base: position 114,961 of record NZ_JBMRGR010000004.1, read on the forward strand.
GTGTGGCAATCGTCTTGGCAACTGGTGGTCCTGGCATGGTAAAATCTGCTTACTCAACTGGTAAACCTGCCTTAGGTGTAGGGGCTGGTAACGTTCCAGCTTATATCGAAAAAACTGCTAAAATCAAACGTGCGGTAAACGACGTGATCGTTTCTAAAACTTTTGATAACGGAATGATCTGTGCTTCTGAACAAGGGGTGATCGTTGACAAAGAAATTTACGACGAAGTAAAAGCTGAATTTGAAGCTCATCAATGTTACGTCGTGAAAAAAGCAGAATTGAGCAAATTAGAAGATGCTGTGATGAACGAAGCGAAAACAGGCGTCAATGCTAAAATCGTTGGTCATTCAGCAGTTGAAATCGCTACTTGGGCTGGTATCAAAGTGCCAGCTGGGACTAAGATGTTGATCGCGGAATTAGATGGTGTTGGTGCGGATTATCCATTGTCTCGCGAAAAATTGTCTCCAGTCTTGGCTATGATGAAAGCTGAAAATCACGAACATGGTTTTGAAATGGCTTTGGGAATGCTAGAACTTGGCGGTTTGGGTCATACAGCAGTTATCCATACGGAAGATGAAGACTTGCAATTGCAATATGGCTTGAAAATGAAAGCTTGCCGGATCTTGGTAAATTCACCATCTGCTGAAGGTGGGATCGGGAATATCTACAATGAAATGATTCCTTCATTGACTTTGGGCTGTGGTTCTTACGGACATAACTCCGTGTCTCGGAACGTATCTGCTATCAACCTGATCAATGTGAAGACGATCGCGAAACGGAGAAATAATATGCAATGGTTCAAATTACCTTCTAAGATTTATTTCGAAAAGAACTCTCTATTGTACTTGGAAAAAATGGAAAACGTTGAACGAGTAATGATCGTTTGTGACCCAGGAATGGTCCAATTTGGTTACGCTGATCGCGTACGGGAAGTCTTGGCTCGTCGTAAAAACAACGTGAAGATCGAAATCTTCTCAGACGTTGAACCAAACCCTTCAACAAATACTGTATACGCTGGTACGAAAGTTATGGTTGACTTTGAACCAGATACCATCATCGCTTTAGGTGGCGGTTCTGCAATGGATGCGGCGAAAGGCATGTGGATGTTCTATGAGCACCCAGATACGTCATTCTTCGGCGCAAAACAAAAATTCTTGGATATCCGTAAACGGACTTACAAGATTGATAAACCTGTGAAAACACAATTTGTATGTATCCCAACGACTTCTGGTACCGGTTCTGAAGTTACACCATTTGCTGTTATCACAGATAGTGAAACACACGTAAAATACCCATTGGCTGACTACGCGTTGACACCAGATGTGGCGATTGTGGATTCTCAATTTGTCTTGTCGGTACCTGCTGCCGTAACCGCTGATACAGGGATGGACGTTTTGACTCACGCCATCGAATCTTATGTGTCAGTAATGGCTTCTGATTACACTCGTGGTTTGAGCTTACAAGCAATCAAGATCGTCTTCGATTACTTGCAACGCTCAGTCGAAGTCGGCGATCTGGAATCTCGTGAAAAAATGCATAACGCATCAACTATGGCAGGGATGGCCTTTGCCAATGCCTTCTTGGGAATTTCCCACTCAATCGCTCACAAAATCGGTGGGGAGTACGGTATTTCTCACGGGCGTACTAACGCGATTCTTTTGCCACATATTATCCGTTACAATGCCAAAGATCCTCAAAAACATGCGATGTTCCCTAAATATGATTACTTCCGCGCAGATACTGACTACGCCGATATCGCGAAATTCTTAGGCTTGAAAGGCGAAACAACTGCTGAATTGGTTGAAGCCTTGGCAACTGCTGTATACGAATTGGGTAGAACGGTTGGTATCCAAATGAGCCTTAAAGCACAAGGGGTTACTAAGAAAACCTTGGATGCTACCGTTGATCGTATGGCTGAATTGGCTTATGAAGACCAATGTACGACAGCTAACCCGAAAGAACCGTTGATTTCTGAATTGAAAGAGATCATCATCGACGCTTACAACTGCGAAGCGTAAGCCCCAACAAAAGTAAATCACCACACTGCAACCCGCGAGACTTCTTAGCCGTCTCGCGGGTTGTTTTTTGTACACTAAGGTCTGATAGGTTTTAGTCGATGTGAAATCCTGTTTTGTCAAGGGTTATAGGAATTCTCCGGAAGCGAGTCTACTCTGCTAGTGATCCCTACGTGTTACGAGGACCACTAAACGTAATGGCGATCTAGAAGTGCGTTGCTAGCAAATACTCTTCACTGAGCAGCAATCAAGAGAATTGATGAATTTGCGAGAGTAGTAGGGTTGGTTTTGCTAATAAGTAGGAAGTAATAGGCATGATTAAAAAATGATGAGTTTTGGAATAGATAAAATACATATAATAAAGTAAAATAAAAGGGGAATATCATAAAATGGGGGCGTAGCGGATGATGAAATGGCGATGGACGACGAAGAAATGGACGCTTTTATTCCTGACGATTATTTTTTCTTTGCTATTTTTGCCTTTCGTGGGTCATCTGATGGCGGCTCCGACGGCTTTACAGCATAAAATTGATGGCGTAAAGGCGCAAAAGATGGTCGCCAACGAAGCTTATTATGCATTGCGGAAATCAGAGGACTCCCAGCAAGTCACTCGTCGTTTGGAAAATGAAATTATCCATCTAGAATCGCTGCTGGTAGCGCTAGAAGAGGGGAATGTTCAAGGGGCGCTGCCTCACGAATTGGCGATTGCGAAAAGTCGCTTAGTGGGAATTCGTGGGACCAATCCGACTTCGCCGAAAATCCAGCATCAAGAAGCTCGCGTGGCCCAATTGCAGTATTTTATCGATCATCCTGATAAGAAAGTGATTGATTTTGATTATGCCGAAAAGCTCCCGTTGTTGCCGTACTTAGCAGGGATTTTTCAGCAAATTCCTGGCGGCTTATTTTTTTTATGTTGCGGCTTGTTCATGGCAGCCAGTTTTTGTAAGCCTCAGTTTGCTGCTGATTTGGCTAGCTGGGAAAAATGGCCCTCTACGTCAGGAGGGCCTCAGTGTTGGGGAGCTACTTTTCAACGAGGGTTTGGTTGGTGTTTGGCGTTAGTAGGGGGAGCTTTTGGCGGGGTTAGTCTGTTGGTCTGTTTGAAAGATGGGCTAGGGGATGGTCAGTTACCGTTGTATTATCATGATTTTGCTGGTCAGTTACAAGCCATGACGCTGTGGCAATACCTGTTACGTTGTAGCGTATCGCTTTTATTGGGGCTTCTACTTTTGGCAGTGGGGACTAGTGTGTTGGCAAGATTTACCAAAAGGCTGTCGCTCCACTTGGGTGTTTTGGCGCTTTTATTGTTGCCCTCCCTATTTCCAGAGCTTCATCAACTGGTTAATGAAAGAGTGGCCCAGTTTTTGCCAATGAGCTATCTGGATTTGCCAAAGTTTATTTTGATGACAAATCCTTGGCAGAGCTTCTTGTTAAGTTGGGAAAAAGGGCTGACCTTGTGTCTCATTCTGGTAGCGTTCTTAGTAGCGGTGGGCCAAGTGGTAGATAGACGCAAAAAAAGTTCGGATGTAGTGCTAACTTCTGACCAGCAAATGGAGCGAAATCATTCTAAATGACGATGACGGAGGATAAAGTTGCTAAAAGCTTCATTAAAAATGCGGCAGAGTATGTTATCATACAAGAAGAAGAGAGCAGAAGGGGGCTTTGATTTTGTCAGAATTAGCAGATGCAATTGGTCAATTGAGCACTTCCCAAGAATTGTTGAATGAATTTGCCCGTCAAATGGAGCGACACCCGATGTATAGTAAGCCGACCTATCAAGAAAAAATCAATGATCTACGAGATTATTCCAACGGCTTGTCCGTAGTTACTTATCTGGTGCCACCGCAAAAAGAAACTCCCGCTGGTGACTTTAGCATAGCTACCATTTTGCGAGAACAGTTGGGCTTGATTGGCAATGTCTTGGCAGCCTTTGATTCAGAGGAGGGGCAGCAAGCAGCAACGACAGCATTTGACTTGAAAGATGCGGATCGACGACGAATCACTATGAGCTTGCAGGGCATGATCGAGTTGAACAATCTTTTGCGCCAAGAAGAGGATGTGACTTTGAGCCTCTCGGAGTCAAGCGCAAAAGCAACAACCCCACCGGTAGAAGCGAAAAAAGGCGGCTTCTTCAAGAAATTATTTGGCGGACGTTAAAAAACAGAACCTCCTTCGTTGTGTAACGAGGCGGTTCTGTTTTCTTATAGATAAAGAACTTATAAAAAATTAAGCTCCAAAAAGCCTGATGTATCAGTAATTAAGTGGCCTATCATGCCGATATTTTGATGCCCGAAAAAGGTGGGATGTAGCTCCGTAGGAATTGGGTTGACGGTAGCTAGACCGGCAAAAGCCAAACGAAAAATCTGTTTGTCTTTTACCTTGCGCATTCAAACTTAGAGTAAGTGGTGCAAGCACCACAACTCTAAGTAATTCTTTACGCATCTTTAGAGCTACTGTCAATCCAATTCTACTCTGCTAAATCTCACCTTTTTCACGGTACTCATGCTACCCACGAGGAAATAGTTGCTGGGTTTACGAAGCAAAGGGAATAAATCGCTTATCGATAAAACAGGCCGGACTTGCTGGAGGAGAATGCCTCGGGTTGTAGTGCTAAGGATGTCCGAGGGCTAAAGGAGCATATCGCATACAGTTCACCTAAGCAGAAATCGCTAAGGTGAGCTAGCAAATTACTTGTTGTTGTCCAACGATTTTGTTGGACTTACAACATGTTTGACTTCGGCAAGGAGCTATCAGAAGCATGACGCATACAGTTCATCTAAGCAGAAATCGCTAAGATGAGCTAGCAAAATGACAAATGTTCTTTAGTTGGCATTTACCGGTCCCACTACAACTCGAGGGATTCTCCGGAAGCAAGACCAGCCGGCTTTCTTATTTAGGAAGGTTCTCGTAGGCTGTATTTGCGGATATCTATGCTCCGGTTTTCGCACCATTCCAGAAGACTGCCAGAAAAGACGAGGGGGACATGGCGCAGATCTACCAGATTTTTTTGCCCAGTCAGTGTCATGAGCATTCGCAACTGCTTTTTCCAATCTTCAACAAGTTGGATGCCGGCCTCGATACCTTGATTTCTGACGGTATGAAGAATTTTTCCAGAAACTCCACAAGCGCGGGCCCCTAGTAAAAGGGCTTTGTAGATATCGTAGGCATTGCGGATACCACCAGAGGCGATGAGGTCGAAAATTTGGGGTACTTCTAAGGCTTCTAGCAAAGATTCTGGGGTGGATTGACCGAAATCTTGCAAGTAGGCGAGCTCTTGTTGGGGTCGGCGGGCATTTTCGATTTGGGTAAAACTTGTTCCCCCCCGGCCACTGACGTCGATGGCACTGGCACCAATGTTGACCAAGTCTTGGACCGTTTCACGACTCATGCCAAAACCAACTTCTTTGACGATGACGGGAACCGAAACATGGTGGATGATCGCCTCGATTTTGCTAAGCCAGCCACGAAAATCCCGATCCCCTTCAGGCATGACCAGTTCTTGGGGAACATTCACATGGACTTGGAGAGCGTTGGCTTCAAATAAGTCCACTGCTCGCTGGGCATCGGTGACGGAGGAGCCGGCGCCGATATTGGCTACCAGAAAACCCTCGGGATAGGTCTCCCGTACGATGGTAAAGCTATCCGCAGTAGTTGGATCTTTTAAGGCAGCGCTGACAGAACCGGTAGCCATCATCAAGCCAGTTGCTTTGGCGACGGTGGCTAATTTGTGGTTGAGTTCCCGGGTCATGTTACTGCCACCCGTCATGGCATTGATGAAAAACGGTGCGGTCAATTTGGTATCCAAGATTTCGGTGGTGAGGTCGGTTTCTGCTAAAGCCATTTCCGGAAAGCCGGTATGGACCAAGCGAATCAAGTCAAAATCATTAGGCCCTGCTTGGAAGAAAGCGTTGGCCAAGTCGGCGTGTTGGTCTTTACGGTTCATCAAAGGTCCTCCTATCAAAAGTGAATGCTTTGGGAAAACCCGGCAAGCAAATTGCCGGGTTTTAAGTCGTGTTTTAGTTTTGTGGGTAATGATAAACGTGCAGCGGTAGCGGAATGATTTCAGCCTTTTCCCAAGCGCTCATCAAAGGTAAAATTCCAGTTTTTTGGTCAGTAATAACGATGCCGCAGTCACCACCGCCGGCTCCAGAGGATTTAGCCGCTCCGTGGTATTGAGTAGCTAAATCACACATGGTCTTCAAAGCCGGTGTTTCGATAACGACACCGGTAATCCGCGTCAGCCGATGCAAGAGACCGCGATTTTCGATGATTTTTTCTTTAATCAAAGGGATATTTTTTTGATTAAAGGCTTGAATCATTTCCTCGACGCATTGCCGACTATCCGCGAGAAATTCGCGATAGCGCTCTTGACGATGTTCCTTGGACTCGTGGACTTGATCTACCAAATCACTGGTGGAAGCAGGGCTACCCGTCCAGCCAATCAAGAGGCGCAGGTTTTTCGGAGCAGCAAGGGGCTGAATCATCAACTGAGGCCAAGTGGCTTGCAAAAGTTCGGTCATGGTAAGTGTTTCTTGGGCGGTTTTGACCCACTGGGGATCGAAAGTGGAAAAGGCAATCCAGCCGCCGTAGCAACTAGCGGCAATATCGCCACAAGAGCCATTGCCTTGGACTTCTAAGTGGGCCAAGGCGGAAATTTTGAAGACAGTCATCTGATCCATGCCCAAACCATAGAAGGCGTCAAGGGCTTTGACGGTGGCTACTGTGACGGCACCACTTGAGCCTAGCCCGTATTTGCGACCGCTGGAATTGTCCAGTTCACTGGTGACTTTTAAGTCGTAGAAGGCGAGCGTCCGTCCTTGTTCTTGGGCGTATTTTTCAGTCAAATGAATCGCCGCCAAAATATAGTGAAAAGGATTTTCCCGGACATCTAGGACTAGCTGGTTTTTGCGGCGAGTCCATTTGATGGGCAAATCGCTGTATTGTTGCGATTGGATGCTACCGTTACCTTGGGTTTTGGCAATCGTGACGGTAATAAATTGGTCCACCGCGACGATCACGGCAGGATGACCGGGCTCCACCACGGCGTATTCACCGGCGATAAAGAGTTTCCCGGGGACGGATACTTCAATCATAAAAAGGGACTCCTAACTGAGTGTATCGGTATTTAAAAATAACGATAACGAATAATTTGTCTTAGAGATAACTGATGCCAGGGCCAGCATGGGCTAAAATTAGCCGGTCTGAGGAGAAGCTGTTCGAAAATGCTTGTTGAACAGCAGCTTCATCTTGGCGACGGCACAATACTTTGACGTTGGGACCGGCATCCATAGTGAAATAACATTCGGTACCCGTGGCCCGCAGCTGACGGACCAAATCCATCGCCAGCAAACTCTGAGGCGACCAATAAGTAAAAGGCGGTACTGCCGCCAAGGTGGTGGCGTGCATCTTGAGGCCGTTAGCTTCAGTAATTCTCCCCAAGGCAGTGAAGTCTTGGGTAGCGATGGCTTGTTTGATGGCAGCTAAATCTTCAGGGAGACTAGCTAACCAGCCTGGGTAAAAGGCGGACGTTGCCACGGTCCGGCGCATACCATCACGGCTGGAGACGTCTTTTTGTTTGTCGTTGATTAAGACGAAAAGCATCGCCAAATCATTTTCAAAACCATTGGCAGCAAGGGGATGAGCCAAACTAGTGATATCATCGATCCCTTGTTCCCATTCGACAAAGCCGCCGAAAATACTGCGACAGGCAGATCCTGAGCCCCGACGAGCCAGACGAGATAGTTGGCTGTCATCAAGCCCTAGTTGCAAGGCAGCATTTCCAGCAGCTGCTAAAGCGGCTAGTCCGCTGGCGGAAGAAGCTAGACCGGCTGCAGTAGGGACAAAATTCTCGCTGGTCACCGCTGCTCTAAGTTTTGTACCGGCTAGCTCTCGGAGTAAATCGAGAAACCGGCTAATTTTAGCAGTAGCCGCAGTGTTTTGCAGTTGACCATCTAACAGAAAAGTGTCAGCTTGCAACGCAGGGTCGAAGCTGACGGTCGTTTCCGTATAAAAAGCGTCTAAGGTAAGGGATAAGCTGTTGTTCATCGGAAGAATCAATTCTTCATCTTTTTTGCCCCAGTATTTAATCAAGGCGATATTGGTGTAGGCCCGGGCTTTTCCAGTGTGCATAAAATAAGGTGCTCCTTGCAAGAATAATAGGATAGCAAATGCTAATAAAACAGAAAAAATGGTTGTTTAGTGAAATTACAACCAAGCAGAAACGGCAGGACGGCAGCCTAATGCTTGTAACCAAGTTTCTTGGGCGCCAGCTGCGGTTAGTTGATTGGCGATGATTGCTGCGCTTTGGGTGTCACTGGCTAAAGCGATCATACAACCACCTCGTCCACCCCCAGTTAGTTTGGCTCCGAGGGCACCATTGTTCAAAGCGACTTGTACCAGATGATCTAAGGTGCCGTTGCTGACAGAAAGTTGTTGCAACAAGGCTTGAGCTTCATTCATTAAATTGCCAAGGCGATAGGACTGGTTGGCAGAAATTGCCGTTTTGGCTTCTCGCGTCAAGTCTCCTAAACGAGTAATAATTTGCTTGGTAGCAGTGGGAGCAACTGACATCAAGTGGGCTACATCTGCCACGGTATCGCGGGTTTTCCCTTTGACTCCCGTATCAGCGACGATCAGGCAGCCATCCAAGTTAAGGGGAAAAGGGATAAAGGGTTGTTGACGTTCAAATAAAATCGGCTCGGTGCCACTAGTGGCTGCGGCATCGATGCCACTAGGATTGCCGTGGGCGATTTTTTCGGAAGTATTTACATAGTGTAACAGACCAGAGGGTGTTTCTTCCACTTGCTGCCAAGCCAAAAAGGCGCGGGTCACCGCTACCGCCACCGCCGCACTCGACCCCATCCCCCGTTCGGCAGGGATAGTGCTAGTGATGCGGCAAATAACTGGGCCGGTAGCAAAATCGTGACGTAAAAGGTGTAATAATTCTTTGAGGTTGTTTAAGGCGGTGGGGGCTTTGGCTAAAGGACCAGAAAAATAGCTAGAATCTAGCCAATCTTCTGGCGCCGACTGGATTGTAGCCGTCACTTGGGCCGCCGAAAAAGGCAACGCAATCGCCGGCTCACCATAGACGACAGCGTGTTCTCCCATTAAGATGATTTTTCCATTGGCCTGACCGGTGGCAAGCTCCCTCACAATCGTACACCTCATTTATTACTGAATTTGGGCAAAAAAAAGCCCACTCTGGTTCATTTGTAGTGGTTCATGGTGGTACCGAGACCACCAACAAAGTGGAAACCTGACAAAGTTGTCATTTTCCTCGCTTCCTTATTCTACTAAATAATCGGGATTCCGTTAAGAGTTTCAGAAAAAATGCTGGGATTTCCAGCGGTTTCTTAATGAATTTTTGGAAAAAGCCCCTAGATTTTGCGATTTGTTTAATTAGAAATGAGTGCAGTAGATTCATTTGACCGTAAACCGTTTTCTGCGTTATAGTGGCTCAAGTGACTTTTTGAGGGCACAATAATGAGACGAATGAGAGTTGGAGGACGATGGCTGTGATCGTATTAGCAGGGACAATCGGTGCGGGAAAATCAAGTTTGACGGAGATGATTGCCAATCACTTAGGCAGTGAAGCTTTCTATGAATCTGTGGATAATAATGAAGTGTTGCCGCTTTTTTATGCTGATCCCAATAAATATGCTTTTTTGTTGCAAATTTACTTTTTGAACAAGCGTTTTGATAGTATTAAACAAGCTTTGAAAAATGAGGACAATGTTTTGGACCGTTCCATTTATGAGGATTCGTTGTTATTTCATTTGAATGCGGACCTCGGTCGGGCGACAGAAACGGAAGTCCGGGTTTATGACGAACTGTTGGCGAATATGTTGGAAGAATTGCCTTATGCGGCTCATAAAAAACATCCCGATCTTTTGGTGCACATCAAAGTCTCCTTTGAAACGATGCTAGCCCGGATTGAAAAACGGGGTCGTCCTTATGAACAATTGGACTACGATCCGAGCCTCTACGATTACTACAAAGAGCTAAATAGTCGTTATGATGCTTGGTTTGAGGCCTATAATGAAAGTCCAAAAATCCAAATCAATGGCGATTTGTTGAACTTCGTGGAAGACGAGCAAGCAGCGGTGGAAGTCTTGCGTTTGATTGACGAAAAATTGGCTGAAACCCGTCATATGCAGACGGTGGGCTGAGTTAGATTAGCTGAAATAGTTGAAGCAGCGGTGGGGAATCTTGTTGAAGGCTTTCCCGTCGCTGTTTTTGTAGACTAAGGTATTATTAATTTTTCACAAATGAAAATTCCATCATACCAAGTCTAGCAATATTTGGCTTCACGAACTAGCATTCTTCGGTATTAGTTCCTTTCTTTGGGCTTTGTCTGGACTACTGTTATAATGAAAGTAATAGTAGGATGATTATTGCTGAGGAGGGAGCGGATGGAAAAAATTCGCAGTTTTAATGAGGAAAAATCCGCGTGGGTCCAAGTAGACGCCCATGAAGTAGAGACTATCCGTCTAGTACAAGAGAAATATCAGATTTCTGACGAGATGCTGACGTACTCACTAGATAAAAATGAACGAGCGCGGGTGGAGTTTGATTCGGAAAACCAGGCTTTTCTGTTAATCTTTAATGTCCCTCATCGGGAAAAGACCGAAAATCATTATGAAACTAGTCCGATGACGTTTATCATCAAAGGGGGGCGTTTGTTTACTTTTACGACTGTGAAAACCCAGTATGTCAACGAACTGATGGAGCGTATTTTACACAAAACACCGCTACAAGGCGAGTATAGCTTGTTATTTCATACCTTGTTTGTCATCAGTGACGCCTTTTTCCCTTTGATTGAAGAGGTTAATAGCCAACGAACGCGCCTAAATAACAAGTTAAGGGAAAAAACTACCAATAAAAACTTGATTGCCATGAGTGATTTGGAGATTGGCCTGGTTTATCTGGTATCAGCTACTAAGCAAAACGCGGTGTTGTTGCAACAAGTGCAAGCCCAAAGCATCTACCATCATCTCAATGAAGTGGAAAAAGAACAGCTGGAGGATGCCTTGATTGAAGCGAAACAAGCGGTGGAAATGACCCAGCTGGCCTCGCAAGTTTTGGAGCAGCTTTCCGGTGCCTATAACAATTTGTTAAATAACAATCTGAACGACACCATGAAGTTTTTGACAATCTGGTCTTTGTTATTGACGGTTCCCACAATTGTCACTGGCTTTTTCGGGATGAATGTGCCGTTGCCTTTTTCAAACTCGGTATTTGGCTGGGGAATCGCGATGCTGATCAGTATTGTTTTGGCGGTGTGGATGTTATTAGCAATGTGGCGAAAGATCAAATAAACAAAGGGACTGGGGTGTTTTATGCTAGTTTTACACGAACCGAGACTTGACGAATTGGCTTTTCGTCAACAGCTTTTAGCTGATGAAGCGACGATGACGTATAATGAAGCTTATGGAGGGACAATCGCTTTTCCTGAAGAACGCTGGAAAAACTGGCACCAACGTTAGGTGGCTAATCATTCACCAGCCTTTTTTTACCGTTATTTAAAAAAGAGCCAAACGGAGAAATTTGTAGGAGAAGTTGCCTATCATTTTGACGAGGAGAGTCAGCACTATTTGTGTGATGTTATCGTTTTTAGTCCTTATCGTGGGCAGGGATTTGGTGATCAAGGGTTAAAATTATTGATCCAGGCGGCTACGGATAACCAGTTAACGACGCTTTTTGATCACTTAGCTCCAGGAAATCCAGCGGTGTCACTTTTTTTTGAAAAATGGCTTTACTATCGAAAATGAAACAACAGAGGGGACGCTGGTCAAACGCGTTTTATAAATGAAGAGACAAAAATCAGGTTAGTCGATTGGCCAGCCTGGTTTTTGTCTCTTTTGATTTACTATTACGCAATGACCAACCCCAAACTGGCACCAATTACCAAGGCCTGGGCTGGATCCACCGTCAACCCTTTTAACTGTTGGGCAGATAAGCCGATTTTTTCGAAAGTGTTCGTGGTGAAATCCAGACCGGCTAAAGATGTGTGGAGCCAGTTGGTGCCGTGGAGATCATTTTGTTTTAGTTGGAGATTTTTCCAAGTCAGGTCGTAAAACTCGGCTTCCCGCAGGCGACAGTTGGAAAAGGCGATACTTTTGAGGTTCGTATTTGCAAATGAGGCGTAATCCAGTAAGCAGTCTTCAAAAATGACATCCCGCAAGTAGCTTTCAGCAAAGTTGGTGCCAGTCAGTTTGCAATGGCGAAAGGTAACTTGATGAAAGCTTGCGCCCAACAGTTCGGTATTGGCTAAATCACACTTATCAAAGAGGACATTGCTAGCTTCAAACCGCTCGAGGCGATTTTTGACAAGGATGACTTTTTCTAGCTGACACTGGCGTAAGACAAGGTTATGACAGGTGAGGGAGCTTTGATCACTATCTTGGAAGAGACAATTTTGGTAAATTTCTTCGTCGTCTAAGAAAAAAGCGCCGGGAGAAAGATTGTTTAACTGGGGGGAGCTGATGGCCTGTGTTTTTTTCATGGTGATGCTCCTTCCTTTGTGAAAATAACTGTATCCAGTTTACCATGATGTCAGGAGTAATAGGGGTGCAAAAAGCTCTTTTTAGTGATGAGGTACCAGTGTTTTGCTGTATTAAAATATCAGGTGTACTGTTATATTTTATTTGTGTTTTTCTTCACTAGCGGAGCAAAAGACGAAATAAGTGTGAAAAACTTCTTTTGTGAATTTTTTGCAAAGGTTTTCCTTTCAGAAAGTAATGGAATTATTGATAATATAGGAGGAAATTAAGAAAGTTTGAAATCCTTTTATTTTTGTCAAATTCACAAGCATAAAGTTAGATTTGTGAAGAAAGTCTCGTTAGAATGAGGGTGTATTTAAAACTAAGGAGATGTAATACAATGACTAAAACTGTTATTATCGGTGCGAACCACGCAGGGATTGCAGCGGCAAATACATTGTTGGATAATTTTGCAGATCAAGAAGTCGTGTTAATCGACCGGAACACCAACCTTAGCTATCTCGGTTGTGGTACGGCGCTGTGGGTGGGCCGTCAAATCGAGGATTATCACGGCCTGTTTTATACGAAAAAAGAAGATTTTGAAGCAAAAGGTGCTAAGATTTGGATGGAAACGGTGGTCGACAATGTCGACTTTACCGAAAAAGTCGTGACTGGGACAACCAAAGATGGGGAAAAAGTGGTGGAAAGCTATGACAAACTAATTTTAGCCACTGGATCGCGACCAATCTCACCTAAAGTTCCCGGGAACGATTTGGAAGGGTTGCATTTCTTGAAACTTTTCCAAGAAGGACAAGCTGTCGATAAAGAAATTTCTAAAGATAGTGTGAAAACGGTAGCGGTTATCGGTGCCGGTTATATCGGGGTTGAAATCGCTGAAGCTGCCAAACGTCGCGGGAAAAAAGTCTTGTTGTTTGATGCAGCGGGACGTTCATTACCTAGCTACTATGACAAATGGTTTACAGATGACATGGATCAAAACTTGGCAGATCATGGCATCGAATTACACTTTGGTGAACTAGTTCGAGAATACAAGGGAACGACACGAGTTGAAGCAGTGGTATCTGACTCTGGGGAATACCCAGTAGATATGGTGATTAATGCCATTGGTTTTGGACCAAATGCTGAGCTGGGGAAAGACCATTTGGAATTGTTTGCGAATGGTGCTTACTTGGTGGATCGTCACCAACAGACCTCTGATCCAGCTGTCTATGCAGTGGGAGATTGTGCGACAATTTACTCCAACGCTTTACAAAAAACGACGTATATCGCTTTGGCTTCCAATGCCGTTCGTAGTGGGATCGTCGCAGGTTTCAACGTCGGTGGTAAGGTTGTCGAATCTGAGGGGGTTCAAGGCTCAAATGGGATTTCGATTTTTGGCTTGAATTTGGTTTCCACTGGCTTGTCCGTCGAAGCAGCTGAGAAAAATGGCTTGGCTGTCAGCTACGTGGACCACGAAGCTTTGCAACGACCAGCCTTTATGGAACACAATGCACAGGTGAAAATCCGGATTGTTTACGAAACGGAGAGTCGTCGCATCGTCGGGGCACAGTTGGCTTCCACAGAAGACATTTCCATGGCGATTCATATGTTCTCCTTGGCCATCGCTAAATCGGTGACCATCGATGAATTGAAATTGACGGATTTGTTCTTCCTGCCACATTTCAATGAACCTTATAACTACATTACCCAAGCAGCTTTGAAGGCGAAATAATCGAAGCTGAACCAATCAGTAAAGAAAAATCGGTAGCCGCGAGGGTTGCCGATTTTTCTTTTTAATTATGGAAAGCGCTTTCTGATATGTGTTATAATTAGTAGGTAAACACGGCGGAAATTCGCGGCTTATTCAATTGTCATTGTTTTTTTATTCCTACTTATTGTTTGAAAGGAGCGCCTCTGATGCTGATTACTTTTAACCAAATGGCTCGCTTTAAACCTACCACGACTGCCAAACGACTAAAGGCTTATTATCATAGTCAAGAGAGTCGTCCAGCCGTTTTTCTGAGTTATTTGTGCTTGATAAATGTGGTGGCGTCATTGTGTCCGACGGTGGTCAAATTAGAAGTCCAACTGTATCGTGAGGAAGTGCGGGAGTTGTTTTTTGCCAATCGTGAGGTGCCAGAGATTAGCAAATATTTGTGGCGTTTTCGCCGTTTTTTTACGGTGGCAGAATGCTGTGACTTGCTAAAAGGCAATGTAACGGAGCGGGTATCGGCATCTCGAGTGGCGGTTTTCGGTAATGAGATGGCCTTTTTTGGCCTAAATCAGCTGTCAATCAAGGGTTTTACTGCAGTAAGCGGCAATTGTTTAAATCCAATCCGGAAAGGGAAGCACACTTTTTCTATTGAATATTCAGAAAATTTAGAGAAAAGTGTTGACAGCTTGCCCCAGTTTAAGGTATTTTGTTACTAACAACTGACGTAGGTGATAAAAATGACGAATTTTAAACAAACATTGGAATTGTTATTATTATAGTTTTGGACTCTTTCTGGTATCATTTTAAGAAGAGTCCTATTCGCATTGCATAAAGGAGAACCTTTGTGGAATGCTTTTTTTATACTTTTTTTCACCAAGAAAAGAAATTGTTTGTGGTTGTTTTTTGTTTTAGAAGAATTTAGCAATTTAGTCAAAGGGGGCTGGAAGATGCGCAAGATTCAATTTTTTGATACGACGTTACGAGATGGGGAGCAGACGCCGGGAGTCAATTTCAATACAAAGGAAAAGGTTCAAATTGCCTTACAACTGGAAAAATGGGGCATCGATACGATTGAAGCGGGGTTTCCCATCGCATCGATAGGGGATTTTGAAGCGGTACAGGCGATTGCCCAAGCGGCTTCTCAGATGACGGTGGCTGGGTTGGCCCGTTGTCAGAAAAAAGACATCAATCGGGCGTATGAAGCATTAAAAGCGGCTCGCTATCCTCAGATTCATGTTTTCTTGGCCACTAGTGATGTTCACATGAAGTACAAGTTGAAAATGACGCCGGCTGAAGTCTTGGCAGCGATTAAAGAGCATGTCAGCTATGCGGCGACGCTTTTTGAAAAGGTTCAGTTTTCACCAGAAGATGCTACCCGGACGCGGAAGACCTTCTTGTTAGAGGCAGTCCAGACTGCCATCGATGCTGGGGCTACCATCATCAATATCCCGGATACGGTAGGGTATAGCAATCCGACCGAGTACGGCAAACTCTTTGCTTACTTAATCGACAATATCAAATCCGATCAAGAAATCATCTTTTCTTCTCATTGTCACGATGATTTGGGAATGGCCACGGCCAATGCGCTAGCTGCTATCGAAAACGGCGCCAACCGAGTGGAAGGAACCGTCAATGGTATCGGCGAACGGGCGGGGAATACGGCTTTGGAAGAAGTCGCTGTGGCCCTGCATATTCGCAAAGAGTACTACCAAGCAGCCACTAGCATTAGACTTGCGGAAACCAAACGAACCTCAGATATTGTCGCTCGCCTTTCAGGTGTAGCGGTGCCTCGCAACAAAGCGGTGATTGGCGCCAATGCCTTTGCCCACGAGTCCGGCATCCATCAAGATGGTGTCTTAAAAAATCCGGAAACCTATGAAATTATCACGCCACAACTTGTCGGCGTGGAAAATAACTCTCTGCCACTAGGGAAACTTTCCGGTCGTCATGCCTTTGTCACCAAGCTACAAGAATTGGGCTATCGGCTATCAGAAGAGGAAATCAAACCGGCTTTCCAACGCTTTAAGGCGTTAGCAGATAAGAAAAAACAGATTACCGATCAAGATTTGCTGGCCTTGTTGGCAGATGAAGTACGCTCTGAAGCTGATAGTGCCCATTTGACAGGGCTGCAGGTACAATACGTATCTTGCGGTCGTCAAGGTGCAATCGTTTCAGTGGCACAAGGCGAGACGACTCGCGTGGCTTCAGCAGTAGGTTCAGGCTCGATCCAAGCAATTTACAATGCCATCGATGATATTTTCCAACAGCAGCCGACTTTGGTGAGCTATGAAATCAATGCCTTGAGTGGTGGCGAAGATGCCCAAGCGGAGGTGCATATTTCCATCGAATGCCCTGAGACCAAGCGCCGGATCAATGGTATCGGCGTGGACTTTGATGTCTTGGAAGCATCAGCTAAAGCCTACGTACAGGCAAGTTCATTTTTGAAAAAGGAGGCGGCACAATCAGATGACTAAACATATCGTAGTACTACCCGGTGATGGGATTGGCCCAGAAATCATGAAAGCGGCTATCGCGGTCTTACAGGCCGCTGCGAAAACCAGCGGCGAACAGTTTACTTTTGAAGAAAAAGCTTTTGGCGGAGCAGGTATTGAGGCTGCTGGTGTCGGTCTGCCTGCAGAGACTTTAGCTGCCTGTCAAGCCTGTGATGCAATCTTGTTAGGCGCAATTGGCGGACCAGCTGGCTCCCCGTGGGAAAAGGCACAGCAAACCCCAGAACAAGGCTTGTTAGCCTTGCGCAAGGCCCTGAACTTGTTTGCCAATATTCGCCCAATCGCCGTACCAGATGCGTTGCTACCTTTGTCGCCGGTGAAAGAAAAGATTGTCAAAGGATGTGACATGATTATTGTCCGGGAGCTGACTAGCGGTATTTACTTTGGTACGCCTCGAGAGCTAGGGTCGATGGAAGCTTATGATACTTGTCGTTATACGGTGGCAGAAATCAAACGTATCGCCCATCGTGCCTTTGCCATCGCGATGACCCGGGGCAAACACGTGACTTCTGTCGACAAGGCCAATGTACTGGCTACAAGCAAACTTTGGCGCAAAACCGTCGAGGAAGTGGCGAGAGATTATCCCGAAGTGACGTTGGTGCATCAATTGGTGGATTCTTGTGCCATGCGTATCGTCCAACAACCGACGGAATTCGATGTGATTTTGACGGAAAATCTTTTTGGCGATATTTTGAGTGACGAAGCATCCGTCTTGCCTGGGACGCTAGGGGTGTTGCCTAGCGCTAGCCATTCGGAAGGCGGCGTCTCCTTGTACGAACCTATCCATGGTTCAGCGCCGGATATTGCCGGTCAAAACCTCGCCAATCCCACCTCGATGATGCTTTCGGTGGTCTTGATGTTGCGCCAAAGCTTTGAGATGCATGAGTTGGCCGATAAGATTGAAGCAGCGGTCTATGCCGTGATGAATGAGGGAATCGTCACTGGTGATTTGGGGGGCAAGGCTACCACTAGCGAAGTCACTGAGGCGGTTATTGCTAAATTAGGCGGCTAATGCTTGCGTTTGCGGTATTGGTCAGGAGCGGGTTGGGCAGTTTAGAAGATGGGAGAAGGATTGAATGGGGAAAACACTATTTGACAAAGTCTGGGACCGACATGTCATCAAAGGCGAAGATGGCGATGCCCAGTTGTTGTATATTGACTTGATGCTAATTCATGAGGTGACTTCACCGCAAGCCTTTGAAGGATTGCGCCAAGCTGGGCGGCAGGTGCGACAGCCAGAGAAAATCTTTGGCACGATGGACCACAATGTGCCCACGGTGGACATTCATAACATTACTGATTTGATTGCTAAAAAGCAGATAGATACCCTACGTCGCAATTGTGAGGAATTTGGCATCGAACTTTGCGACAACGGTTCGGAAGGTCAAGGTATCGTTCACATGGTGGGACCGGAAATGGGGTTGAGCCAGCCGGGGAAGACCATCGTTTGTGGAGATTCCCATACGGCAACCCATGGCGCATTTGGAGCGCTGGCGTTTGGAATCGGGACTAGTGAAGTGGAACACGTCTTTGCGACCCAAACCCTCTGGCAACGAAAACCCAAACGGATGGGTATCGAAATTAGTGGGGACTTGCAACCTGGTGTTTATGCGAAAGATGTCATCTTGGCCTTGATTGCCAAATACGGGACGGATTTTGGCGTGGGGTATGGCGTGGAATTTTACGGCGATACCATCCGCAAGATGTCTATGGATGAGCGCATGACCATCTGTAACATGGCCATTGAAGGTGGCGCCAAGATGGGGATGATTGCGCCTGATGAGAAAACCTTCGAATATGTAGCTGGACGTCGATTTGCACCAGCGAATCTAGCGGCTGCTATCGCTGACTGGCAGACCCTTTACACGGATGAAGATGCCCAATTTGATGCGGTCCTGACTCTTGATGCAGCGGCGTTGGAACCCTTTGTCACTTGGGGTACAAATCCGGAAATGGGGGTGCCGGTAAATGGGCGCTTCCCTGAAATCACCGATCACAATGACGAGTTGGCCTATGAATATATGGCCCTAGCTCCCGGTCAAAAGCCAGCGGATATTCCAGTAGAATATGTTTTCATCGGCTCTTGTACCAACGGCCGACTGTCGGATCTACAAGAAGCGGCCCAAATTGTAGCGGGTAAGCAAATCAAAGCGGGAGTGACGGGGATCGTCGTTCCGGGATCGCGACCGGTGAAACAAGCCGCGGAACACTTAGGACTAGATGAAGTCTTTCGGGCTGCCGGTTTTGAATGGCGGGAACCCGGCTGCTCCATGTGCCTAGGGATGAATCCAGACCGGGTACCAGAATTTGTTCATTGTGCTTCGACCTCCAATCGTAATTTTGTCGGACGGCAAGGGAAAAACTCGCGGACCCACCTTTGCTCGCCAGCTATGGCAGCTGCCGCAGCTTTGCACGGGCATTTTGTGGATGTGCGAGAAATTGTAAAGGAGGCCTTGTGAGATGGAGGCATTTACTGTATACACCGGCAAAACGGTTCCTTTTATGAATGACAACGTGGACACCGACCAAATCATTCCCAAAAGCTACCTAAAGCGGGTGGATAAAAAAGGTTTTGGTGAGTTTTTATTTGATGACTGGCGCTACCTTGCTGATCGCACACCGAATCCGGAATTTGTGTTGAACTACCCGGAGTACGGTGACGCTACGATTTTGATTTCTGGGGATAATTTTGGCTCTGGTTCGTCGCGGGAGCATGCCGCGTGGGCGTTGATGGATTACGGGTTCAAGGCAGTTATCGCCGGTAGCTTCAGCGATATCTTTTATATGAATGCCACTAAAAATGGCCTCTTACCGATTGCTTTGCCAAAAGCCGCTCGAGAACAGTTGGCAGCTTTGCCCGCAACGGCGGAGATTGTGATCGATTTGCCGGCTGAAGTGGTGCGTTCTGGGAGGAATGTCTGGTCTTTTGATATCGATGCCACTTGGAAAGACAAACTAGTGAATGGCTTGGATGAGATTGGCATTACCTTGCAAGATGATGAGTTGATCACTGCCTATGAGAATGAAAAAGTACCCGATTATTGGCGCTGAGGCGTTGCGCATTTTGAAATGGTAAGTATTGAGAGAACAGGTCTATAGCAGGCCTGTTTTGCTTTGAATTGGGCAAAAGGATGCTATACTGAAAGGAAACTTGGAGGCACAATTTATGACCGAAATCCGATTATTAACTGAGGCAGATCAACAAGCGTTAACCATACCCAATGAGGCCTTTCCTTTGATGGGACGGTTGGTAGTGACCCGGACAGCCGAAGCGTGGGGGTATCATGAAGAACTGTTACCCAAAGAAGCTTGGGAGGAGCAGACATTCCCTGATGAAGATTATCAGATTGCCACGGTGTTGCAAAAGGGGTTTGCGGTGGGCGCTTTTGAGGGGGAAACTTGTGTTGGACTGGCACTTTTTGAGATGGACTGGCTGAAATATGTCTATTTAGCAGACCTTAAAGTGAACCGGCAGGCACGGGGGAAAGGAATTGCCGCTGCTTTGTTAGAGGCAGGACGCAAGGAAGCAGTCAACCGAGGGAAAGCCGGCATCTGGACGATTGGTCAAGACAATAACTTAGGCGCTTGCCGGTTTTATTTGAAACAGGGATTTGTCATCGGTGGCTTGAATACCAATGTTTATCGCCACACGCAACAAGAAGGCAAAGGGGATGTTTATTTTTATTGGGAATAGCAAAAAACGGCTATCAGAAGGGCAGCGCGCCTCTGATAGTCGTTATTTTTGTCTTCGTTGTGTCAGCTAAACCTAAAAAAAGCGGAATGGGTTGTTTATAAAATGACCACCAGGTAGCCACTGTCGATGACGACCCGCAGGCTACCATCCCCTCTGGTTTGCGATTCATATTTCTCCCGCAATTGATTGTAGGAAGAAGGGATGGGGTACTGGACAGCTTGACCATTGATGATTAGCAAGTCAGCGACATTACGACTCGGTCCACTGGCATCAGGATACCCAAAATCAAAGAGAGAGACCCCAATCATTTCTCCAGGGACAGTGGTTACGAAGCGATTGCGGGCAGGACCCGCACCGATAATCGCCAACCGGTATTGGCTAAGCCGCTTGTGTTGTTGATTGACTAAGGGCTGAGCAAGAGTCAGTAATTGTTGGACGCGGTCTTGGTCTTCTTTGTAGGTGGCTTGTTGGGAAATCAATAGCTTGGTAGTGAAAGCTAGTTGACTAAGTGTGAAGTAGCCGACTAAAAGCAGGAGCCCTTTTTTCAATTTAGAGGTAGTCACGGATAGACTAGCTAGAAAGAAGCACAGCGCGATTACAAAAGGAAACTGCGGTGCCATACTTCTTGGCGGCAAAAGTGTCCCAGCGGCAATGACAGTTCCGACGGCGGATATCAAGAGGACCATCAGACAGATCAGATAGCTTAAGCGGCTTTGGAATGAGACTGTTTTGATTTTTACAAGGGGAAGCAGACTCAAAAGACCACCTATCAAAAATTGTGGACCATAAACCGGATTGATTTTCCAAAAAGAGGGAGCAATGGTAATTTTGCCGATGCTCTTAATCAGGGAATCCAGCGCTTCAGTGAAGGGGACTTGCCCCCAAAGCCGGTCGTTGCTACTGTGGTCCACATTTGCAATTTTTGTAATCTGTAAGACAAGTGTATCCCCCACAAAATATAAGCCAACTCCGAATCCAAAGACGAGGAGATAAGGTACAGCTTGTTTGATTAAGTCCATGAGAGCAAGGTTTTGTTGTTGTTTACTAAATTGCAGAAGCTGAAGTAATAAGATGCTAGCGGTCAAAGCGGTAAACAATAGTAGAAAGGATAAATAAATGCTACAAGCAAAACTGAGACAAAGGGTGGCAGCAATCATTTGCCACCAACTAGGAAATTTCATAGTAGTGCCAGCTAGTAGATAAGCTGCTAGAATGGTTAAAAAGAGACCGAGCATAAATTCAAAAATTTGGAGAACAAAATAAAATTGTGTCATAAAAAAAGGGCTGGTGACAAATAAAGAAGGAATCACCGCCAACTGGAGAGTTGAAACCTGGCCTTTGAGGCATTTCGCAAACAAGGTACAAAGTAGTAAACTACTGCTAATGAGTAGCAAAATCCCTAAAAGGTTTGCAAGATAAAGATTTGCGACATTTGATCCCTCCAGTTTTTTTAGCAATACTTGGCCAAAACGTCCGATACTAATCCAATGTTTCAAATAATCTTGAGGCACACTCAAATATTGATTGGTGTCCATCCCAAAAGTGATCTTCCCTAAAGAGAGGCCATAACATATCAATACCAAGATGATTGTATAAATGGTCAGTCCCTTTTGCTGCTTAATGAATCTTGGAAAACGAATAGCTCTTTCCGTCACTTCTTCCATTTCTTCCCACTCCTTACAATGCCTATAAGAATCATTAGGCGGCTAAATTTGCTTTAGATGACAGATGCTATTAATTAAAATAGCATCAAAGTGCATTTGTGGAAAGGGCTTCTGAAATCGAGTCCCATAAAAAAGAGGGACAAAGAAGCAGTTTGTTTGAGCATAGTCAAAAGCTTTTTTCTATGGGGAGCTTTAAGCAATTGGCTAAGGAAGAGCAACAATTTCTTTTTCATGAAAATCCCTTGACATTTTTTTCCAAACACCGTATACTGATAAAGTTGAGAAATCAAGCAGAGGCACCCGCTTCTCGCCTGAGTGAGTAGACTCGCTGGGCAGATACGTTTCAGACTACTATGGGTAGTGTGGATTTGGGTGCGAGTTCGATTGTCGAGCTCGTTTTTTTTGTGAGATTTGCTCGCGAATATACTTGGAGGTGAATGACCATAGCAAAGGATATGATGGTAAACGACGGCATTCGTGCACGTGAGTTACGTTTGATCGACCAAAACGGTGAACAGCTAGGGGTAAAATCAAAAGCTGAAGCATTAGCAATCGCAGAACGTTCCAATTTGGACGTAGTGTTGGTAGCGCCAAATGCCAAACCACCAGTTGCGCGGATCATGGATTATGGGAAGTACCGCTTCGAACAACAGAAGAAGGATCGGGAAGCCCGCAAAAAGCAAAAAGTCATCAATATCAAAGAAGTTCGCTTAAGTCCAACGATCGATGTCAATGATTTCAATACGAAACTGAAGAATGCACGTAAATTCCTTGAAAAAGGCGATAAAGTCAAAGCTTCTATCCGCTTCAAGGGTCGTGCCATTACCCACAAAGAGATTGGTCAGAAAGTTCTTGATCGCTTGGCAGAAGAAACTGCCGACCTTGCGACTGTCGAACAAAAACCGAAAATGGACGGCCGTAGCATGTTCTTAGTATTGGCTCCTAAAGCTGATAACAAATAACATCTTGCGACAAACATTGCACTTATTTTGAGGATGCTGGCTCTGAGTAGGCGACTACCCAGACTGTATACGTGTTAAAAACTAGCTTGGCGCAAGTCGAGAATCACTTTTAGCACATTAACAATAGTAGGAGGAAATCACAATGCCAAAACAAAAAACACACCGCGGTTTAGCAAAACGCGTAAAACGTACCGGTAAAGGCGGATTGAAACGCTTCCGTGCATTTACAAGTCACCGTTTCCACGGCAAGACCAAAAAACAACGTCGTCAATTGCGTAAAGCAAGCATGGTGTCAAAAGGCGATTACAAACGTATCCGTCAACAATTGTCACAAATGCGCTAATCTCGCATAACCCGATATTAAAATAAACGAACTATTCTAGGAGGAATACATCATGGCACGTGTCAAAGGTGGAACTGTAACTCGTAAACGTCGTAAAAAAGTCCTAAAATTGGCTAAAGGCTACTACGGTTCAAAACATACATTATTCAAAACAGCTAAAGAACAAGTAATGAATTCATACAACTACGCATATCGCGATCGTCGTCAAAAGAAACGCGATTTCCGTAAATTGTGGATTGCTCGGATCAACGCAGCAGCACGTATGAATGGCTTGAGCTACTCAAAATTGATGCACGGCTTGAAATTGGCTGAAATCGACATCAACCGCAAAATGTTGGCTGACCTTGCTGTCAACGATGCAGCAGCATTTACTGCATTAGCTGACCAAGCAAAAGACGCTTTGGCTAAATAAGCAAACAAACGTTGAGTTATCAACATTCGCCCCACTCCTTGTGAGTGGGGCTTTTTGCTTGATTTAGAGATAAGCTATATATTGAAGAACGGCTGAACCTTTAAAAAGCTAGCGGTCGTTAGTGGTCTTAGAATGGATAGCTGTTGTTTGGTATAATTAGTTACAGGAATATTTCCAACAGTTTGAGGTTGGGGTGGCTTTGAGCTTCTGTTTTCTGCTATTCTAGAAAGGAGACAGTAGATGAATCTTGGGATGTATTTTCGAAAAAACGCGCGCATTGTTTTTACGGACGGTAAGGAAACGATAGGATTTGTGGAAACCTACACTCCGGCATTTGATACTGAGGCTGAACTTTTTGATGAAATTGGAATTAAAGATAGTCCAGATTACCCTTGTTTTTTAGGAGTCAGCGCCGAAGAAATCGAATCAATAGAAATCATTGAATAGCACTTGATCAGGGCTGTGTCTGTGTATAGGGAGGAATGGTGAGCAGTGAAAACAATAAGCGTTTATCAGTGTGTGTTTGACAAAGAGATCCCTATGGAGTACGTAGGAAAGGTAAAGTATTCTGGTGAATCTTTTGGCGTTGATTCTTTGACCGATGGAGAAGTTTATGATGTTGTCCGAGATGAAACAGGCATGATTAAGATTGTAGATGATAGCGAAGAGGATTATATCTATGACCTTGTTAATCCAAAGCCGTTTAACGGTAGCTCGCCAGGAGGAAAGTTCAGAATTATTGACGATCCAAATAAGGAATTGGGAAAATATATTCTTCAGTGACAGTCGGTTATAAATATTTTGGAAGTAAGCGATGAAAATAGAAGAATATGATGTGGTTCGCACAAAAGATGGCCGAGAGCATACTGTCCTCTTGATTCATGGTGAAGATGAAGCGTATGAAGTAGCTGACGAAGAAGATGTTTTTGCTATTCCGAGAGAAGATACAGCAGAAGCAATCTGGAAAAGAAGCGAACATCCAATCGGACATTTTTAGCACTTAGTCATTAAAAAATGATTGAGTGCTATTTTTACGAATTTACGTTCGCTTTTGTTCAACAAAATATGGTATAATATTGTCATAATCCTTTAGATTATATCCGTTTAGTGGGCTTGGAAAACGCTTGTTTTCTAGGCTCACTTTTGATTTAATTATGTTAACGGATATAAATAGCGGAAAGAAGGATTATGATGGAATCTTATGGAATAAGGTCAGTGAGTAAATTTAATATTGAGGGAACGAAAATAGAAGTAACACGAACGGAAAACTCAACAATAATTGTCGGTGAGATATTAAAAACCGATTCTTCAATAAAAATAGGTAATATAGAATTTACAATTTTTAATTGTAAATATTTTAAAGAAAAGAAGTCCGATATAATTGTTGATGGAAATCCATTCACTGAGTTTAAGGAAGTGAATCCCTTTAAAATATACTACTCATCCAAAGAAAAATTGTTAATTGCCAATAGTAGTATTGGTATTTGTACTCCATTTTTGAAGTATTTAAAACAGAGTAATCCTGAATTAGTTTCATATTCTGGTATTGATTTTGATTTTGTTAAAATAGTAAGAAATAAAGCTTTAGTTGATCAAGTTTGGTTCAGTACCTCCGATACACATGCAAGAACTAAGAGTTTCAATGGTGTAAGAGTGGACAAAAATAAAGAAGCCATGAAAGCAATCAGTGATGGCAAAGCCAGTTTTATTAAGGTGCAAATAGATGTGGCATCCAATGGACAAAATAAAAAGAGAACCATCGGGTTCTCAAAAAAAAGTGGGCTTACTATTTTTAGAAATAACGATCCCAGTATAGATGACCTTCAAAAAAAATTACAGTTATTTTTAGATGCTTATAACACTTACGGAAGTTTTAAGTAACATCTGAAAGTGCTAAATAATGTTTTGATATTTCTTCCAGTTGTTTTAGATTTTCAGATTGAATTTCCATAAAATTTTTCTCAATAATAATAACAGACTCGCCTTGCTCGAATTTTAGTGAGAATGACTCAACTTCATTCTGATTTATTCTTCTTACCATTAATCCATACACTGGATTGTACCCTGAAAAAGAGAGCTTAAGAGTATATGTCGGATTTATAAGCATTGGTCCAATTTGTCGCTCGGTTCCTTGGTTGTCTTGTTTTCCTATGGTATTAAAGAGTTTTGAAAAAAAATCATTTGCTTTATCGAGTTCTTTCTTTGAGGATTTGAAGGACAAAGTACATTTATAAGAGCAGGTAATTTCTTGCAATTCCTCATCTATCTGAATACTTGATATCCTGTATTTTCTTATATCTGGAGATTCAATTTCAAACTCTAAATAATTTTCTTCATCATTCAATATTGATAGTTGAGAAGTTTGAGTAATAAGGCTAGTAAGGCGACTAGAAGACACATTGAATGCATCTTCATTGTAGGTTTGAAAGGCGTAATATAATTCCCAAGTCACTTGTGGTTTTCTCCAAAGATGATTTAAAGCATTATTGACAATAGAGAATACAAAAAAAGAGTCATTATAGAAGTACAATGCCAGGGCTACAACTACTGTTACTAATGTCCATATGGATTCATAGCCCGGTAGTAGATCTGGATTTATAAATTGTACAATTAAGTAAGCAGTGGATAGTGCTAGTATTAACAAATACTTGAATATTTTGCCCATAGGTATCACCTCTCATCCTATTCTATCAAATAAAAAAGGGGGCTACAATGAGAACGCTGAAAACAAGTAAAACCGCCCACAAAGTGAACGGCCGCCCCACGATAGATGAGAATTTTTTGACCCAGATTTGACCCAGATTTGACCCAGAAAAAATTTTAGTTTGTTGAAATGCTATAACATAGAAATCGTAAAACTATTGGCATTAAACGTTATTTATCTTTTGATAAAATCGTCTAAAATACCTATGATTAGCTGACCAAGCAAAAGACGCTTTGAACAAATAAGCAAACAAACGTTGAGTTATCAACATTCGCCCCACTCCTTGTGAGTGGGGCTTTTTGTTTGATCCAGAGCTAAGCTACATATTGAAGAACGGCTGAACCTTTAAAAAGCTAGCAGTGAGGTGGCTTTGCTAACTTTTCCAATCTCCGGTAAAATATAAAGAAACAATCGCTGGAGGCTAACATGGAAGAATATCAGATCACCGAAGCAATCCCCACCGTCTCAGAGTTTTTGGAGTTACGGAAAAGCTGTGGGTTATCCCCTCGAGGAGTAGTTGCGAGTGAAGTTGGTTTGAAAAATAGCTGGTATAGCATCTGTGTCCGACGTTCAAGGGACCAACAGCTAATTGGCATGGGACGCATCGTAGGAGATGGGGGGATAGCCTATCAACTGGTAGATATCGCGGTGCATCCCGCTCAGCAACAAAAAGGAATTGGTAAGCAAATCATGGCACAGTTGCTGATGTATCTTGAAAGGCAAGTCGATCCAAAAGCCTACGTTAGTTTGATTGCTGACCTTCCAGCAGACCAGCTGTATCAACAGTTCGGTTTTGTCCCCACAGCCCCCCAAAGTGTCGGAATGTATTTCAAACAGGGACTCTCAATAGATAGCCAACCAGATTAGAAGCAGCATAATTTAGAAAGAGGGAAACAGATGGCAAAAGCGTATACCAAGGATCTGATTCGTCAGACGATCATTGATTTATTAAATGAAGCGCCTCTCAGTCAGATTACTGTCAAAGAGATCGCCGCCACTTGTCAGATTAATCGCAACACCTTTTATTACTATTATTCCGATGTCTACGAACTTTTGGCGGAAATCTTTCAGACAGAAATCGAACAAGTAATCGAGGAATACAATGATACCTTATCGTGGGAAGAGAGCTTTTATGTTGCGACTAAATTTGCTCTGGACAATAAAAAAGCGATTTATCATATCTACAATTCGATGCGGCAAGAAGAAGTCATCAACTATGTTTACAATGTCGCTGGCAATGTGATGACTCGCTACGTGAAGCGGGTGAGCGCCAATATTCCAGCGAAAGAATTGGATCAGCTGTTGATTGCTCGCTTTTATCAGGCGGCCTTGACGGAAATGCTGTTACGCTGGATTGCGACAGGCATGAAAGAAGATCCACAAAAGGTGATTTCTCGAATTGGTTTGTTATTTGATGGCAATATCGAGCTTTCATTGAAACGCAGTACGGAGTTGGACTAAAGCTTTTCATCAAGGGGGAAAGGGCTGTTGTGCTACGGTGAATATTCTATTAGGCAGTGAGCACCAAATGTCTGGTTTTTTAGCATAGAAGAGTGATTATCCAATGTTTTCTCGCTTTTTTTTGGCTACCATAAAGGTGTCAAAAGATAGAAAGAGGGAGAACGGTATGGAATTAAAAACTGTTGATTCACGCTTAACCTTAACAAATGGCAACTACCATTCACTGGTTCATGCTAGAAAACCCAAAGGAATTGATGACAAACGGGCCTACCTGATTGGCACTGGGATTGGGGCCTTGGCAGCAGGGTGTTTTTTGATTAGAGATGCCCATATGTCAGGGGAAAAAATCACTTTCTTAGAACAGTTGGACTTACCTGGTGGTTCCTTGGACGGTTCCCTAATTCACGATCGCGGCTATGTAGCTCGTGGTGGCCGGGAAATGGGGCATCACTTTGAAGTGTTGTGGAATTTGTTTTCCAGCTTACCTTCAACCGAAGATCCTAGTATGTCTGTCTTAGATCATTTTTACTACACCAATTTGGATGATCCTAACTCCAGTAATTGTCGGATTACTGAGAAACAAGGGGAACGTTATGACAATGGCAAGTTCAATCTTGGTCAAAAATTAGCACGGGAACTGGCCGAATTCATCATGACTGCCGATGACCAACTGGAAGACAAATCGATTGAAGAGGTCTTTTCAGAGGAACTCTTGGCCTCAGACTTTTGGATTTATTGGCGGACGATGTTTGCCTTTCAAAATTGGAACTCGGCTTTAGAAATGAAATTGTACATGAATCGCTTTATTCACCATGTTGGTGGCTTGACCAAACTGGATGCGTTACAGTTTTCCCGTCATGATCAGTTCACATCCTTTGTAATGCCCATGGTAAAATATCTGCAAGATCATGGTGCAAAATTTGAATATGGGGTCACTGTTGAAAATGTGGTCTTTGATTTAGCTGAAAATAAAAAAGTTGCCACCAAAATTGTCGCTAAGGCAAAAGATGGCAAAGATATCTCGATTCCTTTAAAAGAAACCGATTTAGTTTTCATTACCAATGGCTCGATTACAGAAGGCTCAGGCTATGGGGATGATCAGACGCCAGCACCCTTCAACCAAACACCAGCGGGTTGCTGGACTTTGTGGAATAATATCGCAAAACAATCGACAGAATTTGGCCATCCAGAAAAATTCTGTGATGACCCAGAAAAAACCAACTGGGAATCTTGTACAGTCACGTGTCACGATGATAGTGTGCCTAAGTATATCGAAAAAATTACCAAACGCTCGCCCTATGGTGGTAAAACGGTCACCGGTGGGATTGTTACGGCTAAAGACTCTTCTTGGTTGTTGAGCTGGACCATCAATCGGCAAGGGCAATACCTCGGCCAACCAGAAAACGATGTCGTCGTTTGGGTCTATGGTTTGTTTTCCGATGTGCCTGGCGATTATATCCAAAAACCGATGCGGGATTGCACTGGTAAAGAAATCACCAAAGAATGGCTGTTCCATTTAGGGGTTCCGGTCAATGAAATTGAAGAAATGGCCAATACTTGTACCGCAGTGCCTGTTATGATGCCTTTCATCACCTCCCAATTCATGCCTCGGACGGCTGGGGATCGGCCTTACGTGGTTCCTAAAAATGCCGTGAACTTCGCTTTCTTGGGTCAATTCGCAGAAACACTGGACGATCCAGGACGGGATACGGTCTTCACTATTGAGTATTCTGGCCGGACAGCCATGGAAGCAGTCTATGTCCTGACTGGTGTCGAACTAGGGGTTCCTGAAGTCTACGCCTCTCGCTACGATATCCGTTATTTGCTAGAAGGTGCCAAGGAGTTGCTGGATGGCGAAAAACCGGATTTGAAGCTACCTGCATTGATTCAACACGGTTTGGAAAAGAAGATTGCCGGGACGGATATTGCCGTGCTTTTAAAAGAACACGGAATTATTTGAATGCTAGAACAAGAAAAGAAGTAAAAAAGGAGTTTCAGGCAGTGTCTGAAACTCCTTTTTTACATTCTCTTTCTTATTTTCTAATATGCAAATTCACATACTGCATGTGAAGGCTTTTATCGTGAAAAAAATCTTGTTTACCCTTTAGTTATCCATTATGATTTAATTAATCCCTTTTAATGAAGAGTGTAGGTGTTGGCTATTAAGACCAGCGGATTACCAAGCTTCAGTCAGGGAAAAACAACACATTTAACAGCTGTCGTAAAAGAGTAGGAGCGGCTTTTTTACTAAAGAGACAGCTTTACTATAGGGGAAGACAGAAATGAAAATTGAAAAGAAGAGGCTCGTGCAGGCGGGTCAAATCGTGATGGTGGCAATCATCATCATCTGTGCCATCTTCAGTATGCAGCCGCTGAAGGATGAAAAAGGTGCGAAGGTGGCTCTAGATCAAGGAAAGCTTAATTACACCGGTGATTTGGTGCGTCGCAAGTTTAATGGTAAGGGAACCTTGAAATTTGCGGATGGCAGTGTCTATACCGGTACTTTCAAAGACGGCTACTTCAATGGTCAAGGGGACTTTCAGGCGAAGGACGGTTGGCATTATGTGGGGGGCTTCAAGAAGGGCAAAGCACAAGGGAAAGGTGTTTTGACCTTAGAAACGGGCGCAATTTACAAGGGGCAATTTGAGGATGGGGTGTATCAAGAAAAATGAGGATCAAATGGTTTAGTGGCATTCGGGTTGTGGGCTTGGTGATGGTCCTCTTGTATCACTTTTATATCACCCAATTTTCTGGTGGCTTTGTGGGAGTCGATGTCTTTTTCACCTTCTCTGGTTTTTTGATTACTGCCTTATTTATCGATGAGTTACAAAAAAAGGGAACTATCGATTTATTGGGCTTTTATCGTAGGCGACTCGTCCGGATTTTTCCACCATTATTGTTGGCAGTCCTTGTATCGATGGTGTTTACTTTATTGGTGGGGAAAGATTTTGTAGCAGATATTGGCAAACAAATTGCTGCAGCTCTCGGTTTTACGACGAATTATTTTGAGATTGCCAATGGTGGCAGTTATGAAAATAACTTTTTCCCCCATCTATTTGTCCATACGTGGTCATTAGCGGTGGAAGTCCACTTCTATCTGATATGGGGCTTGTTGGTGAGCTTGCTGGGTCGCAGTATCAGTCGTTCAGAAATGAACCAACGACTGAAATTAAGCCGCTTTCGTGCGATGCTTTCCTTATTATCACTGTTCTTTTTGCTAATTACTTTTTTAGCGATGTTTTTACGGGCATTTGGACTGACGGAGTATTCTCCCATCTACTTTTCCAGTGTGTCCCATAGTTTTCCTTTTTTCATTGGTGCCTTTTTGGCGACTTTAACCGGGGTAAACAATGTCCCAAAGAAATTCATGGTGAGGGTCGAGCAATGGCAGCTTAAGCAAACGTTACTCGTTTTTTTTAGTGGTTTAGCCGTCTTAGTCGTCTTGGGATTGGTTTTGAACTTTAATCAGCGGGTTACCTACCTGTTTGGGTTCTTGTTGGCAAGTGGAGCGACGGCGCTGATGATCTATGGGGCGCGAATTTTGCATGAAAAAACGCCAAATAGCAAGGAGCCCAAAGTTTTAACTTTCTTTGCTGACATCAGTTACGGCATGTACTTGTTCCACTGGCCGTTGTTTACGATTTTCAGCAATCGAATCAGTAACCACCACTTGGCCGTTTTATTGACTGTTGGGTTATCGATACTCTTTGCGGCACTCTCTTACTATATATTGGAACCTCTGGTGGTAGGGAAAACACCGCAATTCTTTGACTGGGAATTGCGTTGGAACTGGCGCTACATTGGTATCCCCATGGCGGTGGTTGGAATGTTGTTATTGGGGACGACGGTGACAGTTGCAGCTGGCGCACCCCAGATGACCAGCCTTGAGCAACAGTTATGGACCAGTCATCTGCAACAAGATGAAGATGCGCTGCGGGATATGCGGGATTTGGTGGATCAGAAAAAAGCCACGGAATACCAGATGACAAAAGGCGTTAGCGTTATTGGAGATTCCGTGACCCTCGGTGTGCGTCAAGCCATTCTCGACCAAATCACGGATAGTCGCGTAGATGCGGCAGGGGGGCGTCGTCTTGAACAGGCCAATGCAGTGATGGCGAAACAGCAAAAGAAAAAATTGTTACGGGAATATGTCATCATTTCCTGTGGAACCAATACTTTTGCTGATTATGAACAGCGAATCAAAGAGCTCATCAATGACCTGGAACCAGGACACAAACTGATTTTTGTGACCCCTTTTGACGGGCGAGCCGATGAAACTTGGGATTCGCAAAAATTAGCCAATTTTGAACGCACCTTGCCAGATAAATATGATTTCATCACCATCGCCGATTGGAATAAAATCGCCGCTGAGCACATGGAAATATTTGTCGGCTCTGACACCACGCATTTTGCTGGAAATCCTGAAGGGGAAAAACTCTACTTGGAAATGTTACAAAAGGCCATTGCTGAGGCCAAAGCCAAACCGGTAAAATCAAATCAAGACTAATCCATCCCCTGGCTCTTAAATGAGGCGGGGGTTTTTAGTTTGAATAAAAAATTATGGAAAAATCATAAGCAAATGTTCGAATATACTATGGCAAACGCTCGTTGCTTCCTGCTTTCTTCGACCCGTCTTTCAAGTGTTTTCAGCCCACCAAAAAGCCTCCAGCACGCGTGCTGGAGGCTTTTGATCTTATCGGGAAGACCGGATTTGAACCGACGACCCCTTACTCCCGAAGCAAGTGCTCTACCAAGCTGAGCTACTTCCCGAAAATTGCTACAGGTCAACTATAGGACGACCATTGATTTTTTTCAAATAAAAAGAGTTTTTGAGCAAGCTATTAGGCTGGCTAGAGGATATCCTCTAAAATGAAGAGACCAAGCAAGTATTTTTGCTAAATCCAAGAAAGGTGTGGACACGATGACACTAGATTTCACCGGTACCATCTCCAAAGATTGTCTGACTCTGACTTTTGCCTCTGATCGTGGCGAAATCCAGCTTTTGCCGGCGACGACCAAGATGAAAGCAACAACTGAGTCGCCAAAAATTTTTGTATATCTGAAGGCACAGCAACCGACTCTTATCACCCAAACAGCGGTAAATCAAAAGCTGATTACTGAATATCAAGCAGACCAACTACTGCTGATCACGCCACCTTGGGAGCTAGAAATTCCTTATTTGATTGCCATGCTACATCAAACGTGGACGGACAATGGCTTAAAAGTGGCGACACTCACTGAAAATGCAAGTAAAGTTCCAGCTAATCAGCAGAAAACTTTAAGTGACTATCAAGAGGAGCTTTTTTTAGTATTAAAAGCTCTAGGCATCCATACAGCAAAAGTTCGTCACAAGCCCGCTAAAGCGCAGCACCGCTGGAATAAGGCAGTGTCAACTATTTCCTTTTTTATCGACCATGAAGGAGCGACTGGTGAGGCCCAATGGCAAAAGCGTAACGAGATGCTTTTGAAAAAAGGCGCTCAGCTAAAGATGAATCCTCCGTTAAAAAAGGATGGGAGCATTGGTTTTGATGTGCGTTTTGCCGAAAAACTCCGAGGAGATTTAGCCGCTAAAATCAGTGGTGATCGAACCACTGAGGATATTGTCCTCAAAAGTGTCAATGAACTGGGGCTCTTCTTATACTATGGCGGAACCAATGGCTGGTTGGTCTTGAAAGATCAGGCTGGTAAAACGATTGATGAATATACCGTCGTGAAGTAGCTAGGTAACCGATAGCAAGAAAATCTGTCAAAGGATTCTCAAAAAAAGCGATGATGGGAAAGTTTTTCCGGTATAATAAAAGCAGACTTGTGCACAGGACGAGTCTGCTTTTTAGTTGTCAACCTAGAGGAGGCTTGCAGGATGGATTTTGCCCAACAAGATTTTGATTATTATGAACGGACCGTCGGCAATATGTATCGGAAGTTTTATACGAAACGAATTGTGACAGTGGCCATCGCTTTAGTGATTATTTCCGGCTATAGTTGGCTGATAAATGAGCACTTGCTGCTAAATGGCTTATTGATAGTGATTTTGCTTGGACTGCTGGTTTATTTGGTTTTACAACGAGGAAAGTTTCCTGAGATCTATCAAGAGTTGTTGGCAGGAAATCAGCCCCAAGTGGTGATTGATCA
Source organism: Enterococcus diestrammenae (assembly GCF_049384045.1). NCBI lineage: Bacteria > Bacillati > Bacillota > Bacilli > Lactobacillales > Enterococcaceae > Enterococcus > Enterococcus diestrammenae. The sequence goes on from NZ_JBMRGR010000004.1 coordinate 149,050, forward strand.
AGTACAAGAAGATGAGTATAGCTATAATATTTATCGTGAAGAGGAAAAAATCGCGCGAGTGAATAAAAATGGGGTCCGTAATTTACCTTCTGCCAATAAAACCTATACCTTGATGGCCGGATTTGACAAGAAGTTTTTCTCGAATCAACCGCTAAGGCTAGTTTACTACGATATGTTGGAGCTGACCTATGAGGAAAAATTCCGCCTCAGTCGTGGGGGCTACAGCTCGATGCCGCGCTTTTTACGCCGCTTTACTTGGAGTAATTTGAAGGCCTCGGCAGGAAATGCAGTTAGTTTTATCATAGGCAACCTTTTTTTCTTATTCATTTTGTTCCGCTTAATTCGCTATGTGATTTCATTAATTCGAATGATGTTTTGACGAGGATAGGTGACTGTCCTCGTTTTTTTAGATTTTTTGCTTTTCTTACCGCTAAGAGAGAAAAGATCAATGTTATCAAAGAACAGTCAGGAGAGCAGGTTGGCATGATTGATAGACAGAAGACCCTATTTTATTTTAAAAATTGATATTCCGATTTTTTGTAGCAACTTGCATTATGTTTTAGAAAGAGAGGTTTTATCCTCTTTTCTCATGATAAAGAACTTATAAAAAATAAGCTTCAAAAAGGGTTGATATATCAGGAATTAAGTGGCGTATTGTACCGTCATTTTGATGCCCGAAAAAGCTGAAATTTAGCTCCGTACAATTTGGCTTGACGGTAGCTAGACCGGCAAATGCCAAATACCAAGCAATTTGTCATTTTTCTCTGAGCTTCAAACTTAGAGTAAGTGTCACAAGTGCCACCAACTCTAAGTAATTCATCTCAGTCTTTAAAGCTACTGTCAACCCAATTTTACTCCGCTAAATCTCACCTTTTTCACGGTACATGTGCTCTCTACAAGAAAATAAATTGCTGGATTTACGAAGCAAAGGGAATAAATCGATTATCAACAAAATAGGGCGGACGTGCTGGAGGAGAATGTCTCGGGTAGTAGTACCTAGGATGTCGGAGGGCTAAAGGAGCATGACGCATACAGCTCACCTAAGCAAATCTCGCTAAGATGAGCTAGCAAAATGACAACTGTTTTTTGGCTAGCATTTGCTACCACCCGAGGGATGATCCGGAAGCGAGTCCGGCTGGCTTTCTTAGTGGCGTACATAAAAGTTGAGAGCTAATTTGCGTATTTAGTAGCAAAGGAGTTGAGGAGATGTCCAATCTTGCCGAATCGTTAACGTTACAAAAGCAAATAGATAGTATAATCCAGGGATTCCAACTATTCATACAGGTTTTTTTGCCTTATTTTGGTATGTTAGCTGTTATTTGGGTAGCCAAACTATTATGGCGGAGGTATCAGCAAAAACAAAGCAAGATTTTGGCGGCTAATTGGAACTTTTCTGATATCGATCAAATGGATGGCCTAGCTTTCGAAAAATTTTGTGGGGTTCTATTAAAAAATCTTGGTTGTTCTCAAATTCGCCTAACACCAACAGTTGGGGATTACGGTATCGATGTTTTGGCAGTGACAAAATCGGGCCGAAACATTGGTCTTCAGTGCAAACGTTATCGCAATCAAGTCGGAATTAGAGCCATTCAAGAAGCCTATTCGGGCAAAGCTTTTTATCGTTTGGAGGAAGTTTATGTGGTGACGAATAGCCATTTTACGGTCGCTGCTCGTAAAATGGCCTTACGTAATGATGTTCAGCTTGTGGATCGAGAAAAACTCTTGAAATGGCTGAAGGCAGCTCAAAGAAATGCTGCCAAAGAAATAGGAAAATGACTTCTAGAATAGCTCAAGAACGAAAATTTTAGAAATACATGCCTTATTTTCAAGATTAAAAAACAGGCCCCGCAACAACGGGACCTGCTCTTCATTCTCATTCAACTTTTACGATAGTTATTTCACGGCATATTTTGCTGCTTGCGTTCCAGCTTGACGGCCGAAGATGATGATATCGGCTACAGCATTTCCGCCGATACGGTTGTTCCCGTGGATACCACCAGTGACTTCGCCAGCGGCATATAGCGCAGGGATGGCTTTGTCGCCTTCACCGATAACTTGGGTTTCCGTGTTGATTTTCACGCCGCCCATCGTATGGTGAATCCCTGGTGCAATCGCGATGGCATAATATGGCGCTTTTGATAAGTCATTGTCCATCCCGGTAGTCCGGCCAAATTCAGCATCGTTTTTGTCGGCTACAGCTTTGTTCCAAGTGTCTAAGGTCGCTTTCAAATCAGCTTCTGGCATATCGATTTCTTTGGCCAAGGCTTCGATAGTATCGGCTGATTTGACCAGACCGGATTTTTCATAGAAATCGATGGCTTTGACTCGTTCTTTGACGCCGGCATCAAAGACTAACCAAGCAGATTTTTCAGGTAAGTCAATGATTGCCGCGGAGACTTTATCGCGGGTTTCCATTTCGTTGAAGAAACGTTTGCCTGCTTGATTGACTAAGATGGCACCTTCTCCTCGAACGGCTTCAGTGATCAATAATGATTTCGTTTGATCAACGGTAGGGTGAATTTGGATTTGATCCATATCCACGGTTTGGCCGCCTAAAGCTTCAATCATTTTGATCCCATCACCGGTGGAGCCTTCTTGGTTAGTCGTGACATAGCCTTTAAGTTCCGGTTTGTATTGTTCAATCATATCCATGTTGGCACCGAAACCACCAGTAGTTACGATGACCGCTTTGGCAGCAATGGTTTTTTCTTTGCCATCGACTTTGACTTGTACGCCGTTGACGGTTCCATCCGCTTCGTTGATTTTGACGACGTCTGAATTGACGAATAAAGGAATTTCATTTTCATGAACGTTGCGCAAGAGGCCGTCTACCAAATATTCTCCGACAGCTGAACCGTCTGTAGGGCGGTGGGTCCGTTTGACGCTCATGCCCCCAGTGGTGGTCAAATTGTCCAGCGTGATATCCATCGAATCCAACCAATCAATGGCTGCGGCTGAATGATCGACTAAATAGCGGAGCAGTTGAGGATCATTGGTGCCGCCACCACCGGCTAGTGATTCTTCATAGAATTTGTCATTGCTATCTTTAATTCCTTGAGCATCTTGGAATTTAGTTTCTGAGGCATTCATCCCAGCAGAAGATTTTAACGTGTTCCCACCGGCAATCGGCATTTTTTCTAAAATAACTGGATTGGCACCCGCTTCTTTGGCAGAAAGGGCAGCAGCCATCCCAGCACCACCGGCACCGACGATGACGACATCATAGGCATCTTTCATTTCAGCTGGATCCGTGTATTCTTGTGCTGAAGCGCCAGAAGTCGCATCGCTGGAAGCAGCTGTGGAAGCCGTCGTGGTTTGTTCTGTTTTGCTAGTTGATTCCTTCACAGTGTTTGTGCTTGACGAGTTGGTTTGTTGATCAGAAGAACAGCCTGCCATCAGTAAAATAGCTGACAGTGTCAACAGTTTCCCTAAAGTTTTTTTCATTCATTGACCCTCCGTTATCTATTGTGTGAAAACTCACGAACTTAGTATAACAAAGAAGGCGGATAAATAACACTATAAGCCAATCAAAAAAATGCTCTTAAAAAAACTAGGTAATTAAGCTTGGGGCTCCGGCTGAATTTCGGCGAATTGTTGGAAAACTTCATGAAACGCTGGAGCGGTCTTCTTAAGAGAAGTGAGTCGATTTTTTTCGGTGGCGATGAAGCAATGTTTGCTACTACCGGTAGTCATCAATTGATTAGTTTTGTCATCGTATATGCGATAAGCAAAATCCATACGAGTACCAGTATACTGTTGTACATAGACTTCGATGCGGACCCGGTCGCCATAATGGATCATGTTTTTGTATTGGCAATCGACAGCGACAACCGGGACACTGATCCCAGCAGCTTCCAAAGTGTGAAAAGGCATGCCGAGAAAAGTCAGTAAATCGATGCGGGCCTCTTCAAACCAACGAATGTAATTGGAATGGTGGATGATCCCCATTTGATCTGTTTCATAATAGTGGGGTTCGCGTAAATAACCTGGATAAGGTGAAATCATGTTGGTGCCTCCTTAATAGGGAATCGGCCCTAATTTTTTTTAGCTTATCATGGGTTTGGGGATTTGCAAAGAATTTTTGGTGAGAGATCAGCGTAGTAAAAAATCAGTTGGGAAAGGGAATCTTTTCCTGGAGGTAGATGGTGAAATGATCCTTGATTTGTGTTATTTGTGCCGGTGCTAGGTCGTATCAATCAAACTCACAGGGCTAGTGTTATGCTTATTTTACGAGAGGGTCCAATGAAAACGGCTTGACTTTTTTCACTGAGTCTAGTAGATTTGTGTTAATATCAACAATCTGTGATGGAAAGAGTAAACAGTTGGCAGGTTTTTCAGAGAGAGGGAACATGGCTGGAAGTCCCTTACCCCGACTGGCGAAAGACATTCCGGAGATGAACGCGTGCAAAGCCGTTCCGTTTTGAGTACGTTACACTCGAAAGGAAGATCGCGCCAATCATGTAAGGCAGATCCTCGAAAACCAGGTGGTACCGCGTATGACTAGTCATCCGCCCTTGTGTCGAATATCGGCAGGAGGGCGGTTTTTTTTGTTGCTAAGGTAGGATAGAAATGCCACAAGTGAGCTTCTATTGGTCTAAGTCTAACGGTTTTTGACTTCACGAACTCGTGTCTTTCCAATCTTTTCAAATGGTTTTTGTCGCAGTTTCAATAAAAAAGGAGTTTTGATTATGAATTTTCAACGTCCAAAAGGTACCAATGATATTTTGCCAGGAGTTTCGGAAAAGTGGCAATTTATTGAAGAGACAGCTCGCTTGTTGTTTCGGGATTATCAATACCAAGAAATCCGCACGCCAATTTTTGAACACTATGAAGTAATTTCCCGGAGTGTCGGGGATACCACCGACATCGTGTCTAAGGAAATGTATGATTTTTATGACAAAGGCGAACGTCATGTGACCTTGCGTCCAGAAGGCACTGCCCCAATCGTGCGGGCTTATGTCGAAAACAAACTTTACGGTCCAGAATTTCCAAAGCCTTACAAAATGTTTTACACTGGTCCGATGTTCCGCTACGAACGTCCCCAAAAAGGCCGTTTGCGTCAGTTCCATCAAATCGGGGTGGAAGCATTTGGCTCAGCAAATCCAGCGACGGACGTGGAGACCATGGCGATGGCTTTGGACTTTTTCAAACAATTGGGCATCCAACAAATTCGTCTGGTAATCAATTCATTAGGGGACAAAGAAACCCGTCAAGCGTATCGAGAAGCTTTGATTGCTTATTTGGAACCACATTTTGCTGAACTCAGTGAAGATTCCCAACGACGGCTACATGAAAATCCACTGCGAGTTCTCGATTCTAAGGACAAACGGGATAAACAATTTGTGGCTGAAGCGCCATCGATTTTGGATTACTTAAGCGAGGCCGCGAAAGTCCATTTTGAAGCAGTGAAGGAAATGCTGGATGCGCTGGAAATCAGCTATGAAGTCGATAGCAATATGGTCCGAGGGTTGGATTATTATACCCATACGATTTTCGAAATCATGAGTGATGCGCCTGGTATGGGAGCGCAAGCCACGATTTGTGCAGGAGGACGCTATGACCACTTAGTTGAAGAACTCGGTGGCGAACCGACACCGGCTTTTGGTTTTGCGATGGGGGTTGAGCGGATTTTGCTAACCTTGGAATCAGAAGAAGTCGTCTTGCCAGCGTTGAACGAATTGGATGCCTATGTGGTCAGCCTTGGGGAAGAAACCAATGTGGCTGCTTTGAAAGTCGTTCAGGCGATTCGTAACTTCGGCTTTTCTGCTGATCGAGACGTGATGGGACGCAAAGCCAAAGCCCAGTTTAAATCTGCTGATAAAGCTGGTGCTAAGCTAGTCTTGACCATCGGTGGCAATGAATTGGAACAAGGAATCATCAACGTCAAAGGGATGGCAAGTCGTCAGGAAAAAGCCTTCTCGTTGACCGATATCTATGAACACTTTGACGATGTCTATGATGAAATGACGATGATGATGATGGATTCAGAAGACTAAAAAAATAAGCACTTTGCTAGAGTCACGACTAGCTTATTACAATACAAATGGGGGAAATGAACATGGCAAAACGGACAGTTTACTGCGGTTTAGTATCAGAAGCACAAGTGGATCAAACCGTTACTTTGAAAGGTTGGGTACAAAAGCGCCGGGATTTAGGTGGCGTAATCTTTATTGATTTGCGAGACCGGGAAGGAATCGTGCAAGTCGTCTTTAATCCTGAAAAAGATCGCGAAGCATGGGAAATTGCCGACAAATGTCGTAGCGAATTTGTCATTGAAGTGACTGGTATCGTGGAACACCGGGCGCCTGAAGCAGTCAATCCGAAAATGGCTACCGGTGCTTTTGAAATCATGGCTACTGATATCACGATTTTGAACCGGGCCAAGACACCGCCATTTGCAATCGAAGACGATCAAATGATCAGTGATGAAACCCGTTTGAAAAACCGTGTGATGGACTTGCGTCGGCCTAAGATGACCCAAAACTTGATCATGCGTCACAAGATCACCCATGCCGTTCGTAATTATTTGGATGACTTGGGTTTCTTGGATATCGAAACGCCTTATTTGGGCAAATCCACTCCAGAAGGTGCGCGGGATTACTTGGTGCCATCACGGGTACACCCTGGTCATTTCTATGCTTTACCGCAATCACCACAAATCTTTAAGCAATTGTTGATGTCAGCTGGCTTTGACCGTTACTACCAAGTAGCCCGTTGTTTCCGAGATGAAGATTTGCGAGGGGACCGCCAACCAGAATTCACTCAAATTGATATGGAAATGAGTTTCTTGGACATGGCCGAAATCCAAGAAATTACAGAAGGCTTGATTGCCAAAGTCATGAAAGAGGTCAAGGGCATCGACGTTACCTTGCCTTTCCCACGTATGACTTATGATGATGCCATGGCTCGCTACGGTTCTGACAAACCTGACACGCGTTTTGCGATGGAGTTAATCGACATTTCTGATGTGGTAAAAGATGTGGACTTTAAGGTCTTCCAAATGGCTTTGGATCAAGGAGGCGTCGTCAAAGCTCTAAATGCTAAGGGCGCTGCCAGCAAGTATTCCCGTAAAGACATGGATAACTTAGGGAAATATGTCGGTCAATTTGGGGCGAAAGGTTTGGCTTGGTTGAAAGTCGAAGAAGAAGGCTTAAAAGGGCCTATCGCGAAATTCTTTGGTGACAAACAAGATGCAATCATCGCAGCCACCGATGCTGAAGTTGGCGACTTGCTGATGTTTGGAGCGGACAACTATGCCGTTGTCTCCGCTGCATTAGGAGCTGTTCGTTCGAAGCTTGGAAAAGAGTTAGGTTTGATTGACGAAAGTAAATTCAACTACCTGTGGATCACCGACTGGCCACAGTTTGAATATAGCGAAGAAGAAGGTCGCTATGTCTCAGCCCACCATCCATTTACCATGCCAAAAGCCGAAGATGTCGAATTGTTAGCTACCGCACCAGAAAAAGTATATGCAGAAGCCTACGATATCGTATTAAATGGTTATGAACTAGGTGGCGGTTCCTTGCGTATTCATACACGGGAACTACAAGAGCAGATGTTCCGCACTTTGGGCTTTAGCGATGAAGCCATGGAAGAACAATTTGGTTTCTTGTTGGAGGCTTTGGATTATGGTTTCCCACCACTGGGAGGGATTGCTATCGGTTTGGATCGCTTCGTTATGCTATTGGCTGGTGAAGATAATATTCGTGAAGTCATCGCCTTTCCTAAAAACGGGAAAGCGATGGATCCGATGACGGAAGCGCCAAGCACCGTATCGCCATTACAATTGTTCGAATTGAGTATTGATGTGACCAAAGTAGAAGAATAATCTTTTCTTTTGAAAATAAAAAGTATATATATGTAATTAATGATTGATTTCGTCCAACTTCTGAGTGCCAAAATACGGCATCAAGAAGTTGGGCTTTTTTTGAGGCGAGTGTCGCAAGCACATTAGTTGGTTTCGCGAAAATTGCTTTAATGAAATTTGCCTGTGATAAAACTCGATGCGCGACTTTTGCGCTAGAAATGATGGCTTTAGCGGAGTGGCATTTGCCGGTCCAGCTATCGCCAGACAATGAAGCCAAAGCCTACCCTTCCCACAAAACAATAAAAATAGTCGGAAGCTAAAAGCTGTTTATCTATCATTTTTATAAGGCGCTCGGCTTCTCCTTTTGTTTTTGTCACTTTCCCCTTATAATTGAACTGTGTCTGGGAAGGGAAACTGCTAAATGTAGCCAAACTTTTGTTAGTGACGCAAGTAAGAGTGAAATGAGGATGCTCAATTATCATGGATAAACTGTTCAAATTGTTCCCCCACGCAGACTATGCCCAGAAATTTTCCTACTCGGTAGTCTACGCCATCTTGGCCTCGATTGGTGTCAATTTTTTCTATCAGCCAGGTCAGATTTATTCGTCGGGGATTACCGGGGTAGCGCAAATTTTGACCACCTTGTCAGAAGATTTGATTGGGGTGCACGTTCCGGTCTCTGCGACCTTATTATTATTGAATTTGCCATTATTTTTACTCGGCTGGTTTAAAATCGGCCACAAGTTTACGATTTTTACAGGGATTACGGTCGTCTTGACGTCATTATTTATGCAAATCATGCCGGAAGAGACCTTGACCACGGACCCGATTATCTGCGCCATTTTTGGTGGAGCCATCATGGGTGCTGGGGTTGGGTACACATTGAAAAGTGGGTTATCCTCCGGGGGACTGGATTTTGTCAGTATTGCCATTCGCAAAAAAACTGGCAAAACGATTGGCTCGATTTCGATTACTTTTAATTTGCTGATTATGATTGCGGCGGGTCTTTTATTTGGTTGGAAATATGCTTTGTATAGTGCTATCGCGATTTTTGTCTCTGGTAAAGTCACCGATGCCGTCTATACGAAACAAAAGAAGATGCAAGTCATCATTATCACGCGCCACCCGGAAAAAGTAATTCACAATATCCAAAAAAAATTGCGGCGGGGGATTACGATTATCAACGAAGCAGAAGGAGCCTACAAACATGACAAGCAAACCGTGCTGTTGACAGTAGTCACCCGTTTTGAATTGCCGATGTTGCGGGAGGCGATGAAGTCAGCTGATCCTCACGCTTTTGTCAGTATCGCGGATAATGTCCAGATTTTGGGCCGTTTTTACGAAGAAGATTTTTGATCTTGGTGCTTGGTTACCCCTAATTTTATATAGAAAAGTTGGAATTGATTATGGAAGCAAAACGACTGAAAAAAAGTCGCTACATCACCGGTCTCGATGGCGTGCGGACGCTGGCGGTGGTGGGCGTCATCTTATATCATTTGATGCCAGATAAAATGCGAGGGGGTTACCTCGGCGTGCCGTTATTTTTTGCCATCTCAGGCTATTTGATTACCGATCATTTACGGCAAGAGTGGGAACAAGAAGGCCGCATTTCTTTAAAGCAATTTTATCTACGGCGCTTGAAACGATTGTATCCCCCACTAGTATTTTTCTTTTTGACCACCATTACTTATATCACCTTGTTCCAGCGAAATTTGCTAAACAATTTAAAAGGTGTGGTCATCTCGACTTTGGGTTATTTTAACAACTGGTGGCAAATCAATCAGGGCTTGAGTTATTTTGAACGTTACAGCAATCCCTCACCTTTTACCCATGTTTGGTACTTATCGGTGGAGGCCCAAAACTACTTGATTTGGCCATTGCTCTTTATTTTATTGATGCTACTAGTGAAAAAACGCCGGCCTATCTTTCTGATCGTCTTTGTAGCCGCTTTGGCATCGGCGATCTGGATGGCAGTCCAATACGTTCCGGGGGCTGATCCGACTAGGGTCTATTACGGTACCGATACACGGATTTTTTCCATTTGGCTCGGGAGTGCAGCGGCCTTCATTTGGCCTTCAAACCGGCTACGGGCAAAAATTCCCCAACAAGCCAAGCGCATCCTTAATGGGGTGGGGCTGGCCAGCTTAGGTATTCTGATTCTAGCTTTCTTTAAATTGGATGCCAACTACACCTTTATCTACTGGGGCGGGATGTTTTTACTCTCAATCGTGGCGGTCCTTTTGATCATGGTGGTCGTTCACCCAGGGGCAAGCCTTGACAAATGGCTGACTAATCCCGTGTTTGCTTATATCGGTAAGCGGAGTTATGGGATTTACCTTTACCAATATCCGGTGATGATTTTTTATGAATCCAAGGTTAAAAATATTTCCAACAATCTGTGGCTGCATACGGTAATTGAGCTTTTGTTGATCATGATTTGTGCAGAGCTATCCTATCAGTTAGTGGATAAGCGCATGAAAAACTTCGACTATTCTAAAACTTGGCAAACTGTCAAAGGCTGGTTTACCCCACCGATTTTCTCTAAGCAAAAACCCTTTTTGCTTCCCGGCTTAGTGCTGGTGCTGGTTTCGGTGGTGGGCTTTGTCATCGCGCCTACCAACCATGTCACAGCCGAACAGCAGCGGATGCAAGAGCAAATCTTGAAAAATCGTGAAATCGCGGAGGCTTCCAAGAAAAAAGCCAAAGAAGAAGCCAGCAAGACGACAGATTCCACCGCTACTTCGGAAGAGACGACTGATTCGAGTGATAAGGAAGCAGCAGCCAAGTCTGAAGCGCAGCTGAAACAAGTCGCCACAAACTATGACTTGAGCCTCGAGGAAGTCAAAAGTGCCGAGAAGCTCCAGTTTACAGCTTTTGGGGATTCTGTCATGTTAGGGGCCGCACAGGGCTTGAAAGATGTCTTTCCCAATGCTGTCGTAGATGCAGATATCAGTCGCCAAATCTGGAATAGTTCGGATCTGATTGAATCTTTGGCAAAACAAGACCTGTTGTACGATCCGGTCTTAATCGGTTTAGGGACCAACGGCGACTTTAGTGATGCGCAGTTTGACAGCTTTATCAAACTCTTCGGAAACCGCCAAGTGTATTGGGTCAATGTCCATGCCCCATCTTTGCGGCTACAAAATGTCGTCAATGATCACTTGAATGAAATGGCTCAAAAATACGGTAACTTGACCATCATTGATTGGCACACCTATGCATCCAATGGGAGTGCAGATTGGTTCTATGAGGACGGGATTCACGTGACACCTAAGGGCTTGATTGCCTATGTGAAATTGATCAGTGAAGCGTTGAATAAATAGGACATGCTAATGAAAACGCGACTGAAGGCCTCTGGTGGCTGTCAGTCGCGTTTTTTGTGATAAAGAACTTATAAAAATTAAGTTCCAAAAAGCTTGATGGTTCAGTAATTAAGTGGCTTATCATGCCGATATTTTGATGCCGAAAAAGGTGAAATTGAGCGGCCTAGGAATTGGGTTGACGGTTGCTAGACCGGCAAAAGCCAAACGAAAAATCTGTTTGCCTTTTTCCCGGCCGGCTTGCTCTGCTTTTTAACCAGCGAGATGAGGTAGTAAAGCGAATCAATCGATTGTCGATAAAACACCGTACTTATAATTCTTTCAGTAAAATCAAATCATTCTGGCAGTCAGCACCTAATAGAAAGGAATGCTGAGAGACTTGGTGAAAGCCCAGTTTTTGGTAAAAGGCTTTGGCATTCTCGTTGTGTTCCCAGACGCCTAGCCAAACGGCAGACTTGCCCAAGGTGCGGGCTTGTTGCAGGGCAAATTCCAGCATTTTCCGCCCCAATCCTTGTTTTTGAAAAGCTTGGCGCAAGTAGATACGTTCGATTTCAAGGCTGTTATTTGCAATCGTTTCTGTTTGAGCCGCCGCGACATTGAGTTTTAGATAGCCGGCAATTTCAGCCGTCTCTGACTCTATCAGCAAATAAAAAGTACTTCCTGGCGTGGTGATCTCATGTGTCAATTTTTCATCTGTGTAGGCTTGGCTCAAATAAGCTTGCATATTTTCTGGTGTATTTTGAGCGGCAAAGGTCGCTGTAAACGTCTCAATGCCAACTTTTTTTAAAATTTTCAGATCCGCCATGTCACAAGGGCGGATGTTCACGTTTGTCAAAAGGATAACCTCCTAAGTTAATCGTTAGTCGTATTCAAAATGCTTCATCCAAAGTGGCAATGCCTCACTAATTTCAGTAGGTAGCACCACGTAACGGCTCTCTGCTAGGTTGTCAGCAATCAAACTATGGAGATAGACGGCCGCGGCAATGGTTTTACCGTTTTTGGGAAACTGGGCTAGAAAAGCGGTGATGATGCCAGCCAACGTATCCCCGGTGCCACCTGTTGCCATCGCTGGTGTACCATGAGGATTGCGGGCACAAAAACCATCTGCCGCAAAAATCGTGGTCCGATGACTTTTGGCAATCACGGTAGCCCCCAACTCTTTAGTGAAGGCCTTGGTGGCTCGACTTGTTTGCTGGGTGATGGGGATGCCGCTGAGACGCTGCCACTCCATCTGATGGGGAGTGAAAACCACCGTTTCAGGAAAGCGTAATAGCTGGCGGAGTTTTATCAAATTTCCCCCGGCGGCTTCCGCTAAGATGGTGATGGCGGAACCATCGATTACTAGCCATTGGTCAGGTTGACGTTTTTGCAAAACGAAGGCCAAAAGCTTCCGGACTCTTTCCGAATCGCCTAAACCAGGCCCAATCAAAAGAACATCAGCAGTTTCGATGACGGATTCGGTTAGGGCAAAGTCTAGCCAGTCCACAGCCATCGCTTCAGGGCGTCTGGTGTGGAGGGGGCCGTGGTTTTCTTTAGCTGTCACCACTGTCGTCAGACCGGCTCCCGCTTGGACACAGGCCTCAGCCGCCATCAAAATCGCCCCCCCGTATTGGCGGGCGCCACCGATTAGGACGCAGCGGCCATAATTGCCCTTGTGGCTGTCAGCGGGGCGAGGGGTAATGACTTGATGTAAGATGGCATCCGTTAGTTGTTCCACCTGAGCTTCCTCCTTGATCGCGTTTTTTTTATTATACCACGGAGAGGAGCAGCAACTTTGTAAAAGAGCTGACGGAATGATTCAGTTCGGTGTCATTTTCGCCAAAACAGTGGTATCATTGATAACGGGAAAACACATAAATGGAGGGAATTTCATGACCATTGATTGGAAAAAAGAAGTAGAAGCACGCAAAGATGACATGCTGAAGGACTTAGTTGAGTTATTGAAAGTTCGCAGTGATCGGGAAGACGACAAAGCGACTCCTGATGCACCATTTGGCCCAGGACCAAAAAATGCGTTGATCCACATGTTGGGCTACGGCGAACGGGACGGTTTTATTACTAAAAACGTCGACAATTATGCCGGTCATATCGAATACGGTGAAGGGGATGAAACTCTTGGTCTCTTCTGCCATATGGACGTCGTACCTGCTGGCGACGGCTGGGATACCGATCCTTATGAACCAGTGATTAAAGACAACAAGATTTATGCTCGTGGCTCCTCTGATGACAAAGGCCCAAGTATCGCTGCTTACTATGGCTTGAAAATCATCAAAGAATTGGGCTTGCCTCTTTCAAAAAGAATCCGTATCGTTGTGGGTACCGATGAAGAATCTGGTTGGGGAGATATGGATTATTACTTCCAACATGAAGAAAAACCTGACTTTGGTTTTTCACCAGATGCTGAATTCCCAATTATCAATGGGGAAAAAGGCAACGTGACCCTGCGCTTGCATTTTGAAGCAACCAACGCTGGCGATTTTGAATTGGTAAGCTTTGACTCCGGTTTACGTGTGAACATGGTTCCTGGCAATGCCGATGCAGTGATTCGTCTCGCTGGGGATATCAGCGTGGAGGACTTATCAGCTGCTTATACGGATTATCTTGCAGCTAACAATTTGACTGGTGAATTAGTCGGAGAAGGCGATCTAGTTAAAATCAACTTGATCGGTAAGAGTGCACACGGAGCAAGTCCCTTCGCCGGTGTCAATGCTGGAACCTACTTGGCGGCTTTCTTAAACCAATACCCATTTGGCGGCGGAGCAAAAGGCTTCTTGGATAGTGCAGCGACTTACGTACACTTGGATCATTACGGTGAAAAACTCGGCGTGGCTCACGAAGATCCACGTATGGGTAAATTGACGATGAATGCTGGGTTATTGAAATTCGGCGCTGATTTGGACGACAATTTCATCACCTTGAACTTCCGTTACCCAACTGGTGTGACTGCTGACGGTATGGTGAAAGACATCGCCGCAACTGTTGCGGACACTGGTGCTACTGTTGATCGGGAAGAACGGGATGCCGCTCCTCACTACGTACCGATGGATGATCCATTGGTGGCTAACTTGCTAGCTGTTTACGAAGAACACACAGGCGAAAAAGGCTACGAACAAGTAATCGGTGGCGGGACATTTGGTCGTTTGTTAGAACGCGGCGTAGCTTATGGGGCAATGTTCCCAGGCTATACGGACACGATGCACCAAGCCAATGAATTTATGAGTTTGGATGATTTGTACAGATCTGCAGTCATCTATGCCGATGCGATTTATCGTTTGGCAAAATAAAGCTAATAGAAAACGCCTCTCGGAAATCATTTCTGAGGGGCGTTTTTGCATGCTTTCGTGCTTAGTTAGTAGAGACTTTCGGAAAAGTGAGTCCTTTAGATGAAAAAAATCAGCCACATCCGTAGCTGATCCAATCTAATTGAGTATTATTCTTTCAAACGTTGAATATCCAAAACAGTGCCGGTCTTGGCGTCGGCTAAAAATTCGTAGCTCACGAGCTTGCCATCTTCCAAGCGGGTGATGCCGCCGGTGTATCCTTCTGAATGGACGGCAAATTTTCGTAAGGGTTGTTTTTCAAAGTTAATCCAGGAACCTTCAATCGGGCCTTCCTTTAAAAAGGCACCTTTGACGGTATTGAGGACAGCGTCGGCACTCAAGCGTTGACGCTTTTTAACCCATAAGGTAGAAGCGACACCGCCAACTAGCCCGACCCCCAGACCCAGTACTAGTCCGCCTTTGAACAAGCTTAGTTGATTTTCATTTTCCACAGTGACTTCCTCCTTTTTCTCGGTCCAATGATGCTTTCGTCATTTTAAGAGCTGCCAGATACTAACTAAATACAGAACGATTTATGACTAGTACAATTTTACCATATAATCGACAAAAGATGACATCTTACATACTCATTTAGGGTGGGTTTGAGGTATAATGAAACACGTAAATTCGAAAAGCTCCGGCTATTTCATCAGAAAGAAGGAATCGTTTTCCATGGAAGAAAGAACGTATCAACGAATCAAGACGTTAACCGAAATGCAGGCAACTTCTGGCTTTGAAGGCCCCATCCGCGAATATATGCGCAAAGAAATGACCCCCCTTGTGGATGAAATCCAACAAGATGGCTTAGGCGGGATTTTTGGAATTCGTCATCATGAAGCTGCCGATGCACCACGAATCATGGTGGCGGCTCATATGGATGAAGTAGGCTTTATGTTGACCGATATTACCCCGCGAGGTTTGTTCAAGGTCGTACCATTGGGGGGCTGGAATCCTTACGTGGTTTCTGCACAACGGTTTACCTTAATCACCGCTACTGGCAAAAACTACCCAGTGATCTCTGCATCGGTGCCACCACATTTGTTACGGGGCACTGGCGGGGGACAAGCCAATGTCACCGTGGATAGTATCTTATTTGATGCTGGTTTTGATTCCAAAGAAGAAGCTCTGGAGTTTGGCGTCCGTCCAGGGGATACCATCGTACCGGCAGTGGAAACCATTAAAACTGCAAATGGTAAAAATATCATCTCAAAAGCTTGGGACAACCGCTATGGCTGTACGGTAGTTCTGGAAGCCTTGGAAGCTTTGAAAGAAGAAAAACTAGGCCATACCTTGATTGCAGGGGCCAATGTTCAAGAAGAAGTCGGTTTGCGCGGCTCAAAAGTCTCGACTACGAAATTCAAACCGGATCTGTTCTTTGCAGTGGACTGCTCAGCGGCAGACGACCAAACCACTACAACTGGGACATTTGGTCATTTAGGCGAAGGGACCTTGATGCGTATTTATGATCCTGGTTTGATCATGTTGCCGCGTTTGCGAGAATACCTGTTGGATACGGCAGAAACCAATCATATTCCTTACCAATACTTTGTTTCCAAAGGTGGTACAGATGCTGGTGCCGCTCACACTTCCAATGAAGGAATTCCAAGTACCGTCATCGGCGTATGCGGACGCTACATCCACACCCATCAAACAATGTTTAGTATCGCTGATTTCGATGCGGCACGGGAAATGTTGATCCAAACTTTGAAAGGCTTGGATAAAGCTACTGTGGATACCATCGTCAAAGGTTAAGGAAGACAAAAACTCTGACAGGAATGCTGTCAGAGTTTTTTTGAAGAGTGGCTGTTGGGGGAAAAGAACACTCGATTGATAGGATGTGGGGAGCGTATGGTAAGCCACAACCCGATTTTTGAGAAATAACAAGCCCATTGGTTTTGTTAACCCGCACTTTTTGTCTCCTAGTTAAAAAGGTGTATAATTAAGGAAGAATATTGTAGAAAGTAGGCAAATAAATGATTATACCTAATAGTTTGGAAGAATTGGCAGGCTATGTCAAAAAAGGGCGGAACGTATTTTTCTTTACCGCTAGTTGGTGCGGGGATTGCCATTTTATCAAACCTTTTATGCCGGAGATTGCTGCTGATTTTCCGGAGTATACTTTTATCGAAGTTGATCGGGACAAGTTTATCGATGTGGCTGCAGAATGGAGCATTTTTGGGATTCCTAGTTTTGTGGTTACCGATGAAGGGCAAGAACTTGGTCGTTTGGTAAACAAGGACCGAAAAACTAAAGAAGAAATCGAAACCTTTTTGAAGAGTTTACCCGCGCAAGCCTAGGTTTATCCAGTGAGTTTTGCGGAGGAATGGTTGCTCCGTTATGAAGGAATCAAAAAAGGAGGGAACAAGATGGAATCACAAGAATATAAAAATATTTTAGTTGGTGTCGATGGTTCGGATCAAGCACAGCAAGCCTTTGTCAAAGCAATCGAGGTAGCGCGCCGAAACAATGGGAAAGTCTATGTTGCCAACGTGGTTCAACAACAAATTACCCCGATGCTGGGCTACGGGGAAATCAACCAAAGTATCATGGATCAAGAAACGGAAAGTGCTAAGGAGTTGCTCGAGACTTGCAAAACCTATGCCCGCGAACATGATTTTACCAATATTGAAGGCATTCTCACTTATGGCTCTGCTAAACAAGCGATGGCCCGGGATTTGCCTAAAAAATACCACATTGATTTAGTCATGGTGGGACAATCCGGATTAAATGCTGTGGAACGTTTTATGACGGGAAGCTTGGCAAGCTATGTCATTCGTCAAGCACCTTGTGATGTGTTAGTGGTGTCAGAAGAAGCGTAATACGGCCGATCTACCTTTGGCCTAGCGGGAATTCATCCTGTTTTTCGAATCCCAGCTGTGACCGTGAGCTTTTTTAAAGAAAGCTTACGGTTTTTTTTGAGCTAGCTGAGCTCCCTTAGCCTTTCTTAAGGCCGACAGATCGCAAATCTGAGGTTACTGGTAGCTAATGATAGCCCTCCATCTCAGCCATGAGACGGATTAAAAAAATATTTTTGACGTGAAGTTTGGCACCGTTTCTGATATGATACAAGTTGTGTGTTTTTACAAAACCGTTATTAGGAGGTCATCATTTTGATCTATTCATACAATCCCCAACAAGTAGGTGACACGCTACTTGTGATTGCTGCTGACGACAAAGGATTGGAACAAAGCGTCGAACGTAAATTTAATATCGCTGTTATCAAAAATAGTGAAGGGACGTTGGTCGGGTTAAATTTCTTCCAGCTTTCAGACTTTATGACGTTAGCAGGAAAAGGACAAGTTTATCCAACTGAAGCTCAAATTCAATTGCTTAACCAACAATTACAGCTTTCTGGTTTCCATGATATTCAATTGCCAACAACCGAAGCGCCTAAATTTGTGGTTGGCTATGTCAAAACTTGCATCGAACATCCCGACAGTGACCACCTCCACATCACTGAAACGGAAGTGGACAATGGCGAAGTCCTCCAAATCGTTTGTGGTGCCGCCAATATTGCTGCCGGCCAAAAAGTGGTAGTAGCAAAACCGGGGGCTATGATGCCAGATGGGATGCTAATCTGGCCTGGCGTCCTTCGTGGAGTGGAAAGTTATGGAATGATTTGCTCCGCTAGAGAACTTCATTTGCCTAATGCCCCTGAGAAAAAAGGCATCCTCGTCTTACCAGAAGATGCCGTCGTGGGTGAAGCATTTGCAGTAGGCTCAGCAAATTAATTTGCTAGACTTAGAAAAGAAGAGAGCAGCTCTTGATTTTTAAAATCAGAGCTGCTCTTTTATTGAAAAAAATCACCCCCTAGCCTCTCGCAATATTCTGCAGTAGGCTAGGGGGTGTCCTGTTAGTTGATTAGTTGTTGCCTTGGTTATTGCTGTTGCTGTTGTTGTCTTTATTTAAGACGGTGCTATCGATGGTTAAATCGATTTTGGCTGTCTCTTCTTTGTCACCGCGGTAGTAAGTCACCGTGATGCTATCACCGACTTTCTTGGTGTAAAGGACAGACTGTAAATCAGTGGTGCTGGTGATTTCCTTGTCATCGACTTTGGTAATGACGTCGTATTGTTTCAAACCAGCTTTTTCTGCTGGCGTCGCAGGGGAGACTTGGGTAATGACGACCCCACTCTTGACGCTAGTTGGTACGCCGAGAATTTGTTCTTGTTGTTGAGAAGTAACAGAAGATAGATCAACCATGTAAATTCCTAGCGCTGGACGAGTCACTTTCCCGTCAGCTTCTAGTTGATTGATGATGGTTACCACATCGTTACTAGGAATCGCAAAGCCCATCCCCTCAACAGAAATATCGGAACTTTCTGTTTGCGTGGTGGCGATTTTACTTGAGTTAATCCCGATGACTTGTCCGCCAGCATTGATTAATGGACCACCAGAGTTCCCAGGGTTAATCGCTGCATCTGTTTGAATGGCACTGATATTGACACCAGTTGAGGTATCAGCAATTGGTCGGTTCACGGAAGAAATAATCCCAGAAGTCACCGAGTTTGCGTATTGCGAACCTAATGGCGAACCAATAGCAATCGCTGGTTCACCGACTTTCAAGGCATCCGAATCACCAAATGTTGCGACTTCATCTACATCTTTGGAAGAAATCCGGATGACAGCTAAGTCAGTCACCGCGTCCGTGCCTAGTAATTCACCAGAAATTTTTGTGCCATCATTCATAACGACTTCCAACCCATTGGAGCCATCGACTACGTGGTTGTTGGTCACGACATAAGCATAGTCGCCATCTTTTTTGTAGATGACACCAGAGCCTTCACTGGCTTCCACTAAGTCACTGTTATCACTGCTGTCAGAGCCTTGGGTATCTTCATCTTGCGCTTGTCCAAAAAGATCTCCCCAAGGATTGTTACTGGATTGTTGTTGCTTTTGTAAGTTGATGACGGAAACAACTGCGCCTTGGACTTTTTCCACGGCCTTCGTGATATCTGAGTCCACATCCACCTTCACATTAGAGACTTGCGTTTGTTTGCTGTTGTTCGTATTGCTAGTGGTGCTATTGTTGGATGTTGGTGCAAGCGCCGAACCATTTGCTAAATAGAAGCCTCCGATTACCAAAAAGCCACCGACAACTCCACCAAGTAAACCTGTTAAGAAGCGTTTGCCTGTACCTTTAGTTTTTTTACGTTGTTCCATGATGTATCCTCCTCAATATAGGTCATTCACTTTGTGTTGCATCTTACCTGTCATTCATAGCTGAGACGGAGTAATTGAATGATTGCTCTAGTTCTAGTATAGTCTCAACCTCTGCCTTTAGTCTAACGGGAGACTTTGAAAAAAATATGAACGAACCATGCTGAAAAAAATAGTGATTCATGAAAAATTAAATAGCCGTTTCCCAATTTAGACCAAATTTGTGAATGAAATACGCGAGTTCTGTTTTAAAACAACATTTCCGTTACAAAGTAGCAAAAGCTGGGGAAAACTATCCACAGATTTATCCACACCCTGTGTAAAATGTGTATAAATCTGTGGAGAACTATTGTTCGTATCCAAAAGCCTAATTTTACCGACCTGAAAAATCCAGCTAGAATTCTAGCGATCCTGCAAATGTGGATAAAAACTGTGGTAAACTCATAGATAGTTATCAACAAGTTGAGGAGAACTTCCTCGTAGAAAGGAAAGGCACATGAATATCAAAATCATTTCTGTCGGTAAACTTAAAGAAAAATACCTCGTTCAAGGGATCAATGAATATGTCAAACGCCTCGGTGCTTATGCAAAGATCCAACTAGTAGAAGTTCCCGACGAGAAAGCGCCTGAAAATCT
The DNA here is from genome assembly GCF_049384045.1 of Enterococcus diestrammenae. Classification (NCBI taxonomy): domain Bacteria; kingdom Bacillati; phylum Bacillota; class Bacilli; order Lactobacillales; family Enterococcaceae; genus Enterococcus; species Enterococcus diestrammenae. Next base: position 169,293 of record NZ_JBMRGR010000004.1, read on the forward strand.
TAGTGATGCCCAAATGATGCAAGTCAAAGAAAAAGAAGGCGACCGCATCTTAGCCAAAATCAAAGAGGGGGAATACGTCTATGCGCTAGCCATCGAAGGCCAAAATCCCTCTAGCGAAGACTTTGCCCATCAAATCGATCAGCTAGGTATCCAAGGAAAAAGTCAACTGGTTTTTGTGATTGGGGGCTCGCTTGGTTTGAGCCCAGCCGTAATAAAACGAAGTAACAGCCAAATCAGTTTTGGCAAAATGACGTATCCCCACCAATTGATGCGTTTAATCTTGGTGGAACAGATTTACCGGGCAATGCGAATCAATCATGGGGAACCGTATCATAAATGATGCGGTTTTTGAGGTTTCCAATAAAAACAATCGAAAAATAATGTAGCGATTAAGCTAAACAGTTCCAAACAAATGAACAAGAGCGACAGAGAAGTGTATCTAAAAGTTTTAAAAAGATGGACAGTTACTATTCAAGAGAATCAAATCACTTTAACACTAAACTTAAAGTATAACTTTCTATTGTGTAATTATGAAAGGAGATTTCAAAATGGTACAACATCCAAGTTAGCAAATTATGTCTCAATTGATTAAACGTCAGTGGAATCTACATTCAATTCAAGCAGCCGTCGTGAATTCTAAAGGTGAAATCTTTTCGATTGGTGAAACTACTGTAGCAGACGATCATGATCCAACTGCTCATGCAGAAGTGAATGCCATTCGAAAAGCCTGTCAGCAACTTGGCACTAGTGAGCTGCCTAAAGAGTATTGGTTATACTCTACATTTGAACCGTGTCCGCTTTGTAGTTCCGCGGCAGTATGGGCTGGAGTTGAGGGTATTGTCTTCGCTAATAACTCAAATTTCAGAGGAAAGGAACAAAACTGGTCTTTTATTTCGTGTAGGGAAGTATTGGAAGCAGGTGCATACATACATGAGGTTAAATTAGTTTCAGATTTCATGATTGATGATATAAAAGGGTACTTTACTCGTCACGATGAATAGGAGCCATTCGTATTGAAATTGTGTATATTTGTAGAAAATTAGACAAACAAATATCTATTATCTCTATAAACTGCAATCCTACATCTATTTGTGGGATTGCGGCTTTATTTTTGGAGGGATAGCTATGTTTGAAAAAAGTGAACAACGCTTTTTAACATTATTCATCAAGGAAGGAGTGCTCCTAGAACTTCAACTATATGAATGGTGGTTGAAAGACCGGTCTTAAATAACAGCTAGCTTAGAGCCTGAATTGTTTGTAATTCAATTTAAGAAGAGGTAATCAACGAGGACGAAAACAGGGGAATAACTAATTAGATGCCACACAGAGAGCTAGACACACTATGTTTTTTATTCGTAAGTTTTTTATTTGTTCACCAAATTCCATGAAGAGCTCCTTTCTATCGATTGACTTGATTATAGGTAGGTGGGGCTTTTTTTCCTAGCAAGTATTGCTTGCATGGGGATAAAAGTAAGGAAAGGATTGCTTTCTGGATAGTATACTGGTTAACTAAGGGGTTTGCCAGTATCAATCATTTTGACTAGATTAGAAGGAGACGTACGGAGGATTTACTTAAGGGATTCTAAAAGGGCTTATCATGTGGGATGGGATTAGTTATACTTAGGGAGTTACTGGGAAAAGCCCACGATAGAAATACACAACTGATACATGAACCAAGGGCGATGAAAATGAATAATAATGATCGCTTGCTGCGATTGCGTTATGCAATCGATCTCAAGGATAGTGATATGATCAAAGCTTTTGAGTTAGGTGGCCTTACGCTGACAGGAGAGGAAGCGCGGGCTATGTTGACAAAAACGCAAGATAAGTGGGTAGACCATGCCGAAAGTAATGTGTATGAAAAAGCAGTCAACAATCAGATGCTGGATGCTTTCTTAAATGGGTTGATCTTATTGGCGCGGGGGCCGCAAAAAGAGCATTCGGTAGAGAAAACACCGCCACAAAATAAGGAAATCAAATATATCAACAATGTCTTACTCAAGAAATTAAAAATTGCCCTCACGATGACGACCGAAGACATCTTGGCTATTTTTGCAGAGGTGGAACTTTTTCCATCAAAAAGTGAAATTGGGGCTTTTTTACGTAAGGAAGGTCAGCGAAATTTCAAACCTTGTGGCGATAAATATATGCGGAATTTTCTTAAAGGGCTGGGGTTGTATAATCGGCGTGTGAATTCGTAATACTCGTGAAAAGGTAAGCCTGGGCTCTAGTTCTGATTGCTAATATGAGTAAAAGTTTTTCATCAAAAAAACCAACTATTGATATTCAGATAGAAAGAGTGGTTTAGTTACACTTATGGGTATGAGCGTCGTTACGACATTACTGACTTATCAATTTGTTGGCGTCATTTTTTGACGAAAACCAGTTAGTGGGAGAGAATAGATGCCTGAAGTGGACAAAGTAGATTAGCAACAACTCTTTTTCGGAAAGGCAAAGATTAGGTGAGTGGGATGCAAGCGTATTTTTTAGGGATTGATGTGGGCTCCACAGCGGTGAAAATAGCCATCATTAGTGAAGGGGTTAGTTTGTACCAAAATAGTGGCAAATTGCTGACCTATCATGGAGAAAATGGTGCTAAGTATCAACAAGCTTCTGAAGTCCTTCAGGTAGTCGAGCAACTTATTTTGGAGTTGCCGGCTGATTTGCGTAAAAAAGTGAAGGCAATTGGCTTTAGCGTGGCGATGCATAGCCTGATGCCGTTGGTGGCGGGTCAGTTTCAGGAACTTTTCCTCTGGTCCGATCAACAAGCGACTTCGGTGTTAAGCCAGTTACCTCAAGAGATGAGAGAAACCTTTTATCTGCACAGCGGTACCCCGATTCACCCCATGTCGCCTTTTGCGAAAATTTTATATTTCCAGCAAAGAATGAGTTACCCCTCTGGGACTAGCTGGTGGGGCTTAAAAGAACTGCTGATGGTTCATTTTACGGGTAAGGTGGCGATCGATGTGGCGACAGCTTCGGCTACGGGGCTGTGTTCACTAGCGACGGGAGATTGGGATGATGATATCTTGCATTATTTAGGAGTTTCTCGCCAGCAGCTCGCCCCCATTGTCCCCGTGAATCAAAAATTTACCCTCACGAAAGATTGTCAAAGACGATATGGATTGGGAGCAGATGTGGCTGTCTTTTGTGGTGGCAGTGATGGTTGTCTAGCGGCGTATGCCGGTTTGGCCACGACGGGTCTTGCTAATAGTTTGACAATCGGAACTAGCGGCGCATTACGTGCCATTGGTTCGGAAGTTAAGTTAGATAGTTTACGACAAAATTTTTGTTACCGCCTGACGGAGACTCTTGTTGTCACTGGCGGCCCTTCAAACAATGGTGGCAATGTACTGGCTTGGGCAAGCCAGATTTTTGGCGAGGCAACGAATTTTTATGACGAATTACCTACCGTCCTAGCAACTACTGAGATTGGCGCAAACGGCGTGAAATTCTACCCGTTTTTGAGTGGTGAGCGGGCACCATATTGGAATGCACAACTCACAGGGGGCTTTCAAAATTTACGGATTACCACGAAGCGACGGGAGCTGATTCGTAGTGTGTTGGAAGGGCTGCTGTTAAATCTTCGTAGTTTAAAACCAGCGATTATCGGAAATGGCCCGGTAAGTTTCAGCGGTGGTTTTTTTGAAACGCCAGAACTGGCCCAACTGGCAGTGGATATTCTCGGCAATCCAGCTGTTTTGTCTAAGGAAAACGAACCTATTTTTGGCCTGTACGCCTTGCTTTTTGGTGAGAAAAGTACCGCTGCAGCACCAAATTCGCAGCAGCTGATTGTTCCAAATCCAGTGGCGCAGCAAGCTTATGAACGCCTCCACCGGGATTACTTTGCAGATCTTGAGGGCTAGGTTAGATGATGAATGCTCGCTCGCAATCTATTTGACAAGTCCTTTTCGATATGATAAAAATGAGAACGTACAAATGAATAAGGGAATGAGTGTCTCCCTTGGATTATCCAAAACTGCCCAAACAGCTGATGACTTCTACAAATCGTCTATTTGTAGAACCCTCAGCTTTTTTTATTGACTAAGGTATTGTAAAAATATCTGATTTTACGGACTAGCTTAGTTACGATAGTGGGTTTGACTGACGCCAAGAGGGAAAGTCTGGCTGGCCGCTGTGATTTTAGGCGAAAGCAATCCTTGATAAAGGACGGTTGGTTGCTTACATCTTAATTTTCGGAAACGAAACGGGTTTGCTGGGGCTATCTAATTGGAAAAAGCGAGACTCATTCACGCATTAGAGAGGAAAAAAATGATGAATTTAAGTGGGATTGAAAAAAAAAAAATCAAAGAGCAAGTGATCCTCTGGGGGTTAGTCGTTCTTGTGGCGACCTTGATGGGGGTGGTTTCCCATCTGTTACTTTTAGCGCTACATACAGCGACCGACTTTCGTGAGAATCACAACTACTTATTACTAGTGTTGCCTTTGATCGGGGTACTGACAGCTTTTGTCTATCAAAATTTTGGGCAAGGCTCGCAAAAAGGCAATAACTTGATTATTGAGAGTACCCAAAAAGAAATTCATGTCCCTTTTCGTATGGGGATTTTCACCTTTATCTTTACCATCTTGACGCATTTATTTGGTGGTTCGGCTGGTCGTGAAGGTTCGGCAGTCCAAATCGGTGGGGTGCTAGCCAATCAAGCAGGAAAACGCGTGGGTTTGCCTTTTGACATGCGTAAGAAATTGATTCACGCAGGAGTTAGTGCTGGCTTTGCGTCGATTTTTGGCACACCTTTAGCTGGCGCCTTTTTTGGGATGGAAATCGTCTATATTGGAAAAATGGAGCGCTCTTCTTTGATTTACTGTTTTTTCGCCGCTTATTTTTCCAATTTTATTGCGAAAAGTTTAGGAACGACTCATGATTTGCACCAGATTGTGGACATGCCGACAGTCAGCGTTAAGGTCATCGTCGTGGTATGCCTTGCAGCGGTTTTGTTTGGAATCTTTGGCTTTTTATTCTCCTTTGTGGTTTCCGCATTGAAGCAATTTTATCAAGCCAAAATCAGTAATTATTTAGTTCGCGGGTTTGTCAGCGCCGCAATTTTTGTTGCTTTGATCCTGCTGTTTGCTGGTCAAAAGTATGAAGGCCTGAGTTTGAACATCATGGATGAGGCTTTCCTGGGAAAATCAACCTTTTTAGATCCGGTATTAAAGTTGCTGTATACAGGGTTGACTTTGGGCGCAGGCTTTCAAGGGGGAGAAGTGACACCTTTGTTTGATATTGGCTCCAGTTTGGGCAGTAGTATTGGTACGTGGCTAGGGATCTCGCCGTCTTTCTTAGCAGCTTTGGGACTGATTTCAGTCTTCGGTTGTGCCGCCAATGCGCCGATTACTACGATTATGTTGGGCATCGATTTGTTTGGCGTCCAAGCCTTGCCTTATTATGCCATCGCTTCATTTATCAGCTATAGCGTGACTGGTCATCATGGCATTTATGGGTCACAAACAGTCAGCGTTCCTAAACACGTCTTCTTGCAAGACCATGTGGGGTATCGGCTGAGTGAAATCAAAGAAAAGAAAAATTAGCATGAAGCGACAGATATAGGGTTTATCAGAGCAATCCGCTTAGAATAAAAATCACACCTACTTCACTGGTTATTAATCAGAGAAATAGGTGTGATTCTTTTTTATGAAGACTAGCTATTGGATAATTTTTGAATTAGCTTATTCAGCTAATTCACTTTGTCTCTCGGCTTCTAACGCTTGATGGTCACAAATTTTAAAGAATGGCCAGTATGCGACGATGGAAATCACTAATTGGATAAGTTGCCAAACTGGTGCTCGCCAGTCACCACCGGTAATTAAGAAACCATTAATCAGGGTTGGTGTGGTCCATGGTACTTGAGCTACCACCATGCCAATCAAACCAGCTTTCATAAGGAAATAAGTAATTCCTTGTAAAATCATTGGGACAGCAATAAAAGGAATCATCAAGGTTGGATTTAAGACTACTGGGAAACCAAACATGATTGGTTCACTGATTTGGAAAACGGCTGGCACCAAACCTAACCGACCTAATTGTTTGTATTGTTTGCTTTTTGCAAAGACCATACAGATGACTAAGCCTAAAATCGCACCTGTTCCACCGATATTCATCCCAAAGTTTAAGAAACCATCCGCAGTGATGTGAGTTGGTGTTTTCCCAGCTGCGACATCGTTAATGTTACTCGTTAAAAATTGGAGATAAACAGGGGAAGCAACGGCACCAAGAATATTGTTTCCGTGGATACCAAGAGTCCAGAGTAACAAAGTCAAGAAGAGCATGAATTCCATACCCCAGAAGCTATTCAAGCCAAAGACAAGTGGTGAGAAGATTGCTTGGATGACATCATTGATTTGAATATTAAGAACCACTCGAATCAGCCAGAAGAACAAGAGGGCAGCTGATCCGGGAATCAATGAAGCAAAGGAATTCGCAACAGCTGGTGGCACCGATTCAGGCATTTTGATGACGATGTTACGTTTGATGAAAAAGCGCATAATTTCACTTGAGATAATAGCAACAATAATAGCAGTAAACATACCTCCAGAACCTAAAGTAGAAGGATCAATCGCGAAATCTTTATTTAACATACATAATAAGAAAGCGATGGCGCCGACAGCGGTTCCAGTTAATGGGTCGATTTTATTGGCTTTGGCTGATTGATAGCTCATACCGATGGCTACGATGAGTGCCAAAATGCCAAAGGTTACGTTAACAGGTGCCTGTAGAATTCCTTGAATTGGGGCTATAGTATCGTACCAACCATTAATTGGTAGATTCCCAATAATCATAAAGATACTACCGAAAACCGTAAATGGTACAGTGATAATCATACCGTCTCGTAGGGCTACCAAGTATTTCATGTTACTAATTTTAGCTAATGCAGGACTAAATTTGTTCATAAACCAATTGGACAACGTTTTCAACTTTATTTCCACCTTTCGATTTGTGTATTCACAATATCAAAATTCGATGGTATTGTAATCAAAGATATTTCTAACTAAATACCAGAATTTGAAGGTGATATTATGCGCTATAGTTTTAAAAATAAGGATCGTTCACTGCCAATCTATATTGATAGTATTGGCTACGATTGGGACCAAGAGGCGATCAATCGACCAAAAGGCTATCCGTATGTCCACTGGTTACAGACTCATGAAGGCCGCGGCATTGTCGAATTGAAAGATCGTAAAATTATTCTAGAAAAAGGGCAGGGAATCTTGATAAATCAAGAAGTTCCTCACCGCTATGAAAAAGATCCGAGTTCTACTTCATGGAAAACGTCTTATTTTACTTTTGGGGGTTCATTGATTAAAGAAATGACGATGGTGCTGGGAATTCAGCAATATCGCTATATTGATACACCAGATCAGGATTTGTTACGCTTTGTCGAACTAAATCGCCAGGAGTTTCAAAAACCATTGGTGGATAACTACCAATCTTCACTATTGGTTTATGGCTTTTTATTAAAGATTAAGAAATATCAAACTCACAATCCTAAGAATCAGGAGCTTAATGAACGAATCATTCAGCCCATCTTGTCACTAATTGAAACTGACTATATGAAAGAGTTAAGCAATGAAGATTTCACACAGGTGACCAATTACAGCGTTCAGTACATTCTCGAAGTGTTCAGGAAAATTCAAGGAAATTCACCCCACCAATTATTGACTAACCATCGCATCTTAAAGGCGAAAGAACTATTGCTGAATCATCCAGAATATTCGGTGGAAGAAATTGGCGAAATGGTGGGCTTTAATACCAACAGCTATTTTATTTCCACCTTTAAGCAAAGCGAATATGTGACTCCGGGCAAGTTTCGAAATCTGTATCATTAATCACATTCAATTTGTAGTATTTTCTTGTAAATATCCGTAATTACAAATCCGAAAACAGATGCTATGGTTAGGGTGAGAATGATTAGAAACGGAGAATACTATGAACACTGAAAACGCTATTCAATTTCCAGAAGGATTCCTGTGGGGGGCGGCTTCAGCTGCTTATCAAGTAGAGGGAGCGAGTGCTGAAGGGGGAAAGGCACCTTCAATTTGGGATACTTTTTCGCAACTTCCCGGTAAGACCAAAAACGGCACCGATGGCAAGGTGGCAGTGGACCACTATCATCGCTTTCGAGAAGATATTCAATTAATGGCAAAAATGAATTTGAAAGCCTATCGCTTCAGTTTGGCGTGGAGTCGCGTTTTACCAAATGGAGAAGTCAATCAAGAAGGATTAGACTTTTATGGGGCGCTGATTGATGAGCTTATCGCAAACGGGATTGAGCCGGTTGTCACTCTCTATCACTGGGATTTACCGCAAGCTCTTCAAGATGAATATGGTGGCTGGGAATCACGGGAGACGATTCAAGCATTTCTGAAATACGCTGAGGTTGTGTTTAAAGAATTTGGTGATCGAGTGCGCTATTGGGTCACCTTTAACGAGCAAAATGTCTTCACTTCATTGGGCTACCGTTGGGCTTCTCATCCTCCTAATGTCTCTGATATGAAGCGGATGTATCAAGCCAATCATCTTGTCAATTTAGCCAATGCCGAAGTGATTTCCCTGTGTCATCGCTTGCTGCCAGACGCTTTGATTGGTCCTAGTTTTGGCTATGGGGAAGTGGTACCCGAAACTTGCCATCCCCAAGATGTGGTGGCGGCCATGGATGCAAATTTATTCAACAATGACTGGTGGTTGGAAGTTTATTGTCGTGGCACCTATCCCCAACGGATTATGAATGTTTTGAAGCAATTGGACTTGGATTTTGAAGTGACGGCTGCCGATACGGCAACGTTAAAAGCTGCGAAACCGGACTTTCTCGGAATTAATTATTACCATGGTGGAACCGTGCGCCGGCCATCGGCAACTGTTACGAATGAGAAAAATCTTGAGATGACCGACCCGTATTTAATGGCTGCCGATGGTCAAAAAGAAACGCCGGAGCACCTATTGTTTCAGTCTGTCAGCAATCCCTATTTAGCAAAAACAGATTGGGGCTGGGAAATTGATCCAGTTGGGCTGCAGATTGCCTTGCGAAACGTCTATGAGAAATACCAACTGCCAATTTTTATTACTGAAAATGGTCTTGGTGCTTTTGATACTTTGACCTCAACTGACGAAATTGACGATGATTATCGGATTACTTTTTACAGAGAGCATCTGTTGGAATTAGCCAATGCGATTGCTTGTGGTGTGCCTGTAATTGGTTATTGTGCTTGGTCCTTTACCGATTTGTTGAGCTGGTTGAACGGATATGAAAAACGCTATGGCTTTGTTTATGTTGATCGGACAGATGAAGATGTCCGGGAATTGAAACGAATTCCGAAAAAAAGCTATTTTTGGTATCGTGATTTGATTGCTAAAAACGGACAGCAATTGACGGAGGAGAAATGATGACGGATTATTCTTCGGGAATTTTATTCGGGGGCGATTACAACCCTGAGCAATGGGAAGAAAGCACTTGGCAAGATGATTTCGACAAGCTCTCCCAAGCCCAGGTGAATAGTGCCACCATCAATGTTTTTTCATGGCCGTTATTGGAACCAGCAGAGGGTGAATACGACTTTGAGCAATTGGATCGCATCATGGCGCATTTAGAACACAATCAGATTTGTGTGGTCTTAGCAACGGCGACGGCTGCTGTACCTCCGTGGCTAGCTCACAAGTATCCTGAAGTGATGCGCACAGATATCAATGGTATTTTGCAACGCCATGGGAAGCGACACAACGCCTGTCCCAATAGCCCTATTTTTAAAAGAAAAAGTAAAGCTTTGGTGGAACGCTTAGTCGCACGTTACCACACGAATTCGCTGATTACTCACTGGCATGTCTCAAATGAATATGGTGGTACTTGTTACTGTGAAAATTGTGCTAAAGCTTTCCGTGTTTGGTTAAAAGAACGTTATGGCACACTGGAAGCGGTGAATCAAGCTTGGAATAGTCATTTTTGGGGCCATACTTATGGGAGTTGGGAGGAGATTAATCCTCCGATGCGAACCAGCGATATTTTTTCTAGTGGAAAACCGGTTTTAGGCGGTGCAGCTCTTGATTACCGCCGCTTTCAATCAGATAGTCTCTTAGAAAACTACAAAATGGAACGAGACATTATTCGGAAATACGATAGCAAACGTCCAATTACTACTAATTTCATGGGGAGTCAAAAGGATTTGGACTATTTCAAATGGGCACCGGAATTAGATGTAATTGCTTGGGATAACTACCCTAGTTTGGATACGCCAGCTAGTTTCACTGCATTTTCCCATGATTTAATGCGGGGACTCAAGCATCAACCCTTTATGCTAATGGAGCAGACGCCTAACCAACAAAACTGGCAGACTTACAATGCGTTAAAGAAACCAGGGGAGATGCGGATGCTCAGCTACCAAGCCTTGGCACACGGGGCCAATACTGTCCAGTTTTTCCAATTAAAGCAATCTCGTAACGGAGCAGAAAAGTTTCATGGGGCACTGCTTTCTCATAGTGTTTCCACCCAAACCCGGGTATTTCAAGAAGTAGCTCAATTAGGCGGGGAACTAGCCCAGTTACCGCAAGCATTAATTGAAAGTGAGATTCATCCAAACGTCGCCCTTATTTTTGATTGGGAGAGTTATTGGGGGTTGGAGAATTGTATTGGTCCGACTACCCAGTTGGACTATGTTGCTAGTGTCTATCGCTATTACCAAGCCCTTTACCAACAAGGCATTGCGGTAGAAATTGTGTCCAAACAGGATGATTTTTCCCCTTATAAATTGTTGCTGGCCCCGTCAATGTATATTACCACTGATGAGGTGACTGAAAAGATCAAGGCATATACGGCAGCGGGTGGGGTTTTCTTGACCAATGTGATGTCTGGCTTAGTCGATGAGACAGACAATATTCATCTTGGTGGCTATCCTGGCCAGTGGCGGGAGCTGTTAGGACTTACTATTGATGAAATCGACGCACGACCGGCAGCACAAGCCGTCACCTTACACTCTGCTACAGGTATTGTCGGTCAAGGAAGGACCTTGTGTGATTTGATTACCCCTACGACAGCCCATTCGTTGGCTTGGTACGGGGATGAAACCTTCTATCAAGGACAGGCTTGTTTGACCGCCAATGAGTATGGCACAGGCTGCGCTTTTTATGTGGGAACTTATCTTGATGATCAAGGACTGGCTTTTCTGATGACCCAAGTATTAAAAAGGTCGCAACTAGCAGCCAAAGCAGCTGGCGAAGTGGAAATCATGACTCGGACCACTGAAAATCAATCCTTTACTTTTATCATTAATACTGGGGAACATCCGCAAAAAATCATGAATCCATATCCTGATGCTTATGAACTGTTGACTCAAACAAATAGCCCAACTGATTTGGAGTTAGCGCCTTTTGCGGTGATAATTTTGCAGCAAGACCATGAATGACGCCAAATTTAATAGTTTTCCTAAGAAGCGTTAGACGAGGGGTTCCATGAAACAAAAAATAATCAATCTGATTTTGAAAGGAGCAGGTTCCATTGAAATATTCTGACGGTGGTTGGCTTTTAAAAGAGGGCTTTGAAGTAAAATATGCGGTCCATGTATACGATGTACAACAACAAGCAGACAAACTTATTTTATATCTGCCTTATTCCCATGTTGCCCATAAAGGGGGCACTTTAGACGGTGGCTTGCTGACGATGGAAGTTACGACTCCCCACGAAGATGTTATTGCGATAAAAACCTACAATTACAAGGGAATACAAAAACAAAATCCCCATTTTGAAATCACTAAAGGGCTTGTGGAACCAGCGATTTCTGAAGATGAGACGACCTATCGCTATCAAGCAGGAAAACTTGCCTTGGTGATTACTAAAGGCGAAGATTTAACCATGAGTTTCTATTATCAAGATCGCTTACTTGTGCAAAGTTTCCCTCGCAGTAAGGCATATGTCGTCGACCCAGATGGCCGTCCCCATATCAGCGAACAACTATCCTTAGGGGTAGGGGAGAAAATTTATGGCTTGGGGGAACGTTTTACAAATTTTGTAAAAAATGGTCAAAGCGTAGATATTTGGAATGCTGATGGTGGGACTGGAACGGAGCAAGCTTATAAAAATATCCCATTTTATCTTAGCAACCAAGGTTATGGTGTTTTTGTCAATTCGCCAGATAAGGTAAGTTTTGAAGTTGGTAGCGAAAAAGTATCTCGTGTTCAGTTTTCAGTGCCTGGCGAAGAGCTGGAATACTATGTCATTGCTGGAGATACTTTGAAAGCTGTTTTGGGAAATTACACAGATCTGACTGGCAAACCAGCTTTGCCACCGGCTTGGTCATTTGGATTATGGTTAAGCACTTCTTTTCTAACAGATTATGATGAAGCAACCGTTAATTCATTCGTAGATGGCATGATGGAACGGGATATTCCCTTAGAGGTCTTTCATTTTGACTGTCTTTGGATGCGGGAATATGAATGGTGTAACTTCACTTGGGATGAACGTACCTTCCCAGATCCCATCAATATGTTACGCCGCTTAAAAGAAAAAGGCCTAAAAATCTGTGTTTGGATCAATCCTTACATTGGTCAGAAGTCACCGCTTTTTGACGAAGGTATGGCTCAAGGGTACTTCTTAAAACGCGGGAATGGCGACGTTTGGCAGTGGGACAAGTGGCAAGCGGGGATGGCGATTGTTGACTTCACGAATCCTGATGCGGTTGCTTGGTATCAAGGAAAATTAAAAACTTTACTAGATATGGGCGTTGACTGCTTCAAAACCGATTTTGGTGAGCGGATTCCCACAGATGCTGTCTACTTTGATGGTTCTGATCCTGAGAAAATGCACAATTATTACGCATACTTGTACAATGAAGTCGTGTTCGATCTCTTAGTCGCAGAAAAAGGACAGCAAGATGCCGTTGTTTTCGCTCGTTCAGCATCGGTGGGATCGCAGAAATTTCCAGTTCACTGGGGTGGAGATAGCACTAGTGATTACCCATCGATGGCGGAAAGTTTGCGCGCAGGGCTTTCCTTTGGGCTTGGTGGCTTTGGTTATTGGAGTCATGATATTTCAGGATTTGAAGCCGGCGCTGATCCAGATCTTTACAAGCGTTGGACGCAGTTTGGTCTCTTATCTTCTCACAGTCGTTACCATGGAAGTTGGCAATACAAAGTGCCATGGCTTTATGGCGAGGAAGCGGTGGCTGTCACTCGGTTCTTTACGAAAATGAAATTGCGTTTGATGCCTTATTTGCAAAATCAGTCGGTAAAAACAGCTGCTAGTGGTGTACCAATGATGCGGCCGATGGTATTGGATTTCCCTGAAGATATTGCCACGCATGAATTGGATCGCCAGTACATGCTAGGGGATGGCTTACTGATTGCGCCAATCTTTAATCAAACTGGTCAAGTGCAATTTTATGTACCAGAAACAGCTGGGGATTGGCTTGACTATTTGACAGGAAAAGCCTATGCTCCAGGAAAATGGTACCAAGAAACTTGTGACTATTTCCATTTGCCAGTGTTAGTCAAACCAGGTACGATTTTGATTATGGGTTCAAATGAGGGACAGGCGGAGTATGATTATACCGAAAATGTCGAAGTAAATCTGTTCAATCCCCAACTCGCAATCCCTTATACAGAAACGGTTTGTGATACATCAGGTAAGGTTGTTGCGACGATTACTTGCCAAATGCAGAATGAGACATTAGTTGTCGATAACCCAGATCATTTGTCGGGCAGTCTGGTCTTGCACTTGCCTGATAGAAAAATGACGTTTGATTTAACTTCGGGTACAACAGAGCGATCTTTAACTACCAAATAGTGATATTTCAAACCGCTAGCTTAGTCTGGCGGTTTTTTCTAGGGTTTCAAGCGAATCGTTAGTTAGGTTAACTGATTTTTTCGAATGGAAGTTGTAGCGTTGGCAGGTCATGATAAGTTGACTCGGTTTCCCCAAAAAAGGTGGCTGCGATTGCTGTAACGAAGAAGGTAACAAAGACTGTGATGTTTTTGTGGCGGAAGACATAAAAGCATCACAGTCTTTGTTATTTTCCTAGGGGGGATTGCTAACCTAGTCTCTATTGTTTTTATAATATCAAGTCTAACTATGTTTGGCTTCAGGGACTAGCGCTCTTCGGAATTAAGGGGGAACCGACTCATGATAAAGAACATCGTATGGCGGTTCCCCCTTAATTCTCGATAGCTAAACGAATTCGTTCGGCCTTTCTTATTGCTGAAAAAGCAACAGCAATAAGAAGCTCAGGAGGTCGAAACAGTAATGAATCGCAAAACTCGTGAGGATGGATTGGGAATTTTGGTAGCTCTGATTGAACCAAAAACGGGCAGATCCTTGAAGGAGGATAACTTGAATGATGGTGAGAAGGATGGAACCATTAAAATAGGTCCAGTAATGAATTAACCCAAAAATCACACATACCAGCAAATTGGCTACTAGGGGTGTCACAGAGCGTTTGAATAATTCATAAAAATAGATGCTAAACAATTCTTCTCCCAATAACGCAAAAGGCATAATCAGAAAGAAAAAATAAAGCGGACTGTTTGCAACAGCATTGCCTTTATGCAGGTGTGTGATGGAGACGATCGCGAGGGACAAGACTGTCGAGGTTAGAACGGTGAGTATCAGATATTTGAAAAAATTTTTCCAAAAAGCGACGGGCTTTTGAAAGAGCTGGCGGTAGCCTTGGGAACCAAAAACCAATAGATAGGCGATTGTACCAAAAAATAGTAGTGAGAAGTAACCTAAATTGGGAATAGCAAACCATTGATTTAGCTGATCGATGAGATAAAATCCAAGTACAACCAAACCGGTAGCGATAATTGTGGTATATGAAATTTTTGACATATAGTCGTCCTCCTGACTGATGGTGAAAAAATCTTTTTTAATCGAGTGATAAACAGTGGCATTTGCGACAAAAACGGCTGCTTTTTTCTTGGGACATTTTGATTGACTAAACTTTTGACTGTCATTGTTTTACCACGAATCGAAAAGAATTTTTCAGCAGGTCTGAAATACTGGACCAAAAACCTTAAAGAAGGCTCCTCATTTCTTCAGCCAGACTACCATGATCCAAATCAGTCAGGAGTTGCAACATTTGTTGAATATCCTGCTGGGCGGAAGCATCGCCCCTTTTTTTTCGAAGGACGGCTTCGAAGTATTTACCACAGAGTCGTTGAAAAAACTGTTCATAGCCGGTACTGAGTAAAAATAGCTGTTGAATTAAGACCTCAGCATAATCAAGTAGATTATCGGTTAAGGTTGCTTGAATCAGATTGACTAATAAGGTACAAAAAATATCCTTGCCACGATCGTAGTTTTGATAGCGAGGAAGGGATTTTGATAGCTGCTTGAAAAAAAGTAGTTGTTGTGGCGCTTCAATAAATTCTAAGGTATTGGCAAATAGTTGAATTTCTTGGAGCGTCCAAGTCTGAAGCTGAGATAAGTAACTGACAATCGTTTGGCGATCTTCTGGTAAGACGACGGTCGGATCGTATACACCTGTTTTTGCAGCCGAAGCGATAATCCGAATCCGGGAACGAACTTCCGCCAAATGAACGGTAGCAATGCCTTGAGGTTCATTTTTCAGTTGGTCAAAAAGCTGCTGCAAAGCCGTAAGATCATGACGATTGCTAGCTTGTGAGAAGCGAGCACGATAGCTGGATTGTGGGTTGAGATGATAATCGGCACCAATATACAGAAATTCATCTATATCCAAAGATAGCCGTTCCAAAATATCCAAAAGGAGAGTCGCCGAAATACTATGGTTGCCCTTTTCAAACTCAATAGCATAAGATTTTGAGACGATACCAAGATAAACTTCTTTTTGCGATAACCCTTTACTGAGTCGGATTTTACGAACCACTTCCCCGTGAAACATCAGCTCACCTACTTTCATTTTGCTGGCTGTAGAATAGCATATTTTTAGTGAAAAAGACGAGTCTAGCGCTTTAGCCAGCAAACAAAAAACGCAGGCAAAGGCGATCAGGAACATCGATTGCCTTTGCTTGCGTCTGCTCATTAGCGCCAACCAGCTTGTGGGGCGACATCTTTTAAAATGGAGTCCAACAGGTGAATGTTGTACTCCACCCCGAGTGTATTCGGGATGGTTACCAAGAGGGTGTCGGCTTCTTTAATCGCTTCATCTGCGGCTAGTTCTTTGGCTATTTTGTCGGGTTCGCCGGCGAAGGTTTTGCCAAAGATGGTCGGATTTTGATGATAAGCTAAAAAGCCGACGGAATCATAGTTTGCTTCTTCATCTTGATGACCGAATAATTGACGATCAAGGTCAGTGGTAATGGGTTGAATAGAGCGAGTTACTAAAGTTCGGGGTTCAAAGTCATGTCCTGCTTCTTTCCAAGCTTTTTTATAAGCCCGTAGCTGATTGGCCTGTTGGATATGGAAGGGTTCTTTGCTTTCGTAGTTGACCAAGGTGGAAGATTGCAGATTCATGCCATGTTGGGCAGCCCAGATAGCTGTTTCCTGTGAGCCAGCTCCCCACCAAATTCGTTGGCGCAAGCCTTCTGCATAAGGTTCTAGGCGTAATTTACCCGGTCCTTGGGGGAACATTGGTTGGGGATTGGGTTCGGCAAACCGTTTCCCTTCCAACAGATTCAAAAATTCCAATGTGCGATTGCGAGCGATGTCTTTTATTTCTTCTTCGCTGTAATTATAGCCAAAGTATTTCCAACCATCTAAGACTTGTTCCGGTGACCCACGACCGACCCCTAATTCCACTCGGCCTTGTGTAATAATGTCCGTCAAGCCGGCATTTTCGGCCATCATATAAGGATTTTCGTAGCGCATATCAATCAAACCAGTGCCGATTTCAATCTTACTGGTGCGTGCCCCGATGGCTGCCAGTAAAGGAAAGGGTGAACCGATTTGGTCAGCAAAATGATGCACCCGATAATAGGCGCCATCGATACCGATTTGTTCGGCAGCCATTGCCAATTCAATGGACTGTAAATAGGAATCTTCTGCAGTTTTCACCAGTGAACCTTGCTGCATCCAATGGCCAAAGCTTAAAAAGCCAATTTTTTTCATCGTATGTCCTCCTTGTTGCAAGTTGAAACTTACTTTTTGTAAGTGATATGATTATAGCGCCTTTTTTTAATAAAGGCGAGTAAGTTTGCTCGAAGGGATTGTTGGTTGATGAAGCTAGCTGTGCGGATTTCAAATAGGGACCATGACAAAACTTTGGTGTTATCCTCCAAAATGACGTTTCCCAGATGTTAGATACCTAAAAAAAAGCCTTTCTTACCTTAAGTGAAGGAGGAAGAAAGGCTTCATTATTGTTGTAACTCATCAGCGACATTTGTGTCATTGTTAGCTCAGCTTTATGAACGTTACTTAGTGGCTGCTACTAACTGAACTTAGAGGGAGCTGCTAGTTTTATTTTAATGGCATGACCATACTGATTTTACGGTCTAAACTAGGACAGTCTCTCATATTTTAGCAGCTGTCACTTTTCAATTATCTGATCAAAGAGTTAGAGCGGAGATCTCGCTTTTTATCGTGAACTTTTTATTGCCAATTACTAGAAGAGTAGCGGTAATTATCGTTTAAATAAAGAGATTCAAATCGGAATTGGTGGTATCTCCCAAATAAGTCGCCACACCGCCATATTCGACAAAATCAAAAAGTTCGGCACGATCGATGCCCATGATGTCCATACTCATTGTACAAGCCACGAACTTCACCCCTAGCTTGTTTGCCTTCTCGATCATCACAGGTAAGGGATCAACATTTTTTTGTTTCATCACCCCTTTGATCATTTTGGAACCCAGCCCCCCCATATTCATATTAGAAAGAGGAAGTTTGTTTGCGTTGCTGGGTAGCATGACATCAAAGAGTTTGGCCAATCCACGTTTTTCAATTTTTTGTTTCTTTAAAATATTTAAGCCCCAGAAAGTGAAGAAGATGGTCACTTGTTTTCCCATGGCGGCGGCTCCACTGGCGATAATCATCGATGCCAAGGCCTTATCTAAATTGCCGCTGAAGACTACCATTGTGGCCCCGTCTTTAGTGGCATGAAGAACGCCTTCTTCTGGGAGTTTATTTGTCAGCGGGGCTGCATCAGCAGTTCCTTTGGCAATACGGGCGGTCACTTTGCTGCCTTGAATTTGATTTTCCAATAAGGTATTGCCAGTATTTTTGCACCAAGCTTCAATATCAGCGACAAATCCAAAATCACTGGCTTGAACTTCTAGTTGTTGGCCGTTTTCCATCTGATCAATGGTTTCTTTGACTTTGAGAATGGGACCAGGACACTGCAATCCACAGGCATTGACCTGGATGGTTGCACTTGCCTCTGTTTTAGCCGTAGCTGTTGGTGCAGTCGCGATAGCTTGTGGTGCAGACGGGGTATTTTCCCGTCTTTTTACTTGATAGTGAGCTTGTTTGTAGGTTTTGTAGCCCCCGTCGATATTTTTTACATGAAAGCCGTTTTGCATCAAGATTCTAGCAGCGTTGTATCCTCGTAAGCCTACTTGACAATAGACATAGATCGTTTGCTCTTTGGGTAGTTCAGACATGCGCTGTCTTAGTTGGGACAACGGGATAAAGTGGCTATTTGCCAGTTTTCCAGTTGCCAGTTCGAAATCTTCACGAATATCCAAGAAATAGGCGTCGTTTTGTAAGAGTTCATCCACTTCCTGCCAAGAAATAGTTTCTACCCGTTTTGTCAAAAGGTTATCTGCGGTATAACCGAGCATATTGACAGGATCTTTGGCACTGGAATAAGGAGGGGCATAGGCCAATTCAATACCAGCTAGTTCATCGGCTTTGGCACCAAATTTCATGGCGGTGGCGATAACATCGATTCGTTTTTCCACGCCAGCGGTTCCCACTCCTTGGGCACCTAAAATTTTGCCATCCGGGCCAAAAAGCAGCTTCAAGGCGATGGGACTAGCGCCAGGGTAGTAGCCAGCGTGAGAGTTTGGATGGATATGAATACTCTGATAAGGAATCTCCAAGCGTTGCAAAGTTTTTTCCGAATCACCGGTAGAAGCAGCTGTGAGTTCAAAAATTTTTGCGACAGAAGTTCCTTGGGTGGCCGGGTAGCTTGCATCGATGCCATTGATGACGTCAGCGACTAAGCGACCTTGGCGATTAGCTGGCCAAGCTAGCGGTATTAATGTTGGCGTTCCAGAGACAAAATCAGACACTTCAATGACATCACCAATAGCATAAATGTCAGGAATATTTGTTTCTAGTTGTTGATTGACCTTGATGGCTCCTCGCAAGCCTAACTCAATGCCAGCTTCCTTAGCTAAGGTACTTTCGGGAGCGACGCCGATGGCCAAGATGGTCAAATCGCTAGAAATTTTGCGACCGCTGTTTAATAACAGTTGCTGGCCTTCTTGTTGAAAGGCTTTTAGTCCATCTTCAAGAATCAAATCGACGCCATGCAAATCAATTTGAGCATGGAGTATCTGAGCTAGTTCAAAATCAATATTGGGCATGACTTGCTTAGACATTTCAATCAGGTGAACTTGCAGGCCTAGGTCCACTAAGTTTTCCATCATCTCCAGACCGATAAAACCACCGCCGACGATGGCGACTTCTTTTACTTGCTGTTGTTGAATATAGTTTTTTATCTGATCCATGTCGGGAATATTACGGAGGCTAAATACGTTTTTGGCTGTTTCGAGTCCGTCAATCGGTGGAACTATCGCTTTTGCACCCGTCGAGATAATCAATGAATCAAACGTTTCTTCATAGCTTTCTTTGGTCTGATGGTTGGTGACCCGAACACTTTTTTTCATTGGGTCAATAGCGGTAACTTCGGAAAAATTCCGAATGTCTAGCCCATATTGGGATGACATGCCGGCGACCGTTTGCAATAATAAGTCCTCACGATTTTTGATGGTACCGCCAATATGGTAAGGCAGTCCACAATTGGCAAAAGAAATATATTCCCCTTTTTCAAAAAGGATAATTTCGTCAGTTTCATTTAATCTTCGTAACCGGGTGGCTGCAGTGGCTCCCCCAGCGACGCCCCCTATGATAACAATTTTCTTGGTCATGTATCCAAACTCCTTTCATTATCGAGATAATACCCTGTATAGGTATATCTCGTCAACTAATATGAAACACTAGATGAAAAGGTTTTATTTGTTAGCAATCTGACTAGTTTTAAGGAATTAAGAGAAAAAAATTTAAAGTAACGATCTTAAACAACTTTTTTATACTCTTTTTATGCATTATCCAGAGAAAATCGGTTGGAAAATACCGATAGGGGCATAGTGAGGGTTTACCTATCAAAAGTCTTTTTCTCCTTTTGGCAAAGTGCGAAACAACCATTAAGTTAGCAATCGCTTCCCGGCGCTCAAGGAATTAGCTATCTTTAAAAAAAACAAATTTGATACGCGTAAGAGGAGTCTTATTGGAATCTGCTAGAAATCTTAAAAAAACTACCAAACTAGGGATTTTCCTATACTTTTTGGCAATTTCGGTGTATTGTGATAAACGGGGATTTTTTAAGTTGATGTTTGGGTAGCCAAATGGATGCGCAAACAATTGGGACATGAGTAGAAAAATCTTAACAAATAAGTGAATAGGAGTGATTTTTTTGTCAAAAGCAGAAAAAGGCATGGGTCTATCCGCTTTAGCCATGATGATCTTTACCACCGTCTTTGGTTTTGCCAACGGACCAGTGGCATTTTATCTGATGGGCTATGGCTCAATCGTGTTTTACGTGATTGCCGCAATTTTATTTTTTATTCCCTTTGCCTTGATGATGGCCGAATATGGTTCGGCTATCAAAGGAGAAAATAGTGGGATGTACAAGTGGTTGGAGGTTAGTGTCGGTCCACGGTTTGCCTTTATCGGGACGTTCATGTGGTTTGCCTCTTACATCATTTGGATGGTTTCTACGGCTTCAAAAGTCTGGATTCCTTTTACCACGGCTTTTGCCGGTAGTGACCAGACCCAAAAACTGGGGATGTTCGGGTTGAATTCGACCCAGATGGTAGGATTGCTCGCTTGTTTATGGATGGTCTTGGTGACCTTTGTTTCCATCAAAGGGGTTAAAGGGATCATCAAGATTACGAGTCTTGGTGGCTTGGCAGTAACTAGTTTAAATGTGATTTTGGTTTTGGTTTCTGGTGTGATTTTGGTAGCAAATGGTGGTAAATTAGCTCAACCTTTGAACCACGTTATGGAATCACCCAACCCAGCTTATCAAACGCCGATTAGCTTATTGAGTTTTGCTGTATTTGCGATTTTCGCTTATGGCGGTCTAGAAGCGATTGGTGGTATGGTGGATAAGACGAAAAATCCGGAAAAGACGTTCCCTCGAGGAATCATGTTATCCGCATTGATTATTTCGGTGGGCTATGCTCTGGGAATTTTCCTCTGGGGTGTTAGCACGAACTGGGATTCCGTCTTGTCTGGCGATAGCACCAACTTGGGAAATATCAGCTATGTTATGATGAATAATCTCGGCTATGAACTGGGTCGAGGCCTTGGCTTGAGTACTGCCACGGCGTTGACTATCGGGAACTGGTTTGCTCGTTACACTGGGATTGGGATGTTTCTCGCCTATAGTGGGGCTTTCTTCGCCTTGACGTATTCACCGTTGAAGACCTTGATTATGGGTACGCCAAAAAAACTTTGGCCGAACAAATTTACAGAACTCAACAAAAACGGGATGCCTAGCTATGCCATGTGGGCGCAATGTCTTTTGGTAGTAGGGATTATTTTGTTGGCATCGTTTGGGACACCAAATCCATCTGCTTTTTATCGTATCTTGACTTTGATGGCCAATGTTTCAATGACTTTGCCGTATCTCTTTTTGATCTATGCTTTTCCGAAATTTAAACAAAAAAATGATTTGGAACGACCTTTTGAAGCCTTCAAAAATTATAAATGGACAGTTATTATCAGTGTTGTCGTTTTTGTCTTGGTTTTAGGGGCAAATGCCTTTACCATCTTCCAACCAATGCTGGAAGGCATGGGCGTTCATGACACGATTTGGATGATTGCTGGACCAGTAGGCTTTACTGTGTTGGGGATTATTCTTTATCAAAACTATGCTCGCCGTAGTGACAAAACTGAAAAATAAGTATTAATCATCGGTTGATAAGAGCTGTAGACTTGAGGGGAAACCTTCAGGAGTACAGCTCTTTTTCTGTGTGAAGAGCTACCCAAAAACAGTAAGTGATTTAAAATTGTTTTGTTTAGTAGAGGACCAAAATTTTCAAAAGGTTTGACAGGGGTGAAAACTCCTGTAGACTATTGCTAGAGTGGTTCTTGACGTGAATTGTGTAGGAATTTGTCGAGAATCTTGGGAGAGGTTAGTGATTATGAAGAAAAAACGAAACTTGGCAAAACGTAAACGGATCTTATTTATTATTATTTTCGTTTTATTGGCCCTGTCGGTGGTCTACGCTGCTGTTATGTTCACCCGAGCGCCATCGGGAATCTCCACTAAAGCTGGCGAGTTAGTAAAAAGCGATTATGTATTGATGGTGCTGCAGTGTGTGGTGGGGATGATCGTGATCTTTTTACCCGCCCAAGCAGAACAACGCTTTGGCATTGATGTGCCGGATTTGATGGAAATCATTTATTTTGTCTTTTTATTTTGTGCGATTTATTTAGGAGAAGTACAAAACTTTTATTATCGCGTGCCCTTTTGGGATACGATTCTCCATGGATTTAGTGCGGTGATGTTAGGGGCATTGGGTTTTTTCCTAGTGGATTTCATGAACCGAAGTCGCACGTTACATTTGCAGTTAAAACCTTTTTTTGTCAGTTTCTTTGCTTTTTGCTTTGCGACGACTTGTGGGGTAGTCTGGGAGATTTACGAGTATACTGCCGATCAGCTTTTGGGGACCAATATGCAGAAATTTATGACTGCTGATGGGGTGATTCTAAGAGGCCATGCCGCTCTCGGCGATACGATGAAGGATATCATCGTGGACATGGTCTGTGCCTTGATCATCGTGATGGTGGGGTATTGGAATCTCAAACGAATGGAACGTCGACGGATGCAGCCGACCATGAAACTTGTTGAAACGACAACTGTTACGAAGGATGACTAAGAGATGAAATGCGATAACTAGCAACTATAATAAGGATCCGAAATAGGAAAAGGTACTCGAAGATTTGAAATCGAGTACCTTTTTCGATAGTTTTTAATTGATAAAACGATTAGAAATGTATTAGAATAAGGGTTATAATGAAAACGTTTTATCGGAGGTACTCATGGGTTATATTATTGGAGTTGTATTATTGCTAGTATTTGGTTGTATCGTAGCCTTGATGAGATGCATCAGACGTAGAGCTGAGAAAAACGCTATGGCAATCGAAGAACTAGTCTCGAAAAAATTTCAAGAAGAGGTTGGACTTAGCAAAGCTTCCCATAAGAGTCACTCTGAGTATCCAACCCACTTGTTTCCTTCAAGTTATGGCTATGAGTCAAATGAGCATGGGAATTTTTATCCTAGTAGCGGGGGCAATAGGAGGATTTAATGGGATAACGTTTTTTTGATAAAGTAGGCTCGAAGCATCAAATCCTCGCCAAATCCCTGATTCCCTGATAAAATCCCACTGAAGACTTAAAAGAGGTGGGTTTTATGAAAAAGCCGAGAGCAAGAGTTGATCGAGAGGTTCTCTCGTTGGGGGACCAAGCAAAGCAAGAGGAAATTCAAGCGGAGTTTCTAAAGATTCGCGATACCGAAGAAGGGCGCTTGAAGGAGCATTTGGAGACCTTCAATGATGGCGTGATTGCGATTATCATCACCATCATGGTGTTGGAGGTGCCATTGCCGACAGCAGCGGATACATCTTATGGCACGTTTTTGCGGTCGATTTTCGTCTTTTTGATTAGCTTTTTTATTGTGGCAAATTTTTGGTATCAGCATCATCGGACTTTTGGCATGATAAAAAAGGCCAGTCGTAGTATTTTATTGACGAATTTTCTTTTTTTAGCGCTGCTGTCGATTATTCCATTGATGACCAAGTGGATTATGCAGGAGCCAGATAGTTTTGCCATTGCCAATTATGGCGTGGTATATTTTGTCGTCAGTATTACGGAGCTGTTGATGTATCGCTTTGCTTTCACCAATTTGTTGGGAAAATCGGATGCAGCTTTTCACTTTTCCAATCGTATGACTCTGATGCGAATTTGGGGGCAGTTGTTGCTAAATGTGTTGCTGATTTTATTAGCTTTGAAATGGCCCAGTGTGACGATGATCTTGTATCTGAGTTTGCCCATCATTAACTTTTTCTTCCCGAATCAACTGAACCTGCGCCGGCAGAAAAAAGTTCGAGTCAGAGCAGCCTTGAAACAGGAAAAGGAAAAACAACAGAAGCTCGAATAATTAGACGAGGTCTTTCCTATCAAGCTAGATAGGAGGACTTTTTTGATTTGAAAAGTTGAGTCTGGCGAAAAAATCAGTTATGTTTAAGGATAGAAGAGAATCGTAAAGAAAGAAGCTAATCAATTGAAAAAAATGAAGCGATGGCACAAAATCATTCTGAGCATCGTGATTGCCTTGATGGTTTTGCTCATTGGTAGCGTAGGATATTTGAAGTTTAGTGCTTATCCTCCCTCACAAGAAGCTGAAACTGCAAGCCAAATGAGTCAGCAAAATTCAGAATACCTTTTGTTTGAAGCACCAAAGGAAAGTGATCTCAACTTGATTTTTTATCCCGGGGCGCTAGTGGAGCTAGCCAGTTATAGTATTTGGGCATCACAAGTGGCTGAGGCTGGGGTGGATGTCTACATTGTAAAAATGCCGTTGAATATGGCATTTTTTGGAGCCAATCGAGCAGCGAAGATTGTTGCTGAAGCACCAGAAGAAACGTATCTTCTAGGAGGGCATTCTCTAGGGGGCGTGGTAGCGAGTCGTTTTGCTGCAAGTCAGGATGGGATTGCCGGCATGATCTATCTGGCCAGTTATCCAGATGAAAAAGGCGATTTAGCGCAAACTGAGTTGCCAGTCTTGTCTCTTAGTGCCAGCCAAGATGGTTTGGTCGAAGCCAAAGATCTTGCCGATACAAAGCAGTATTTGCCGAAAGATGCAACTTTTGAGGTGATCGAAGGGGGCAATCATGCTGGTTTTGGTAGTTATGGTGTGCAGAAAAAAGACGGTGAGGCCACGATTTCAAACGAAGACCAACAAAAGGAAATCAGCAAAAGGATGGTTGCTTGGCTACAAACCGAGAATTTCTTGCCTTAATGGGAATATTTTCACTAAGCATGCTAAAATAGAAAAGTACGTAGGAGGACTGGCCGGCGACTTTGCCGGTGGTCAATAAAAGGAGAACAACATGCGAAATATTAAACTAACACTAGAATACGATGGTCGTCGTTATCTAGGCTGGCAACGGTTGGGAGATTCCGAAAAGACGATCCAAGGGAAACTCGAAGCTGTCCTTAAGCAAATGACTGGTGAAACCATCGAAATCGTCGGCTCTGGTCGTACCGACGCCGGCACTCATGCCCGCGGGCAAGTGGCCAATTTTAAAACTGAGAGCACCATGATTCCTGAAGAGATGGTGGCAGTGATGAACCGGATGTTGCCGGGAGATATCGTGGTGAAAGCTGTCCAAGAGGTGCCAGAACGGTTCCATGCTCGTTACAATGCCAAGAGTAAGCAGTATAGTTATTGGGTATGGAACAGCCCGATTCCCACTGCTTTTGAGCGTCATCATAGTTTTCATGTGACCCAACCTCTTAACTTGGCAAAAATGGAAGCAGCCTGTGAAAAACTGGTAGGAAAACATGATTTTCTCGGCTTTTCTGCTTTAAAGAAATCGAAAAAATCTACCATCCGTACGATCGACTCCATCAAGATTGAAGGCGATCCTGGTACTGGGATGGTCCAATTCACCTTGGTGGGCAATGGGTTTCTCCATAAAATGGTGCGGATTATTGTGGGTACGTTAGTCGCAATCGGCACTGGAGCCATGGAAGACACAGTGATAGACGAAGTTTTTGCCAGTAAAGTCCGGATGGAAGCTGGGGAAACAGCACCGGCCCAAGGATTGTATTTGGATGAAGTGTTTTATCAATAAGTGAAAAAAGGTGTCAGCTGGACTGTGTTGTCTAGTTGGCACCTTTTTCAATCGTTACTTTTCTTTAGCTAAAATCAGCAAACTCCGTTTAGAGATTGTCACTTTACCTTTTTTCGTCTTAAGAACTCGCAATTCCGTGGTCCCCGCTTGCTGGTTGTCAGCAATGACGGACCATTTTGTAGGTAAGTCAGTGGTACTGCGGAGTTTGACGGTTTGTTCAACTTTGCCGCTGTTGACGATAACAGCTAGTTGTGACCATTTCCCAAGGCTAGTAGTATCGCTGATCGTATAAGCAATCAAGTTTTCGGTCTGATCCTTGGCAAAACGATAGGCGCTGGCTGCCTGGGCATCGCTACGGCGCAAGGCAGGAAAGGCTTGGCGAATTTGCCACATACCACGATAAAAGTTAGTTAGATCACTAAAATCCACTAGCTGGGACCAGTCCAGTTGGTTGACTTCGATCGGGGAAACAAAAGAGTTTTCATCTCCAAACTTTGTACGGGCAAATTCTTCCCCGGCTTGGATAAAGATACCACCGAGGCTAGTAAACTGGATGGCTGCCGCGATTTTATTCATCAAGACTAATTTTTCTTTGCGTTTGTACTTCAGTTTTTGGCCTTTTTTGGTGGTGGAACTTACCAGTTTGTCCCACAATGTCAGATTATCGTGGGCGGCGACGTAGCTGATGGTTTGATCTGGACGTTGAGTCCAAGCTATTGGAACGAGGGGGCTTTTTTTGCTACGACGGGTATCGGTATTGGCGAGGATAGCAGCTTCCACGTCAGCGTCGTGGTATTGCCGTTTTTTTTGCTTGCGACCGTTGGCACCTTGGATAAAGCCACCGTCTTTTTCTTCAAAGACAAAGCCCTTCATGCTGTCTCGAAAATCATCGTTGAAAACGGCGATACCCGGGGCTAGCTGTTCTAGATTGGTTTTGTTGGCGGCAAGATTTGGCGCCTTGATTTCGTTGGTGCCGGCATCCCAAGGTTCGCCGTACATCAAGACGTGCTGGAGGCTGTGTTCGTTGAGTGTTTTGCGAATCAGGTTCATGGTGGCGACATCAATCAATCCCATCAAATCAAAGCGAAAGCCGTCCAAATGATATTCTTGGGCCCAATAGAGAACTGACTCCACGAGGTATTTCCGCACCATGGTACGTTCACTGGCGACTTCATTGCCGCAAGCGGAACCGTCTGCAAAGCCCCCCGCTCCATCTTGACGATAAAAATAGTTAGGCTCGGTCAAGTTGAACCAAGATTCTTCCGTGAGAAAGGTATGGTTGTAGACAACATCGAGGATTACTCCCAAACCTGCTTGGTGAAGGGACTGAACCAGCTCTTTGAATTCGCGAATCCGACTGGTAGGATCAGCAGGATCGGTAGCATAGCGCCCTTCAGGAACATTGTAGTTTTTCGGATCGTAGCCCCAGTTGTAAGCTGTTGCTAGCTCATTGTTGGCAAAATCATAAGCCGGTAAAAGATGGATATAATTCACCCCGAGACTCTTCAGATGAGCCAGCCCAGTAGGAATATCCGGCTGATCTGGTAGATGGCTAGCACCTTCAGTGAAAGCGAGGTATTTTCCTTGATGACTTGCTTGGATACCGGCATTTTTGGCACTGCTAAAATCGGCAACATGGACTTCCCAGATGAAGGCATCCGTCAGCTTGCCAGTCAGTTCTTTTGGTGGGCAATCGAGGTGCCAGCCTGAGGGATCAGTGGTTGCCAAATCTATTATGGCTCCACGATCACCGTTTAAGCCCACCGCTTTGGCATAAAGGTCGACGGTTTCGACAGTTTCCTCGCCACGGGTGATCGCGTAGGTGTAAAACAACCCCTGCAGGTCTTCCTTGATAGTCGCAGTCCAGAGGGTTTTGCTAGCGGTCATGGGCATGCTTTTTAGCAGTGTATTTTCTTTCCGGCTACCTGTTTGGTACAAGTTCACCACAACTTTATCGGCAGTCGGGGACCATAGTTTGAAAGTTGAGGCTTGAGGTGTATAAGTAAGGCCCAAATGTTTTGAACGAGTCGTAGGCAGCTTATCCATGGAAATCATCCTTTCAATTGGCGAATAGTCAAGATGGCAGTGTAATTTTGAACGATCTTTGTTAGTTTCAGTATACCGAGGCTAGCAATTTTGGCAAAGGATTGCTTCTGGAAAATGTTGATTTCCTTAGCTGCTATTTTGTATATTCATTCATTTTTTTGCGAAAATTAGCTAAAAATAGAGTATACTAGTTAGTAACATTAACGAAAAAAGGGCCATCTGGTTGCCTTATACTACTTCATTTCATTTGAAGACATTCTCTTCTGATTTCTGCTGTGTGCAGGGGAGCGATGAACTGTATGCGTGTAGGAATCAAAGGGTATACGGCTGAAAAATTAAAACATTAATTATGAGGAGTGGGTTGGATGACAAAAGTAGCAATTGTTGGTTATGGTAATTTGGGTCGAGGGGTAGAACGGGCTCTGGCGGTGAATTCGGATATGGAATTGGTCGGAGTCTTCACCAGACGTGCGCCAGAAACTGTCGCAACAGAAGGGGCTTTGGTATTTGCGATGGCTGATTTGATCCAGCAAAAAGATAAAATTGATGTTTGTATTTTGTGTGGGGGGTCAGCGACGGATTTACCTCAGCAAACGCCAGAATTGACCAGAGATTTCAATACGGTGGACAGTTTTGATACCCATGCCAAGATTCCTGAGCATTTTGCTAAGGTGGACCAAGTGGCAATGGAGAACAAGACTGTTTCCGTAATTTCTACCGGTTGGGATCCAGGTTTGTTTAGCCTCAATCGGCTGTATGCCGAGAGTATTTTACCAACTGGCACTACTTATACTTTTTGGGGTAAAGGGGTGAGTCAGGGCCATTCGGATGCGTTGCGGCGAATCGGTGGTGTGGCGGATGCGACTCAGTACACCATTCCAAATCAAGAAGTAATCGACAAATTAAAAGCTGGTGCTCAGCTAGAGTTGACGACGCGGGATAAGCATTTTCGCGAATGTTTTGTGGTGCTAGAAGAGGGGGCTGATCCGGATGTAATCAAAAATGAGATTGTCACAATGCCAAATTATTTTGCGGATTATGATACCAAAGTGCACTTTATTTCCCAAGAAGAACTCAATCGGGATCACAAGGCAATGCCTCATGGTGGCACGGTGCTCCATGCCGGAGAAACTGCTCCCGGTGTCCATCAAGTGATCGACTACACGTTGAAATTGGATAGCAACCCGGAATTCACCGCCAGCGTTTTGGTAGCCTATGCTCGAGCCTGTGCCCGGTTGGCGAATGAAAAGCAATGCGGTGCTTATACTGTGTTGGATATCCCGCCAAAATATTTGTCGGCAAAAACTGTGGAGCAATTGCGGGTAGAACTTTTATAAATAGCTAATAAAAAAGCCGGGGAATGGATTCAATCTAATTCCTTGGTTTTTTTACGATCAAGTCTTATTCCTTGAACAATCCGACAACTGGCGTTATCATATTATCGTTGGATTTTTGGGATATGGCCAAACTGGTAAGGCGCCTGACTCTGAATCAGGTAAGTGCAGGTTCGAGCCCTGCTATCCCAATCTATAGTTAAATTTAAGAGGGATAAACACCGTTGCGCAAGCATTTTAAAGGTGTTTAGCCCTCTTTTTTTTACCAAACTAAGACAAGTCCCACAATTAATCGTGGGGTTGTCCTGTTTGTTTAATCACGAAAGTATGGTTACCCGTTGTTTCTCACATTTTTTCAATCCAATTTGAGCAGCTCCCAGCGCTCCGGCGTATTGGGAGAGAGGATCAGTGATGACTGGAGCAGCTACGTGTTGGGCGAGCACTTCTGTAAAAGTGCGACTTGCCGAAAGTCCACCGGTGAAAAGTATGGGGGCTCCTTTGGGCGGGCGCAGTTTGCTGTATTGACTGTTGATGCGCTTGGCGATGGCGTGGAGCACGCCGAGTGCGATATCCTCTCGGCGTTGGCCTTTGGCAATCAAACTGATGACTTCTGATTCAGCAAACACGGTACACATGCTGTTGATGGTGACTGGGCTGGCATCAGCGACAAATTCATCAAGGACTTCAATGTCTTCCCCTAGTGTGCGCATCATGACTTCTACAAAACGTCCGGTCCCGGCAGCACAGCGATCGTTCATGCTAAATTCACTAACACCACCTTGTGCATTGAGTAAAATAGTCTTGCTGTCTTGGCCGCCGATATCGATGACTTGCCCGGTGCCTGGTCGTAAATATTCCGCCCCTTTTCCATGACAGGTGATTTCCGTAACGATTAAATCTGCTGGTAAGAGTTTGCGCCCATAGCCTGTGGTGACTAGAAATATATCCTCATCAACTGAAGAGACTTTGGCGTCATCCGTTAATTGTGCAGCACAATCCAAAGCGGCTAATACTTGCACCATGGCTTTTTGGGGGTCTCCAGCAGTGGGAACCAGATGCTTTTTAACCAATTGGCGGTCGTTAAATAACACGCCTTTTGTGGTGGTGGAGCCAGAATCCAAGCCGATGACCTTCATCACACCGTCACCGCCAACATTTCGATAAAGGCAGCTACACGAGTATTGATTTGTTCTACATCAGCAGTGGAGTAATCTGTTTCAAGATACATATAGGGTGTTTGTTTTTCTTCTTGTAAGTAACGTTTTATCTGCAACGATTCCACAGAGAATGGAATACAGTTTTGCAAGACCATATCGATGACACCATCGACTTGATAGTCATCGATCATTTGACTCAACAGCTCTTTTCGGGGCTGATTGTTGGACATGCAAGCGCAACCAATTTGCAAATATTTGTCGGTTAAGGCTTGATAGACATCCGGCTGGGTTTCGTCGACAAGTTTTTCGACAGCTTTGGCGACGGTACAGTTTTCGAAGGCGACGACAATCGCCCCATTTTCTTCGATGGCACGGATGACTTTTTCTGTCACGCCACCGATGGGAGAGCCAGTGACTAAAATTCGAGGCTTATCGTCTAGCCGTAGACCTGCCAAATATTGAGCTTTGACTTTGGCGGTGGTTTCTTCCAGAGTGGTAATGATTTCCTCTTTGTCAAACTTGTATTGCGCCCCGTACATGACTTTGAAGATTTCGCTACCAGCGATAGCGGGAGGATTTAATTGGCCTAAGCGATAGAAATTTTGTTTTGCGATACGTTCCCGATTTTTTAAGTGAATGGCTTGGCGGATGGCATCCTCGGTGACGGTCACATCGAAATAGTCCTCCAGTTTTTCTTTGAAGGCCACCAACTCACTGTACCAAAGTTGTTTGCTAGCGACGGTGTCACGATTGTGGGGAAGTTGCATCAAATACAGATCCTTGAATCCCGCCATGTATTCGTACATTTTTTTCTTGCCATCACAAGTGGTTTCGCCAACTACCAAGTCGGAAAAATAAAAATACGGGCATTTGTCCGTCTTGCCAAAGCCGTAACTGGATTTAATCAAGGGGCAAAGGTTGCGGGGGAGATCTTCTTCCGCATCAGGGATGGTTTCATCAGAAGTGGAGCACAAGCTGATTTGAATCGCTCCAGCGGCTAAGACGAGCTCTTCTGGCATAAAGGTACAGTAGACGCCTACCACCGGCTGTCCGTTTTTCTTCATCTCTTTGACGGCGAGAAATCCTTGTTGGCGCGCTTCACCAAATTCATCGAAAATTTCTGGTAACGTTGTTTTAACTTCCATGTAATCGACCTCTTTGTCTATGATATATTTTGAAAAGATAGCGCTGCCTATCAGCGTATGTAAACGGTAACAATCGAAGTATAATCGTTGCTTTTCAGTTTGACAATCTTTCATGAGAGAAGACAAAGAGAATCGCTAAAAAATATTAATTATTAAAAAATAAAATTTTTGAAACATTAGGGAGTCTTAATGATAACGAGCATTTGTGCTTTCTTCCTAACAAAGAAATGGTACAATAATCAAAACTAGAAATGAGGAAGCAAAATGGCGGATCCAAAAGTATATCATATGACCTTTGCAAGTATCTATCCCTTGTATGTCAACAAAGTGGAGCGAAAAGACCGTACCCAAGCCGAGCTTGATGAAGTGCTTCGTTGGTTGACTGGCTATACTCAGGAGCAGTTGCTGGCACAAATTGCAGCAGCAGTTGATTTGGAACAGTTTTTTGCAGAAGCCCCACAATTGAATCCCAATCGTAGCCTAATCAAAGGAGTCGTCTGTGGCGTACGGGTGGAGAATATTGAGGAGCCTTTGATGCAAGAAATCCGCTATATGGATAAGTTGGTGGATGAATTGGCTAAAGGGAAGGCTTTGGCTAAAATTTTACGAAGCTAAGAAGTAAAAAGCTTGTCTGGCGGTTAACTGGCTAGATAAGCTTTTTTTAATTAAAATATTTTAGACGGTAAAAAAATATTTTAGATTTCCGCTATCTTTTTTTAGGAGAGCGTGTTAGACTCTATTTGAAGAAAGCGCTTAAAAATCGGGAGATACGATGGGAAAACGGGTCTACCTTGTATTTGGGGGAAAGTAATTTGAAATATTTATCTAAACTATTGCTAGTGTTGACTTTGCTTTTGGGAATTTCTGGTTGTAGTGACACTGAAGGAGCCCAAAGGACAGCTAAAACAATTAAACCCAAAACAACGTTGAAAATCGCAGCAGCCTCAAGTCTAGAGTATGCTTTCCAAGAAAAATTAATCCCTATGTACGAAAAAGCTCATCCGACAATTACCGTGGAAGGCACTTATGATAGCTCAGGGAAGCTGCAGACTCAGATTGAGGCAGGCATGGAGGCGGATTTATTTTTTTCGGCAGCTACGAAGCAGATTGATGCCTTAACCGCTGAGGACTTAGTGGACAAGACCACTGTGGAAAATATTTTAGAAAACAAGGTTGTCTTGATTACGCCCAATGATAATCCTGCTCAACTAAAAAGCTTTGGTGATCTCACCAAAGCCACTAGTATTGCTATCGGTGATCCTGAAAGTGTCCCAGCTGGTCAATATGCCCAAGCTATTTTAGAAAAACTCAATCTATGGGGTTCACTAGCCAATCGTTTTAGTCTTGGGACCAATGTGACGGAAGTTCTTCATTGGGTAGCGGCCGGCAGTGCTGAAGCCGGGCTGGTTTATGAAACAGATGCGAAGACCACTGATCAGGTGACGGTCATTGATGAAGCACCGGCAGCTAGTTTGAGCGAACCGATTCTTTATCCAGCGGCAGTGGTGAAAACGAGTCAGCATCCGCAAGCTACCAAGGATTTTCTCGCCTTTTTACAATCGGACAAAGCGGCCGCTATTTTTCGTGAGTATGGGTTTACTCCTTTAGCTTCAACCAAATAATAATTTCGAAAATAGCCCTAGACGAGGTGTATTGCACAACTGGTCTAGGGCTATCTATTTATTGCTTATGCAGTTTCTGGTTTTCTTCGTAGGCTTTGTTACTATGATAAAGGTCTCTTACCGTCCATGCCAGCAAAGCGAGAACCGCAATGATTAGTAAATAGGCAATTAGGTTAGCCATCTGGAGTTGACTAGCTGTGGCCTGGCTACCGAAAAAGCCTCTGATATCATCAGGCAATCCCCGTAAGTTCAAAAAGGTCAATGCAATCACGGAAATCCAGCCGAGTACTTGTAAAATAGGGCGATTGCGGAAGCGGGTTCCCATCATTGCGCTATTGTTGGTCATCATCAGTAGGGGCAGCATCGAAAACGGTAAGGCAAAAGCCAAGAAGACCTGCGAGTTGTTCATCAAGTTGTTTAGCGCTGTGTGTTCTTGCACGGGATCGTCACTTTGGGTAAAGAGGACACAGATCATTACTGGCACTACCGAAATCAAGCGGGTAACTAAGCGTCTTACCCAAAGTGGAATTCGTAAATGAATGAAACCTTCCATGATCACTTGACCGGTTAAGGTACCTGTGATGGTCGAATTCTGGCCAGAAGCTAGCAGTGCTACTGCGAAAAGCGTGGATAAAATTCCAGTTCTGGCAACTTCGACTAAAATCCCATTGCTCATGGTACTTGGATCGGACAATGCTTGAAACAGGCCGAAAAAGGAAGGGTCAGCCACAGTCCCTGATTTGAAGACGGCGACTCCCATGATTAAGAGTAAGGCATTGACAATAAAAGCCATCGATAGTTGAATATTCGAATCCCAAGTGGTGAAACGCACCGCTTGCGCCACTTCTTCTTGGTCGCTGTGATCGACAGCTCGTGTCTGGGAAACCGCCGAATGGAGGTATAAATTGTGAGGCATCACCGTAGCACCAATGATTCCTAAAGAGCCAGCAAGGGGTGTTTGCCCATTGACGACCGTTCCCTCAGAAAAAGTTTTAGTAGTAGGGATAAAACCTTTGATCACTTCACTCCAATCCGGATGAGACAACGCTACTTGATAAACGAAGACAAAGAGAATGACAAAAATCAAGCAGACCACGATGCCTTCGATTTTTCGAAAACCAATCTTAGTCAATAATAAGAGCAACAAGACATCGAAAACCGTAATAAACACGGCGATGACAAGGGGGATATGAAAGAGTAAATACAAGGCAATCGCCGCCCCAATAACCTCTGCAATATCCGTAGCCATAATGGCAAGCTCAGTGATAATCCATAAAATAATCCCTAAGCGTTTGCTAGTCCGAGCCCGGATTGCTTGCGCCAAATCCATCTGTGTGACGATGCCCAGTTTTGCTGCCATGTATTGAAGGAGCATGGCAATCAGACTGGATATCAAGATGACTGACATCAGTAAGTATTGAAAGTTTTGCCCACCGGTGATGGAGGTGGACCAGTTACCGGGATCCATGTAGCCCACTGCTACTAAGGCTCCTGGTCCAGAATAAGCGAATAGCGTTCGCCAAAAGCCCTTGCCTTTGGGAACTTTAACCGTACCATTGATTTCTTCCAAGGATAATCCATTGGTACGCGTAACCAATTTGTTGGACTTCGAGTGATTTTGGTGCATCCAAATTCCTTCTTTCTCCTAATTGGTGTCATTGTACACCCACTTTTCTGAAAATAAAAGAAAAAAGTTAGGTGAACCTAAAAATCATCTTTAAACTTATGAAACAGTCGTTTTTTTCATTCTAGCATAGAAGGAAAGCTTTCTTGAAATGAAAGGATGGGGCTTTTTGGAGTAACGGAGGATTTTTGCGAAAGTTCGGCGGCTGCGTTAAAATAAAGGCAATTCAATTAGTGGAAGGGATAGTCAAATGGAATTGCAAACAATCGTATACGGTACCACGGCTTACAAAGAAACCTTAGCGTTGCGTAATCGTGTGATGCGGCAACCACTGGGGTTAAATATTGCCGATGAAGATTTCTCTAAGGAAAGCCAAGCCTTGATCTTGGGCGCCTATGAAGCTAGTCAATTGTTGGGAGTAGGTGTGATGAGTCAGCAAGAAGACAACTGGCAGGCGGTGGATTATTTGTGTGTCGATCCGGAAATTCAAAGTCGTGGGGTTGGGCGTCAATTACTACAAAAGTTAGAAGAAATGGCCCAAGAAGCAGGTGCTCGAGGTGTTTGGCTGGAAGCACGAGTATCAGCGCAGGCTTTTTATGAAAAATTGGGTTATCGAGCATTTGGTAACATTTATCAAATGGCTCATGCACCGGTTCCCCATATCAAAATGGACAAACGGTTTGAATAAAGCGCCTTGGTTGTGGAATTTGCTTAGCTCCGTTACACTGGAACTAGCCATCACATAGGAAAAGAAAAGGGGCAACTAGCATGAAATTAGCTGAGTGTTTAATCACTAGAAAAGATTTGCAGGTCAAACTACAACAGTTGAAAAATCAAATGCGGGCAAATGTGCGGGTGCAAGAAGGTGATCAACCTTCTGTCGCGCCAGCAGCGATTTTACAAACTTATCAAGAAACTAGTCGAGAACTAGCCGAATTGATTACCCAGATCAATGAAACCAATGCGGTCGTTGTGATTGACAAACTGAAGATGACGTTGACAGCGGCTATTGAAGCTCGAGAAGCGGCACGGCGGGACTTCCAGATGTTGGAAGAAGCCATTAACAGCGCTGAACAACGGCAAGATATGTATTCACGCTCGGAGATCCGCATGGTGGTGACGATTGATTTACCAGAATATCATCGGAAACGGGATCAAATCGCCAAGAAAATCCGGGAATTTGATGTCGCCATCCAAGAGACCAATTGGCAGACAGATCTGCCGGAATAAGTCGTCCAATCATAGTGAGTAGCAGCCTTTAAATTGGGATAACAAAACCAACAATGGAGCCATTTTGAAACTTGACTAGGTGTTGTAACAAGTGATAGCTTCTCATGACAACTTAGACGGATGGCAACGTCGTCATCTTTTATGTTTATTACCAGTTATCAGTTTAAAGCTGTGAGGGTGGGTAGTGGGACTAGTGACCAATCAGGGGTGGGCAAATTGCCCGCTCTTTTTCAATACATACAGCTAGACAGACGAGGAGGATTGAAATGACAGCAAATTATTATCAATTGAATACTGAAAATGGCACAAAACTAGAACTGGCCTTATTTCCTGCTGATCAACCACGGGGGATTTTACAGATTATACACGGGGCTTTGGAATACAAGGAACGCTACTTTCCCTTTGCCCAGTTTATGAATCAGGCGGGGTATGTGGTGGTTTTATCAGACAATCGGGGACACGGGGGCTCAGTCTCTGCTAAAGATCCTCATGGCATCATGATGGACTTTCAGCAATTAGTGGCAGATCAAGTAGCAATCACCGCTTTTATCAAAGGAAAATACCCAGGACTACCTTTGACACTATTTGGGCACTCCTTTGGCTCGATTATTGCTCGTAATTATTTGCAACAACATGATGCTCAGTTGGATCGCTTGATTTTGACAGGAACGGCCAATTACGTACCAGTCGTGCCTTTAGCGGTAAAACTAGGGAGAGGCTTTACCAAAATACGGGGCAATGAGCAAGAAAGTAAAGTTTTAAACTATTTATCAGGCAATTTAGGTGTCGCCCATGATTGGCTATCAAATAATCCTGAAAATAACGCGCGAGCTAAGGAAGATCCTAAAATGGTGAAAGTCTATCCTGTGCGTAGTCTGCTGACCATTTGGGAAGGGGATCATGGACTGAAAGCTTATCACAAGTATCGCTGCGAAAAACCGCAATTACCGATTTTGAATCTGGTAGGAGCAGAAGATACCAAAATTACCGGTGGTTCTAAAGGGATAGCCGATACGATTAAAACACTACGAAAAATAGGTTACCAAAAAGTTGAGAGCCGCGAACTACCAGGGATGAAACACGAAATTTTAAATGAAATTCACCACCAAAAAGCTTATGATTTAATTTTGCTTTTTGCCGATCTGGGAACATTGGGAACCGTTTAAGCAGTAAGGCTAACGAAACTTGGTAAGCCAAAGAAAATATGTTGATGATAAAAAAAGAGAGCTTACTTCTGGAGAATC
This sequence comes from Enterococcus diestrammenae, assembly GCF_049384045.1. NCBI lineage: Bacteria > Bacillati > Bacillota > Bacilli > Lactobacillales > Enterococcaceae > Enterococcus > Enterococcus diestrammenae. The sequence continues at coordinate 206,698 of NZ_JBMRGR010000004.1, forward strand.
TTTCAAATTGTAGTACCTGAGGGATTCTCCAAAAGCAAGTCTGACCGATTTTCTTTAATTTCTTGCAAGTTTAGTCTTTTGGAATCCTGAAATGTTCGCAGATCTTCGTTAACAAAAAACCGTGAACTCGCGGAGCATGGAGGCATCGCGAGTTCACGGTTTTTTGATAGATAAAGAACTTAAAAAATAAGCTCCAAAAAGCCTAAAGTATCAGGAATTAAGTGGCCTATCATGCCGATATTTTGATGCCCGAAAAAGGTGAAATATAGCGACCTAGGAATTGGGTTGACGGTCTAGCTACTGTCAATCCAATTCTACTACGCTAAATCTCACCTTTTTCACGGTACATCTGCCACCCTACAAGAAAAAAATTTGCTGGATTTACGAAGCAAAGGGAATAAAGCGCTTATCGATAAAACAGGGCGGACTTGTTGGAGGAGAATCTCTTGGGTTGTAGTGTTAAGGATGTACGAGGAATTACTTGTTGTTGTCCAACGATTTTGTTGGACTTACAACAAGTTTGACTTCGACAAGGTAAATGACAACGGGTCTTTAGTTGGCATTTACCGGTCCCACTACAACCCGAGGGATTCTCAGGAAACGAGTCTGCCCTGTTTTCTTTTTTTGCGAGGGGGTTATTCTAATTTTGCTAAAGCTTTAGCTGGAATGGCTTCTTTTTGGACTTCTTCCCACTGAGTTACTTCTTGTTTCTTAGTGTTATAGGAAACTCTTAGGTAGGCTGATTTTCTAAGGGGACGGTCACGGTTAGCATTAAAATCTAACGCGCGTTCTTTACCATTTTCATCATAGCCTGTAAGCTGGTAGCGATAGTCCGTAAAGCTTTGGCCATTGTCTGCTTTGTAAGTAAATTTTTCGCCATCTGTGGTGATCTGTACGTAATAAGGGTCACCTTTCATAAGGTTGACCTCCGCAAATTTATAAAAACCAATCGCCACAAAGGCTGCTACTAACAATCCGATGCCAAATTTTAGTTTCATTAGGATCCTTCTTTCCATTTAAGTATTTTGATTATAGCTCTTTTTTATTTTTGACAACATCGAAATAGCGATCATTGAGCTAACATTTCTGTCATAAAAAGCGATGGTAAATCACCGCTTTGCAACCAGTTCGTTTAATCTCATTTCAAAATAAAAAAACCGAAAGCGGGGGACTTTCGGCTTGAGGGGGGAGTGTATCTATAGGGTGTTGCGGAAGTTTTCAATTCAAACAACGACTAAAGTAAGAAGGTATTGTTATTGAAACTATCAGATGGGTTCCAACTGGACTGCAAAACGGTAAAAGGGGAAGGGGGAAACCATTTTGCAAAAATCTCTGTTAGAACAGTCCAAATGCTTAACGGGGGTTCCTATGGATACTGCTCGTTTGTTTACAAGATTAGGATACAACGTTTTGGCACCGATAACAATTTTTTAGTGTTTATTTGAATAAAATATCAAGCAAAAAGTGACGCGAATTAGCTTAAAAAGACCGTCAAATCAAGGGTTTAACTAAAAGACTTCATTTATTTCCTAAAAAAGAAAAAAGTGGTCAAGTGTTATCTTTGTTGGCCAAACAAAAAGAGCAGTACCGACTTTCTCGGTACCGCTCCATGAGTTATGTGATTATTTCACAGATCCGGAAGTAATGCCCTCCACGTAGTATTTTTGCATATAGATAAACAATAAGGTGATTGGAATGGCAATCAGGACACAGCCTGCGGTAAAGGTCATAAACAAGGCATTAGCAGTGGTGCGGGTCATCATCGTATATAATCCGATAGCCACCGTGTAGTTTTGGATCTTGTCTCCCATGATGATGCGGGCAAAGATAAAGTCCATCCAAGGAGCCATAAAAGCCATCAAGGCAGTATAGACAATGATCGGTTTGGATAGCGGTAAGGTAATTTTGGTAAAAATCTGCCACTTATTGGCGCCATCGATCATGGCTGACTCATCAAGGGCCATTGGAATTGTATCAAAAAATCCTTTGGCGATATAAAAACCAAGAGCTGCCCCTGCCGAGTAGACGAGAATCAAAGCAAAGAGACTTTGGGTCAGGTTTAAAGCTTTCAAGATGTAGTAAACAGCGATCATGCTCATAAAGCCAGGGAACATGTTTAACACCAAAGCGACTTTTAAAAATGGTTTCCGTAACTTAAAGCGTAGGCGGCTCAAAGCATAGGCCATGGCGATGGTGATAAAAGTGGATAACAGACAACTGATGACGGCAACAAACAAAGTGTTTAAAAACCAGCGAACAAAAGGATAGTTGCCAGAAGCGTCCGTCAATAAGTTAATGTAGTTGCTTAAGGTAAACTCTTTGGGAATAATATACGGAACGAAGGCCCCACCTTCATTACGGAAACTAGTGAGGACAATCCAAAAGATAGGGAACATCCAAACCACGGCCATGATGATTAAAATAGCATAAATCAAGGTGCGGGTCATCTTTTGGCGGTTGTGATAGTTTTTCTTTTTTGTTTGTACGGCCATTTTTTACGCCTCCTTGAATGAATTGGTCCGTGTGTACATGATTAGACTGAAGACTGCGGAGAGGATAAAGATCAAAATCCCGATAACCGAGGCTAAGTTGTAGTCCATGGTATTGACAGTCAAATTGTACAGCCAGGTAACTAACAGATCAGTGGAACCGGCACCGTAAAAGTCAGAGTTGGTAGGGCCCCCACCGGTTAACAAGAAGATAACGTTGAAGTTATTGATGTTACCGATAAACTGTTGAATCAAAGCTGGCGTCATGACAAATAAAATTTGTGGGAAGGTGATGTTACGGAAAATTTGGAATTTATTGGCACCATCGATTTCCGCGGCTTCGATTTGATCGCGATCCAAATTTTGAATAATCCCAGTGGAAACCAGCATGGTGACAGGAATCCCAATCCACATATTGACGATAATGACGGTAATTTTGGCCCACATAGGATCGGTTAGAAATGGGATGGCGCTGTCAATCCAACCTAAATTCATCAAAATAGAGTTGATGGGTCCCGCGCCATTAAGCAAGTTGCGCATGATTAATAAGGAAACAAATTGGGGGACTGCCATGGTGATGACGAAGATTGTCCGCCAGAATTTCTTGTATTTGATGCCTTTGGATTGGATTAAGAGTGCTAAGATGACCCCGAAAAAGAAATTAGTGACGGTGGCCAAGACAGCCCAAATCAATGTCCAACCCAATACCGGGAAGAAGGTGCTAGCCATATCCCCTGTGATGACATTGCTGAAGTTTTCAAAGCCGACCCAGGTAAAGAGGCTCTTGGGCGGCAAGTGTTTGTGATCGTAGTTGGTAAAGGCGATGGAAATCATGTAGAGTAACGGCAATACTGTGAAAAACAGTACCCCCAACAAAGGGATGGTCATCAACGTAGCATGGAAGCGTTCATTCACCAAGCTTACCAAGTCATCTTTAGTCGAAGGAATCTTTTTGCCGGCTTGCTTTAGTTCGTAGATATTGCGTGCGCTACGTAAATTGATAATATACATAATGATCAAAAGGATACAAATCAAGATGGCCGCGATCCCAAAAAGTAAAATCAACATGGAGTTGTCGCCTTTTTGCAAGATATCGATACCGAGGTCTTCATTGTAGACTAGGCCTTGTTCTTTGGTTCCTAGCGTCTGTAACATGGCTAAAGTATGGAAACCGGCATAAAAGAGCCAGCCGATGATGCCGACTTGTGTTGCTAAGAAGATCAGACCCTTTAAGATTTGTTTGTTAGCCAAATTGGCCGCGCCCATCACGAGAAAAGATAATTTCGTAGGCAGATCGCCTTTTTTAAATAATTCGCGATAAGTGATGGGTTTCGGACCATTCTTTTTTTTGAACATGGATTTTCACCTTACTTTCTGGGTGTTAGGCGCCGAAGTCTCCGGTTGGCGGAGTCTTTAGCAATTTTAAAAGAGAAATGTCAGACCTCAGTCCAATTGGTGAGGTGAAGTGACGTTTTTTTCATTCTTCAAGGTGAAGCTTTTAGTAGCCAAAAATATCGAGGCTAGAAAATTAGCTAAAAGGAAAAGACCCCGTTGACGGGAGTAAGTAATCACGAGGTCTTCCCAGGTTATCCGTTGCATCTGTCAGAGATAAGCCATCAAGCGTAGGGGCTTGCCTTGAGAAAGCAAGGAATTATTCTTTTACTTCTTTAGAGGTATCCGCCACAAATTTGTCCAGTTTTGCTTGGAAGTCAGATTCAGGAATATTGCCTTTGTAGGCATCATTGATTAAGGCATCCATTGGTGGCCAGAAGGAAACCATTTCAGGTAATTTTGGCATGACAACAGTGTGTTCAGGGTCGGTCATTTCCATTACTGCTTTGGCCACAGCATCGTCAGTGACTTTGCTATCGGCTTGTGCTTCCTTATTAGAAGGGATCACGCCGTTTGTTTCAAATTCAATCATTTGGGCCTCTTTGTTAGTGATGTATTCAGCTAAAGCCATGGCTGCTAATGGTGCTTCGGTTTGTTGGTTAACACCGTACAATTTAACACCCATAAAGGCCATCATTTGTTTTGCACCACTACCGAAGTCAATAGTCGGATAGGCTGCCACGGCCATATTGTCTCCCAGTGCTTTTTCAACATCATTTTTAGACCAAGGACCGCTTAGGAAGGCATCCGTTTTACCAGATTGCAAGTTACTTAAAGCAGAATCAGCGGATTGGACAACGCCTGGATTGTCTTTTTGAGCAGCAATCCATTTCATGACTTCAATCCCTTGTTCATTGTTGAAGTTGGTACCTTGCAAATCTTCCCCGTTTTCACCGTAAAGGAGATCACCATTACTCATAAATAATGGACCGAAGATATAGTTGGCACCGGCCTCACCGAAGTTCGTACCAATTTTGCCTTTTTCAGTCAAGGTTTCCCAAGTTTTGACATCATCTGCTGAAAGTTTGGCTTTGTTATAATAGAGGACTTGTGATTCCACACCATATGGGTAGCCATAAATCTTATCCTTCCAAGTCACCCCGTTGACGGAAGCTTCAGTGTTGTTTTCTTTGATGGTTTCGGCTTGTTTTTTACCTACTGGATATAAGAGTCCAGCTTCGGCCATTTGACCTACTTGATCATGAGGCATCATAAAGACATCGGCAGCTTTTTCTGGGTCCTTGGAAACATCAGCTTTGGCATCTGCGGATGAACCGGCGGTAACTTTGACTTTGACATCAGGATTTTCGGCGACAAAATCATCCACGATTCCTTGGATGGCTTTGACGTGGTCAGTGTCGACCCACAGTTTCAAGTCCCCTGCGATTTTGGTTGCGTCACCTGAGCCGGAAGTAGCTGGTTTGCCACTGCTAGCGGTATCGTCGCCGCTCCCGCCACAAGCTGCAAGTGTGATTGCGGATAAGCCTAAGACTGCGCCGCTCATCAATAATTTTTTCCAGTTTGCTTTCATTTCTTTTTCCCTCCATAGTTGTGCCTAATTGGTAAAGATGATGTCGCTTACAAATACATTATGCAACCGATTGCGGAAATAGTCAAGGGTTTTCCTCTAAAAATGAAGAACTATTTTACTGTTTTTATTTTATTGAGGACAAATAAGGCGGTATTTCTTATTAAGTAGTGACTTTTTTAAGGGCATATCCTTTCTACTAAATAGCAGAAAAATAAGTGAGCAATCTTATGAATCAAACAAGCTCTTGTCTAGTAGGTGGGCCAGCTTTTCCTATCCTTAAAGGGAATTGCAATCATTTTTGCCACAAGAATAAAATGTTGTGCAATCGTTTGCTTAAAATTCTTGAAATAGCTTGCAGCATATGCCATAATGAGGGCGTAGAAATTGTAAAGGAAACGAACTGGTCCAGTGGTGTAGTGTGGGCCTAAAGTTCGAGAAAGGTGAAGAATATGAACACAGCAGCGATTTATCATCGTCCCGATAGTGAATTTGCTTATCTGTACACGAAAGAGACCATGCATTTGCGCTTACGCACCGCCAGAGGAGATTTAAAAGGTGTCAGTTTGCTCTTTGGCGATCCTTATTTGATTCATCAAGTAGATGGCTTTGAAACACCGGTGGCAATGACTCGGTATTTGACCACTAATCTGTATGATTACTGGGTTTGCGAAGTAAGCGCTAAATTTAAACGCCTATCCTATGGTTTTCTTTTGCAGGGCTACGATGGAACTGAGGTCTTTTATGGCGATCATGGTGTTTTTCCCTTTGCGCAAGAGTTCCTCGAAATGCCCAATAATTATTTCCGCATGCCTTATTTTCATGAAGTCGATCGCTTTAAAGCACCGGAATGGGTTAAAGGGACGGTTTGGTATCAAATCTTTCCTGAACGCTTTGCTAATGGTGATCCTACCAATGATCCAGAAGGGACCCTGCCGTGGGGTTCTAAAGCGCCGGATCGTCAAGATTTTTTCGGTGGCGATTTGCAAGGGGTGCTGGATCATTTAGATCATTTCGTTGAGTTGGGGATCAATGGGTTGTATTTTTGTCCAATTTTTGAAGCTTATTCAAACCACAAATACGATACCATTGATTATCTGAAGGTCGATCCGGCTTTTGGGGATGCGGCCTTATTGAAACAACTGATTGACGAATGTCATAAACGCGGCATCAAAGTCATGCTAGATGCAGTCTTTAATCATATGGGGGATGTTTCACCTCAATGGCAAGATGTCGTAAAAAACGGGGCGGATTCGCAATATGCCGATTGGTTCCATGTCAATCAATTTCCAGCTACTTACACGCCAGGAAACGACTTTGAGGACGCCAAAGACTTAACCTACGATGTCTTTGCGTTTACCCCTCATATGCCAAAGCTCAACACCGCCAACCCCGAGGTACAAGACTACCTCTTAAAGATTGCTAAATATTGGATTGAAGAATTTGATATTGATGCTTGGCGTTTAGATGTAGCCAATGAAGTGGACCATCATTTTTGGAAAAAATTCCGGCAAGTTTGTGATGAAACCAAAGATGACTTCTATATTTTGGGGGAAATCTGGCATTCTTCTCAGTCTTGGCTACAAGGGGACGAATTCCATGCAGTGATGAACTACGCCTATACCGATGCCATCATGGAATTTTTTGTCAAAGGCCAGATTCCTATGGACAAGATGGTGTCAGAAATTAATAGCCAGTTGATGTTGTATCGCAATCAAACCAATCAAATTCAGTTTAATGTACTGGATTCCCACGATACCCCACGCCTGTTGACACTGGCGCAAGGGGACAAGGATTTGATGAAGCAAGTAGTGGCCTTCACTTACCTACAGCCGGGGGTTCCATGTATTTATTATGGGGATGAATATTCCATGACCGGCGAGATGGATCCAGATTGTCGCAAATGCATGGTATGGGAACCAGAAGAACAAGACCAGGACATGTTTGCCTTCTTCAAAGAGATGGTTCAGTTGCGAAAAGACTGGCAGCCGCTTTTGTCAGAGGGGGACTTGCTCTGGGATGAGGTATCGGAAACAGATGGGATCATCCGCTTGACCCGCAAAACATCGACGGGGACACTCACTGGTATTTTTAATGCGGGAACTGTGACCTATGATTTAACGGTGGCACCTGACCAAATCTTGGTAGGAAATCTCCTTTCTCTGGAAGGAAAAGCAGGCCAGTTGTCGCCGAAAGGTTTTGTGTTACTAGGATAATTGCTGATAACCGCTGCGGACCAAAAGGCACCCAGCGGTTTTTTGAAAGAGAGAAGCTTCAGCGTATTTTGAGAGACTAACTATTATAAGTCAAGTGATAACTAGTTGAATTGGCAAAAAGAATAATAACAAATTCTAAGAGAATGG
>NZ_JBMRGR010000005.1:0-155483 GCF_049384045.1 Enterococcus diestrammenae
AAAATAGCTCTAATCTCACTAAATTTTAGTGAGACTAGGGCTATTTGTCGATGCGTTGGATTATTTCCCGCTTACTGTTTTTTGATAGCACGAAAAAGGTTTAATGAAGAAAACCAAGGCGGGTTGAAAGCATTGTTGGAGTAAGGATTGTGAACAGGGCGCTAATTTTAGAATAAAAAATCCAGAACCCAACTAGTCTGACTAGTTAGGTTCTGGATTTTTTGATTGCGTTAAGTTCACTTTGAACTCTTCTGATGCCATTGATTAGCGGGCAATGCGTTTGCGGGCTGCTTTTTTACGATTTTCTTCAATCATGGCTTCTTTTTCATCGATGGGATCGATGACCTGTTTTTTGACAGCTACCGCTAAACCAGCCACGGCTGCTGCAGTAGCTGCCGTACCTACTAAAAGTCCAGATAGAAATTTTTTCATCATCTTCACCTCGAATACCTATTTGATACTTTCATTATGACGGAAGCTGTTATAAATGGAAAGTGAAAACACTTTTGAAGCTAGGATAAGCCGTATTTAATAAGAAATTTAAGTAATTGGCAAGCAGAAAAAAAGCTCTTGCTAAAATTTAGTAAATGTTTTACAATAAATTTACTAAATGAAATCAGAGAGGTGTTTATAATGGATAAAGATCTACATGCTATTTTTAAAGAAAAGTTTGCTACTGAAGCTACTGGCGAGTATTTTGCTCCCGGCCGGATCAACTTGATTGGTGAACATACCGACTACAATGGCGGCCATGTTTTTCCAGCCTCCATTACCATTGGTACGTATGGATTAGCCAAAAAACGGCAAGACGACCGGGTTCGCTTGTATTCCGAAAACTTCCCGAATAAAGGCGTTATCGAGTTTTCCATCAATGACTTGGAATTTCGTAAAGAAGACGATTGGACCAACTATCCGAAAGGCATGATGAAGTTCTTGAAAGCCGACGGATATCCCATTGAGACTGGCTTAGATGTGGTCTTTTATGGTACCATTCCTAATGGCGCGGGTTTGTCATCCTCCGCTTCAATCGAATTGTTGACAGGCGTTATCCTAAATGATCTCTTTAGCTTAAATGTCAAAATGATTGATTTAGTGGAAATCGGCAAACGGGTCGAAAATAAATTTATCGGCGTGAACTCTGGTATCATGGATCAATTTGCTATCGGGATGGGTAAAAAAGACCATGCCATTTTACTTGACACCAATACCTTGGAATACGATTTGGTTCCAGCTGAATTTGGCGAATATGTGGTAGCAATCATGAACACCAACAAACGTCGTGAACTGGCGGATTCCAAATATAACGAACGCCGCTCCGAATGTGAAAAAGCTTTGAGCTTGTTGCAAACCAAATTAGCAATTCATTCTTTGGGAGATTTGGATGAAGCAACCTTTATGGCAAATACCGAGGTGATTGGCGATGCAACCCTGATCAAACGGGCGAAACACGCAGTTTTGGAAAATCAACGGACGTTACAAGCCAAAGATGCTTTGGTGGCTGGTGATTTGGCGACATTTGGTCAACTGCTGAATGCTTCCCACGCTTCTTTGCGGGATGATTATGAAGTGACGGGTATCGAGTTGGATACGTTGGTAGCTGCTGCTCAAGCCCAAGAAGGTGTTCTTGGGGCGCGGATGACTGGGGCTGGTTTCGGCGGTTGTGCCATCGCTTTAGTGAAAGATAGCCAATGGGATACTTTTGTCAATAATGTCAAACAAGCTTATGTCGATAAAATTGGTTATGGTACCGATATTTACAAAGCTAGCATTGATGATGGCGCTCGTAAATTGAAATAATTGAAGGAATACTTCAGTTGAGGATTTTAAAGGAGGAAAAAACAAATGGCTATTTTAGTTTTAGGGGGAGCTGGTTATATTGGCTCCCATGCAGTGGATCAATTGATTAACAAAGGCTATGACGTAGTGGTGGTGGATAGTTTGTTCACAGGACACCGAGACGCCGTGCATCAAGACGCAAAATTTTATCAAGGGGATATCCGCGATAAAGCTTTCTTGAATGACGTTTTTGAGCAAGAAACCATCGATGGTGTGATGCATTTTGCTGCCTTTTCCTTGGTGGGAGAATCGGTTGAAAAACCATTGGAATACTTTAACAACAACGTTTATGGTATGCAAGTGCTTTTGGAAGTGATGCATGCCCATGATGTTAAACACATTGTCTTTTCTTCGACTGCTGCGACTTATGGCGAACCAGAAGTGGTGCCGATTGCTGAAGATATGCCCACAAATCCGAAAAATCCATACGGTGAAAGCAAACTGATGATGGAAAAAATGATGAAGTGGTGTGACAATGCATACGGGATGAAATACGTAGCATTGCGTTACTTCAACGTGGCTGGGGCCAAAGCCGACGCATCAATTGGTGAAGACCACGATCCAGAAACGCATTTAGTCCCAATCATCTTGCAAGTGGCTTTGGGACAACGCCAAGCCTTGAAGATTTTCGGCGATGACTATGATACACCAGACGGTACGTGTATCCGCGATTATGTTCAAGTAGAAGATCTGATTGCTGCTCATATCCTAGCGTTGGAATATTTAAAAGCTGGCAATGACTCCAATGTCTTTAATTTAGGCTCCAACAATGGCTATTCAGTGAAAGAAATGTTAGATGCTGCTAGAGAAGCGACTGGCAAAGAAATTCCAGCTGAAATTGCGCCACGTCGAGCAGGCGATCCTGCAAAATTAGTAGCTGCTAGTGAAAAAGCCAAAACGGTCTTGGGTTGGGAACCGGCTTATACCGATATCAAAGAAATTATCCGCACCGCTTGGAACTGGCATGCAAGTCATCCAAATGGCTACGATGATAAAAAGTAAGGGAAGTTGATTGAAGAAAACCGGTGTCCATGGCAAACTCCAGGTGATGCCGGTTTCTTCTTATAGACTAAGGTTTTATAAGTTTTACTCTGTGTGAAATCCCGTTTTATCAAGGCTTATAGAGAGTTTTATACGGTTTTTTCCATGGCACAAAAATGGTGAATTTCAGCGATCTAGGAATTGAAATAACTGTAGCTGGATCAAAAAATGTCAAACGTAAACCGTGTTTGACTTCGGCAAGAGCTATCAGAAACATGACCCATACAGTTCGTCTAAGCCATAAACGCTAAGATAAGCTAGCAAAAGGGTAACTGTTTTTTGTTGGCCTTTACCGGTCCTACAACAACCCCAGGGATTTACCGGAAACATGGCCAATCGGCTTTTTTATTTGAACGAAGTGTTAGTTAGACGACTAGTATCTGATTCTGGTCGTGAAAGGAGAGTATGTAAATGACTTTGAGTCAAACGATTTTTGATTTCACTACTCTGGCCATCAAAGCTGGTGGCTGGATGGATATGGACCGCTTGTATTTGCAAAATCGCGTGTTGGGTATGATTGGTGAAGATGCTATGGCAGAGGCAGAAGTCAAAATGCCGACTGCGACGGCCGTTGAATTGATGGACGAATTAGTAGCCACCGCTAAGGCTAATGGAATGATTGGGAAAACCTTAGCTGAACAAGAAATTTTCGAAGCCCAGCTGATGGATTTGATGACTCCACCTCCTTCTGTTGTCAATGCCTTGTTTGCGCAACATTATGCTAACGATCCGGTGGAAGCGACGGATTATTTCTTTGAGTTGTGTAAAAACAATGATTATATCAAAACTCGTGGAATTGCTAAAAATATCGTCTTTCCAGCTGAGACGGAATATGGCACATTAGAAATCACCATCAACCTGTCGAAACCAGAAAAAGATCCTAAAGAAATCGCAGCGCAACGCAACGCTGCAACGGTGGCATATCCAAAATGTATGTTGTGTATGGAAAATGAGGGGTATAAAGGCCGCCTAAACTATCCAGCTCGGACCAATCACCGAATTATTCGCATGAATTTGGATGGGGAAGGTTGGGGCTTCCAGTATTCTCCTTATGCTTATTATAACGAGCATTGTATCATCTTAAGTGACGAACACCGTCCGATGAAAATCTCTCGGCAGACCTTTGAGCGTTTGTTGAAAATCATTGAAGTCTTGCCCCATTACTTCGTGGGTTCGAATGCGGATTTGCCAATTGTCGGCGGCTCAATTTTGAGTCATGACCATTACCAAGGGGGCCGGCATACCTTCGCGATGGCGGAAGCAAAAGTTGAAACACCCTTTGAATTGCCACAGTTTGCAGATGTTCAAGCCGGGATTGTTAAGTGGCCGATGTCAGTCATTCGCCTGAGTGGTACGGTGGTTAAATCATTGGTGGATGCGGCGGAATATATTCTGAAGCAATGGCGGAATTACTCTGATCCATCCGTCGCCGTCAAAGCCTACTCAGAAGACGGTACCCCACATCATACGATTACTCCAATTGCTCGTCGGAATGGGGAACGCTTTGAAATCGATTTGGTTTTGCGGGACAATAATGTTTCAGTAGAATATCCTGATGGTATTTTTCATCCACATCCTGAAGTACAACACATCAAAAAAGAAAATATCGGTTTAATTGAAGTCATGGGCTTAGCAGTGTTGCCACCACGTTTGGCCACGGAGCTAAAAGAAGTCGAGAAATATGTCCTAGAGCAACCAAATGAGATTGCTGAAATGCATCGACCTTGGGCTGATGAAATGAAGGAGAAGTATGAGTTTACGGCGGCAAACGTCGAAGCAATTATCCAAAAAGAGGTCGGCGTCATCTTTGCTACTGTCTTAGAACATGCGGGCGTCTTCAAACGAGATGCCAACGGACAGGCGGCCTTCCAACGGTTTATCGAAACATTATAAGTAGTTTTGAGGCCGACTGGTGGAGAACATGATACTGAAAGGGTAGGCATTGGAGAGAAAGCAAGGGAGGTGTAGAGATGGCTACCATTAAAGATATTGCTGCCAAGGCGGGGGTATCACCCGCTACGGTTTCGCGAGTGCTCAACTACGATCCGGAGCTTTCTGTAGGACAAGATACGAAACAACGGATTTTTGAAGTCGCTGAAGCCCTTAACTATACAAAACATAAAAAGAAGCAAAAGGTGGAAAACCAAGTCTTTCGTCTAATTCAATGGTACGATTCCGAGGAAGAACTGGCGGATTTGTATTACCTTGCGATTCGCTTAGGGATTGAGCAAAAGGCCGAGGAGTTGAATGTGCGACTCCTAAAAGAAAACTTGGAGGAGCTTTCTGATGAGCAAGCCGATGGTATCATTGCTTTGGGGAAATTTGATGCCCAACAAGTCAAAAGTCTACAAAAAATGAATGAACCGCTGCTGTTAGTTGATTTTGATGGCATGCCTTATGGACAAGATTCATTGGTGGTCGATTTCCGACAGGCAGTAGATTTGGTGTTGGATCACTTCGTTAAAACCGGTCACGAAAAGATTGGCTTGTTATCGGGTATTGAGTTTACTAAGGGCAATCGCAATCAAATCGAGGATCCTCGGAAAGCTTTTTTCCAACAGCGACTGCAACAACTGCGCTTATTTGATCCCCACTTGATGGTGGCAGGGGCGTTTACCGTCAATGGTGGGTATCAAGCCATGAAAACTTTCTTAGCTGAGGCGGAAGAACTTCCGACGGCACTTTTCGCTTCAAGTGATGCCTTAGGGGTAGGGGCGTTGCGGGCGATTCAAGAAGCGGGACTGCGCGTTCCAGAAGATATTTCCGTGATTGGCTTCAACGATGTTTCAGTGGCCAAATACGTGAGTCCACCGCTAGCAACGGTGCATGTACCAACGGAATGGATGGGGGAGCTGGCGCTGGCGACGATGGCAGACATTGCCAGAGAAAAAGCGCCGGTGCCTCGTAAAATTACGATTGGTACCCAACTGATTTTACGGGCCTCCACTCGCTAACCGATCCGGATTATTTTAAGAAACTGGTGGCTGCTAGCTAGACTAGCGAATCACCAGTTTCTTATGATATGCTAAAGCTTAGAGCAGTCAGAAGGATGGTAAAAGTCGGTATGAAAAGTACTGTCTCTTTTCATTTTCCTTTCATTGTGCTAAAATAGGGCGGTTTATAAGACGAATTTTCGGGAAGAGTCACCTGCAAATAAAGAGCGGGCAGTGGCTTCTTGATTTTATACATATTTTGATTCAAAGGATGGGTAGCATGAAAGTATTGGCATTTGATACATCAAACCAGGCGTTGACGGTAGCGTTGACTGAAGCGGGGCAATTAGTCAACGAACTGATTACCACCAATAATAAAAATCACAGTACGACCTTGATGCCGGCAATCGCTCAACTGATGGCAGAAGCCCAATGGCAGCCTGCTGACCTAGATCGGATCGTGGTGGCTCAAGGACCGGGGTCGTATACTGGTTTGAGAATCGGCGTGACTACAGCAAAAACGTTAGCTAGTACCTTACACAAAGAGCTGGTAGGTGTTTCAAGCTTAGCGGTGATTGCGGCAAATGCTAGAGAATATGATGGGCTGCTGATCCCACTTTTTGATGCTCGTCGCCAAAATGTCTATGCCGGCGTTTATCGTTGGCAAGCGGGGATATTGGAAAATGTGTTGCCAGATCGTCATATCGCTATGGCTGAGTTAGCTCAGCGTTTTGCCAATGAAAAGAAGGTCCGCTTTATCGGAAGCGATACCCAGAAATTCCGCCAATTGATTGCAGAGGTGGCACCGGATGCTGAAATCAACACGGTGGGGACTTGGGATGTTCCCCATGGGAGCGTCTTGGCTCAACTTGCCGAACAAAGCCAGCCAGTGTCTGACATTGATGCTTTTTTACCCGCTTATTTGAAAAAAGTGGAAGCCGAAGAAAAATGGTTAGCCACTCACTCGCCGGGAGATGAGGATTATGTTGAAAAAATTTAAAGCCTTGACCCAGCGTTGGCAACCGAAACAAATCCCAACCTATGAACGCCAAGTTCGTCTGATTGCGGGACAACCTTATGTGCTGCGTCAGTTAACCAATGAAGATATTAAGACCTTGATTTTTCTCCAAAAAGAGGTCTACGCTGGCAATATGCCCTGGACCCGTTCGGCTTTTCTTTCTGAGTTTTCGTCACCGATGCGGCATTTGTATTTGTGTGTGGAAGACAAGGGCAAAGTCGTGGCTTTTTGTGGGTGTCGCATTCATGGCACAGATGGTCATATCACCAACGTAGCTGTTTTACCCGCATTTCAAGGCCGAGGCTTAGGCAGTCTTTTATTGGAAGAAGCGGAGGCCTTTGCTAGACAAAATCACTGTGAAACGCTGTCTTTAGAAGTTCGACTCAGCAATCGGGATGCCCAACGCTTATATTGTAAATTGGGTTTTGTTTCCCGCGCGATTAAAAAAGGCTACTATGATGAAACCAATGAAGATGCCTTGGATATGGTGAAATTTTTAGAGGATGGCAACTAACATGAGAATTAGACAGCTGAGTCAAACAATCCCAACCATCACGGAGGAGCTTTACCAGTTGGCGATGACTGCCTATCCGGGGGGGAGCCCATGGAACTTAGCACAATTTGTTGCTGATTTTGCCAATCCCAACACGATTTACTTGGGGGCTTACAATGATCAGCAATTACTGGGCTTCATCAGTTGCCAGCAAGTGTTTGATGAAGTGGAAATCACCAATGTCGCCGTGGCGCGCAAGTATCATGGTCAGGGGATTGGACAAAAGTTATTAGCCAGCTTGTTGGCATTGGTTGCAACTTCTGAGTCGGACATCCGGATTTTCCTAGAGGTGCGGGAAAGCAATCTGGTGGCCCAGCGGTTGTATCACCGGAATGCTTTTGAAATGATTCACCGGCGTAAAGCCTATTACCACAATCCGACTGAAGATGCCTATATCATGATGAGGCAGTTACCTAAGCAAAAGAAAGAGTGAGTAGTATTGAAAGAATCTGTAATGCCAGAATTAATTTTAGCCATCGAATCCAGCTGTGATGAAACCAGTGTGGCTGTTATCAAAGACGGTGCTGAAATTTTGAGTAATATTGTTGCTTCACAAATAAAAAGCCACCAACGTTTTGGTGGGGTAGTCCCAGAAGTTGCCAGTCGCCATCATGTGGAGCAGATTACCCTTTGTATTGACGATGCTTTGGCAGAAGCTGAGGTGACGCCAGCTGAGCTGACTGCAGTGGCGGTGACTTATGGTCCTGGCTTAGTGGGTTCTTTATTGATTGGGATTTCCGCAGCAAAAGCCTTTGCTTGGGCTCATAGCTTGCCATTGATTCCAGTCAATCACATGGCCGGTCATTTATACGCCGCTCGCTACGTCGCCCCCCTGGAGTTTCCTTTGATGGCTTTATTAGTCAGTGGTGGTCACACGGAGTTGGTCTATATGAAAGAAGACGGCTCTTATGAAATGGTGGGGGAAACCCGGGATGACGCTGCTGGTGAAGCTTATGATAAAGTCGGTCGCGTGTTGGGCTTGACGTATCCAAGTGGGAAAGAAATTGATCAACTGGCCCATGTTGGTCATGACGTGTATCAATTTCCACGGGCGATGCTCCATGAAGATAATTTTGATTTTAGCTTTAGCGGTCTTAAAAGTGCCTTCATTAACCTAGTTCACAATGGCGAACAGCGGGGCGAAACCTTTGACCACGCCGATTTGGCGGCTAGCTTTCAAGCAAGTGTCTGTGATGTTTTGATCGAGAAAACGATCCGGGCATGCCAAGCTTACCCGGTCAAACAATTGATTGTCGCTGGTGGTGTAGCAGCCAACCAAGGCTTACGAACCGGTTTAAGCGCAGCTGTTGCTGAAAAATTACCAGATACTACTTTGTTGATTCCGCCACTGCGTTTATGCGGGGACAATGCTGCCATGATAGGCGCTGCCGCTCATATCGAGTTGAAAAAAGGACACTTGGCAGACTTCAGCTTGAATGCTGATCCTAGCTTGAGTTTTAGTGAATAGACTAAATCAAAATAAACCAGCTTTCCACGGCTTCAATGTTAAGCCAAGGAAAGCTGGTTTTTTAAATTTCGGAAGCTTTTTGGGGAGCCCTCGAGGAATTTTGATAAGTTTTGCTGAGAGGTAAAGTCAGCACTATTTGAAAATAATTAGCGACACTTTCGGCTTTCAAAGTCCCGTGATGGCTTTCGACGATTTCTTTGGCAATGGGTAAGCCCAGACCGGTTCCGCCAGATTGGGTACCCCGGGCGCTATCGCCTCTGAAAAACGGTTCGAAAATGCGTTCCAATTTGTCAGCCGGAAGTGTGGCCCCTTGGTTACCAAGAGTCAGGATCCCTTGGTTCTGCTTACGGGCTAATGTGAGGCGAAGTGCTGTACCGGGAGTGGCGTATAGGATCGCATTTTTTATCAAGTTGTCCAAGACCCGTTCAAATTTTTCCGTGTCCACATCCACCCAAATCGCCTCTTCAATTTGCATTTCCCATGAAAGATTTTTGGGCGTCAGCATAGGGAGAAATTCATAGCTAATTTGTTCCAACATGACAGATAGGTCCACTGCTTTTGTGACTAAGCTGACGGTGGCTAAATTAAAGCGAGTAATTTCAAAGAATTCATTGATTAAACTTTCTAGACGATAGGCTTTTTCTAATGTGATTCCAGTGTACTTTGCCCGCATGGCAGGTGGTAAATCTGGGCTTTCTTCTAGCAAAGTTAGATAGCCAATGACACTTGTCAGTGGTGTCCGTAAATCGTGGGCTAAATAAACAATCAAATCGTTTTTTTTCTGCTCGGCTTCTTTAGCGGCCCGCTGATGAAAAAGGGTATCCATACGTATTTGGTTCATTTCATTGGCAAAATCCCTTAAGTCTGAGGATAAAGTGATGGGCTTATCAGGATTCGAGACCAGTTGCTTGGCTGCCCCCAGTGTTTCATTTAGATAACCTGCAGCTTGTCTTATAAAAAACCAAGTGGTCAATAACCAGATCAAAAGTGCCCCAACAATCACCAAGATAAGTATATGATCGTTAGCAAATCTGAGTAGTGGATAGAAGGGGTCGTCATAATACCAGGTCCGCATCCCTAAGAGGAATTTAAGGGCTAACGGTATAACCACGATGACAACCAATAACAATAGGGTAATCAGTAAATAACGCCGCAGTAATTTATTGGCTAATGAACTTTTAGCTTTCAATGGTGTATCCCACCCCCCAGACAGTTTTGATAAATTTGGGTTGCCGTGGCGGTTCATGGAGTTTTTCCCGCAAACGAGCGATGTGAGCCATCACGGTATTGTTATTGTCGAGATATTTTTCTCCCCAAACTTGTTCAAATAATTCTTCTGAGGAGACCACGGCACCGGCATGGACACAAAGATACCACAAAATTTTAAATTCCAAAGGGGTTAGCTTGATCTCTTTGTCATACAACGTGACTTTGTGACTTGCAAGCGAAACATAAAGACCATTGTGATCGTATTGCTGTGCCTCTGTAGCATCTAGTTGAGTGGCGCTAGGGTTGTAGGCTTGATAGCGTCGGAGCTGTGTTTTCACCCTTGCTACGACTTCCAGTGGATTGAAAGGCTTCGTGATGTAATCATCAGCGCCTAAGGATAGACCAGTAATCTTGTCCAGGGCTTCCCCTTTAGCCGTCAGCATCAAGACCGGAAAAAAATGATTGCGGCGAATTTCCCGTAAAATCGCAAAGCCATCCATGTCTGGTAACATCACATCCAAGAGGAGGAGTTCAGGTGGCTGAGTGTTAATCAACGCTAAGGCAGTGGCACCATTATAGGCCGTATTGACGTGGTAGTTTTCATTTGCCAAAAAAGTGGCTAACATATCGGCGATTTCTTTTTCATCGTCTACGATTAGAATATCAGTCATGGTTGAGGTCTCCTGTCATTAGCAAGCTACCTCTAGTATACGGGAAGTTCTTAGTACTGTCATTCTTTCCATAACGCCCAATAATTCACTCCTTCCTCAATGAAGACGTCACTGGTATAAGTCTTGAGGTAGTGTTTTTTGTTGGGACTATCATTGGGATCGTAAACTTTTAGGGCACCACTACTGTCGGTGGTTAAAACCATGAGATGACCAGTGGTGGTAAATGTCCCGGGCTTGACTGAAATGATAATTGGGATGCCCTCGTTCATAAATGCTTTGGCACGATTGAAATAGTTGCCGAGATTTTCATAGTGATAGCCATTTTGACTGGCATAGTCGGCAAAAATCTGCCAAGAGGTTCCTTGTCCAGGAACAAAGTAATCATTGTGGGCCCATTGTAAAATCCTTTCTGGTGTGACGTTAGCCTGTTGCCAATAGGAAGCAATCATCGCTAAAGAAGCTAAGGCGCAACCATTGTGAGCCAAATCATTGTGGGCCCCGGCAGGTCCATAGGCTGCTTCCCCCCAACGTTCGTCAGTTTGCAGATACAGTGGTAGCTTGGCATTTTTGGAATCAGTGGCTAGTTTTTGATTGGCTGTCGTGCTAAAAGCTTGTGGCAAAAGAAGGTCTTTGGTAGCCCTTTGCCCGTCGCCAAAGACTAGCTTAAAGGGCGAGCCATAACCATTTTTCACCTGACCAAAGCCAATTAATAGAAAAAACAAGCCTAATACAACTGCGAGGCCCATCCATTTTTTTCCTTGTTGTCGCTTGTTTTGAGTCAAGGGACGGCGAGTGAGTTTGCTTTTGCGAGTTTCCATAAATCTGCCTCCGTATTGAAAATTGTCAGCTTGCTTAAAGTTTTTGTACGTAGCCACTGTGTTCTCTTTTAAGTGGCTCGTTTATTACCTTAGGCTACTGAGTCCGTACGAATAGCATAACCAATGATAGTTCTCTGGTTTTCAATTCTTTCTGACAGCTTTCTTACAAATTTATGACTTTTTGAATGAGACCCTAAAATGAGCTATGTTTAGAGAATTCTTCCTTCCTACGGTATAATGAATAACAAGAGAGCGCTTTAATTTGATGCGTCGCTTTAGTGAGGAGGCAAGAGGCAATGACAGCGATACAGGTTTTTTCTGAGATTGGCAAATTGACGAAGGTGTTGTTAAAACGGCCGGGAGCCGAAGTGGAAAATTTAACACCAGCGACGATGGCCGAATTATTATTTGATGACATCCCTTATTTGAAAGTCATCCAGCAGGAACATGATTGTTTCGCCCAGCTCCTACGAGAGGAGGGCATCACCGTCTGCTATCTGGAACAGCTAGCGGCGGAAGCTATTGAAGCTGGTGGTGTCAAGATTCCTTTTGTGGTAGATTTGCTTGATGAATCGAAAATCTACTCACCTTTTTTACGGCAAGAATTATTTGAGTATTTGATGCATTTTGATACACCAGAGTTAGTAGCTAAAGTAATGGCTGGGGTTCGCAGTGATGAGATTCAGGTTAGCGGTCGCTCTTTATTGGATTTTTCGAGGGATACGGATAACCCCTTCTATTTGAAGCCGATGCCTAGTTTATACTTCACTCGGGATTCGTTAGCCTGTATCGGAAATGGTTTAATGATTAATTCGATGATGTATGAGGCTCGCAAACGGGAATCATTATTTGTGGAATACATGATCCGCTACCATCCTGATTTTCAGCTAACACCACCGATATGGTTGGATCGGGATTTTGCGGCTCCGATTGAGGGCGGGGATGTCTTGGTGCTAAACAAAGAGGTTATCGCAGTGGGGATTAGTCAGCGGACCAGTGCCAAAGCGATTGAGCAATTGGCTCGCAATCTTCTCAATCAATCCAGCAGTTTTACTAAAGTCTTAGCGATTAAACTGCCCAATCAACGAGCGATGATGCATCTAGATACCGTCTTCACCATGGTGGACCGGGATAAATTTACGATTCATCCCGCCATTCTGACAGCAGAGGGACTTTTGGATATTTATGTGATGGAACTGGTAGCGGGGGAGTTGCAGATCACTCCCCAACGAGATTTGCAACAAGTTTTGAAAAAAAGTCTTGGCTTATCGGAGCTGATCTTGATTCCAACCGGTGGTGGCGATGCGATTGCGGCAGCTCGTGAGCAATGGAATGATGGCTCCAATACGTTAGCTATTGCACCGGGCAAAGTGGTCACTTACGATCGCAATTACGTTTCCAATCAGTTGCTACGACAGGCAGGGATTGCGGTTTTAGAGATTCCTTCCGGCGAATTATCCCGCGGCCGAGGCGGTCCCCGCTGTATGAGCCAACCTTTCTGGCGGGAAAGTATTTGAACTTTTCCCTTTTTGTGTTACACTAGCAAAAATGAATAAATATACATTAAAAAGGAGAAACGCCATGGAATATTCAACATTTCAAGGGAAGAGTTTTTTGAAAGAAGTGGATTTCAGCAAAGAGGAGCTCATGTATCTAATCGATTTTGCTGCCCATCTAAAAGCCTTGAAGCAAAAAGGGATTCCCCATGCCTACTTACAAGGGAAGAATATTGCGTTATTATTCGAAAAAACTTCGACCCGGACGCGGGCGGCTTTCACCGTAGCTTGTAATGATTTGGGTGCTCACCCCGAGTTTTTAGGTGCCGGAGATATCCAGTTGGGAAAAAAGGAATCGGTGGAAGACACGGCCAAAGTCTTGGGAAGGATGTTTGACGGCCTCGAGTACCGTGGATTTAGTCAAGAAGCTGTGGAGGATTTGGCGTTGTATTCAGGGGTACCAGTTTGGAATGGTTTGACGGATCGGTGGCATCCCACCCAGATGCTCGCTGATTTTCTGACGATTAAAGAGCATTTCGGCAAACTCACTGGGCTGACCTTGGCTTATGTTGGCGATGGGCGCAACAATGTCGCTAATTCTTTGTTAGTTACAGGAGCGATTTTGGGCGTCAACGTGCATATCGTAGCCCCGGAAGCCCTATTTCCAGAAGGGGAGATTATCGAGTTGGCACAAGCTTACGCTGACAAATCAGGGGCGGAGTTATTGCTGACAGCGGATGTCAAAGCTGGAGTCAAAGGGGCAGATATCCTCTATACTGATGTTTGGGTTTCCATGGGAGAAGAAGATAAGTTTGCTGAACGGATTGAGCAGTTACTCCCTTATCAAGTCAATATGGAGTTGATATCGGCTACCGAAAATACGGAAGTCATCTTTTTGCATTGCTTACCAGCCTTCCATGACCAAGAAACAATCTATGGTAAAAAAATTGCAGCCGATTTCGGTCTTACTGAGATGGAAGTCACCGATGAGGTTTTCCGCGCCCCTTTGGCTAAGCAGTTTCAACAGGCAGAAAATCGTCTGCATACCATTAAAGCCGTGATGGCTGCTACCTTGGGCAATCTGTTCATCCCAAGGGTCTAAGAAAAAGGGATTAGATTTCCAACTAGGCAAATCACGACTTCTCTGCTATAATAAGTCTCAGTTTGATATGAAACGTTGAGCAAGAGAGTAGCGTGGTTAGAGAAGTCGAAGCGAGTCCGGGGAGGTGGGAGCCGGATCTTTGAGACAGCGTGAAGCGCACTTGTGAGTTTTCTGCTTGCAGACGGCAGCCTACCGTTAGAGGTGAGGTGGTCTGCAATAGCAGGCAAAGTTGAGTGGTACCGCGGGAAATTCTCGTCTCTGATGTTTTGGCATCAGGGACGTTTTTTGTTTTTTGCTACAAAGGGCCTTAACTAAGGCAAGTTATTTATTTACTCAGCTAGTTTATAAGTTCAACGGAAAAATCAAAAACCATCAGGAGGAATCACTATGAATAACAAAGAAATCGTGGCAAAGGCTATCTTTGAAGTGGTCAAAGATGACTTGACGCTGGCCCAAGTTCAAGGCTTGTTAGAAAATCCCAAAGCAGCTGACCATGGGGATGTCGCTTTTCCAGCGTTTGCTTTAGCAAAAGTTTACCGTAAGGCGCCGCAGCAAATTGCTCAAGAGTTGGCTGAAAAAATCGATGGGACTTCCTTTGAAAAAATCGCAGTGGTGGGTCCTTATCTGAATTTCTTTATGAGTAAAGGAAACATCTCCCAAAGCGTTTTAGCCAAAATAATCAGCGAAAAAGAGCATTATGGCGATGCAGCAATTGGTCTAGGACAAACAGTACCTATCGACATGTCTTCACCAAATATTGCCAAACCAATTTCCATGGGGCATTTGCGTTCTACTGTGATTGGTAATTCAATCGGCTTTATTATGGAAAAAATCGGCTATCAACCGATTCGCATCAATCATTTAGGTGACTGGGGTACGCAGTTTGGTAAATTGATCGTAGCTTATAAAAAATGGGGGTCAGAAGCAGCAGTGAAAGCTGATCCCATTAAAGAACTGTTACGCTTATACGTGGATTTCCATGAAAAAGCCGAAACTGAACCGGCTTTAGAAGATGAAGCCCGGGCTTGGTTTAAAAAGTTAGAAGAAGGCGACGAAGAAGCTATTTCCTTGTGGCAGTGGTTCCGCGAAGAATCTTTAAAGGAATTCAACAAGATTTACGACTTGTTGGGAGTTTCTTTTGATTCCATGAACGGGGAAGCTTTCTACAATGACAAAATGACCGAGATTGTTGACTTGTTGGAAGCCAAACACTTGCTCAAAGAAGACCAAGGCGCTGAAATTGTCGATCTTTCCGCTTATGACCTAAACCCAGCCTTAATCAAAAAATCCGATGGTGCGACGCTTTACATCACACGGGATTTGGCAGCTGCTTTGTATCGTAAACGCACGTATAATTTTGCTAAATCGATCTATGTTGTGGGGAATGAACAAAGTTATCATTTCAAACAATTAAAAGCCGTTTTAAAAGAAATGGGCTTTGATTGGTCAGATGAAATTGCTCATGTGGCCTTTGGATTGATTACCCAAGGTGGCAAGAAACTTTCTACTCGTAAAGGAAAGATTATCTTATTGGAAAAAGTCTTGATGGAAGCCACCGAATTAGCTAAAGCCCAAATTATTGAGAAAAATCCAACTTTGGCCAATAAAGACGAAGTTGCCCAACAAGTCGGTGTTGGCGCAGTGATTTTCCACGATTTGAAAAATGACCGCATGAACAATTTTGACTTTGATTTAGAAGAAGTAGTGCGTTTTGAAGGGGAAACCGGACCTTATGTTCAATACTCCCATGCACGGGCAATGAGTATTTTGACGAAAGCAGCGTTTACACCAGATGCCACGGCTGTCTACAGCTTGCAAGATGAAAACAGTTGGGAAGTTATCAAATTATTACAACAGTATCCCGATACAGTTTTGGCTGCGGCTGATAAGTATGAACCTTCCGTTATCGCAAAACATGCCATTAAATTAGCTCAAGCTTTCAACAAGTTTTATGCTAACGTCAAAGTTTTGGCGGAAGACGAGGAAAAAGATGCTCGTTTGGCTTTGGTATATGCCGTTACTGTCATTTTAAAAGAAGATTTGCGGTTGTTAGGTTTGCAAGCCCCAGAAAAAATGTAAACAACTACGAAAAAAACACTCTCTGTACCAGAATTTTGGCACAGAGAGTGTTTTTTTCGTAGATTACGGGGTAAAGAATCTCACAGGACAAAAGCTGAATCCCTTCCCGCAAACTAGCTTAGTCTGCAAAAGTAGTTAGGGTAAGTAAAAAAAGAAAGTTTAACCCGTTACGAGTGCTAATGTAGCCAAAGCTGCCAGATTGTCAAAAGTAAAAAACCGATAAAAAAGGGCGGAATATACTTAAAAATCAGTCGACTAAAGGCTATTCCAGCACGGCGCTCTTTTTGGTATTTCGGCAGCTGGCGATCTTGTTGAAATCGTTGGGGAGGACGTGCTAAAAAGAGGCCACCGGTAATCTTGAAACAGGCGGCTAAAAATAGCAATAGAAAGGAAACTGTCAGGACAAGATAAAGAAATATCTCGAAACCAGTTAAACCAGCTAGCTGTTCCAATCATCTCCCTCCTTCTTTTAACTTAACATATGGGAACGGAAGTAGGCTGCCAATTTTTCAGCATCCTCATCGGTACGGCAGATGGTAATGACAGTATCAAACCCGGCCAAAGTAGTAACTTTTTCAGGTAGCTTGACTTCATCCATCACGGCGGATAGGAGTTGGGCATTGTCAGGCATCGTATTAATAATGGTAATAAATTGCACACGATCGACTTTGGTGACTACTTCTTGGATCATTCGGATCAAGCGGTTTTCTTCTTCGGGATCTTCTGGCTCAGGCTCGTATTCGTTGAAGAGCTCGAAGCGGATGGCACCGTCTTTATCTTGAACTTTGACGATTTTCAAATCCCGGATATCCCGTGAAATCGTCGCTTGGGTAGCCAGTACTCCGCGATCTTCTAGGTGTTTTAAGAGTTCTTCTTGGGTTCGCACCGTTTCCGTCGAGATGATTTGACGGATTAAGGCGTGGCGTTCAGCTTTACGCATGGTTACTCCTTTCGTCAAATCAAGACCAGTCTCTAGGAATAGCAAGACAGAAATGGCTTGAAATTCAAAGAGACATGCCTCGATTTGCATAGATATTCACGATCATCATAGCAAAAATGTTAAAAAATTAATAGGAAAAGTTTATCAAGCTAACATCTTTTTGTCCCCGCTAAAGGAGGTGGTATAATTATTATCAAATAGGAGGTTTTTCAAAATGCTGAAAGAACAAGAAATGTTTTTGAATTTTTTTATTGAACGAACACAACCAGAACATGCCCAACAAGCAAAAGAATTACTGGTACAATCTTTTGCCAATCAGGCGACACAAGCGTTTACTAAAGGGGATTTAGAACAGCTACAACAACAATTACTTCCGTTAGTAAAACCTGAAATGGTAGCTGAAGTGACAGCGGCTATGAATCATTTTAAAGGTCAACTAGGCTAGCATTTCGGAAGTAATCTTCGTGAAAAGAGGTGGCCATCGTGAAAGAAGCTGAACAATTGTTTACAAAAGTCCGAAAAGCCTGGCATGAAGGAAATTCTCGCAACTTTGCCACTTGCTTCGCTAATGATGGCACCTTGATTGCGTTTGACGGTACCTTTGTGAAAGGCAAGCAAGCGATTTTTACGTATGCGCAGAGATTGTTTGCAGCAGAAGAAGATCAGACCTATCAATCCGTTTTAGTGGAGACGCAGTTGCTGACTGCCAATGTTGTCCTGATGCGTTGCCACACTGGAAAAATCAAACGAGAAACCGGGCGCATCAGTCGGGAACGTTTGGCTTATTTGACTTTGATCATGCAAAAGAAAGCCGTTTGGGAAGTGGTGCTGATGCAGTATACGCCAGCTCACTTTGATACGCCGGGACAACGGACGGCCTTCCGCTATGAATTAGAAGAATCCTTGGATTGAGCCAAAGGGGGCGGCTGTTTTTTAATGACGGCCGCTTCCTGTTGTCTTTTCAGGAAACCTGGAATAAACAGTTGCATTTTCACAAGAGCTACTGTATACTATTCGGGTGTGACAAACACAAAAAAATCCACATTCGTTCTCATCTGCGAAGGGGTGCCGCTATAAACGGTTCTTCAAAGAGCTAAAAGAGCGAAGAGGAAAACAAAAACCAATTGGAGGAAACACAAAATGGCAGTAATTTCAATGAAACAATTGCTTGAAGCCGGCGTACACTTTGGTCACCAAACTCGTCGCTGGAACCCAAAAATGAAGAAATACATCTTCACAGAACGTAACGGAATCTACATCATCGACTTGCAAAAAACCGTTAAATTGGTTGATGCAGCCTATGACTACATGAAAGCTGTCGCTGAAGACGGCGGTGTAGCATTGTTTGTCGGAACTAAAAAACAAGCTCAAGATGCTATTAAAGAAGAAGCAACTCGCGCTGGTCAATACTATGTTAACCATCGTTGGTTAGGTGGTACTTTGACTAACTGGGAAACTATCCAAAAACGTGTTGCACGTTTGAAACAAATCAACAAAATGGAAGAAGACGGGACTTTCGAAGTATTACCTAAGAAAGAAGTCGTTGGCTTGAACAAACAACGGGAACGCCTTGAAAAATTCTTGGGCGGGATCGCTGACATGCCTCGTATTCCAGACGTAATGTACGTTGTTGACCCTCGTAAAGAACGGATTGCAATTCAAGAAGCTCGTAAATTGAATATCCCAATCGTTGCTATGGTTGATACAAACTGTGATCCAGATGAAATCGATGTGGTTATTCCATCAAATGATGATGCGATTCGTGCCGTGAAATTAATCACTGGTAAAATGGCTGACGCTTTCATCGAAGGAAACCAAGGGGAAGACCAAGAAGTTGCTGTTGAAGACTTTGCACCAGAAGCTGACAACGCTACTTCAATCGAAGAAATCGTTGACGTAGTTGAAGGCGACAACGCTTCTGACACATCAGCTGAATAATTCATAAATGAGGAGCTGTTTCAAAGGCTGGGCTAAAAAAGCCGCACTCCCTTTGAAACAGCTTTTTTTAAAAGCTTATATTACACATTAGGAGGAATTCTCAATGGCTGAAGTAACAGCAAAATTAGTAAAAGAATTACGCGACATGACCGGTGTCGGCATGATGGACGCAAAACGCGCCTTGGTTGAAGTGGAAGGCGATATCGAAAAAGCAGTCGACTTGCTCCGTGAAAAAGGGATGGCTAAGGCTGCCAAGAAAAACGACCGAATCGCTGCTGAAGGGTTGGCTGCGGTGGCAGTTAACGGCAATACTGCAGCTATCGTTGAAGTAAACTCTGAAACAGACTTTGTTTCTAAAAATGAAATGTTCCAAAACTTAGTCAAAGAATTGGCTGAATTAGTAGCAGCAAATAAACCAGCTGATATGGATGCAGCTATGAAAATGGTTAACGAAAAAGGCGAAACAGTTGAAGCAGCCTTGATTGAAGCAACCCAAGTTATCGGTGAAAAAATTAGCTTCCGTCGTTTTGAAGTTGTTGAAAAAGCAGACAACGCAGCCTTTGGTGGTTACTTGCATATGGGCGGTCGGATTGCTGTATTGACAGTTGTTGATGGCACTACTGACGAAACAGTTGCGAAAGATGTTGCGATGCACGTCGCAGCTATTAACCCTCGTTATGTTGATGAAAGCCAAATTCCAGAATCAGAATTGGAACACGAAAAAAATGTCTTGACTGAACAAGCCTTGAATGAAGGCAAACCTGCGAATATCGTTGAAAAAATGGTTGTTGGTCGTTTGAAGAAATTCAAAGCCGAAATCGCTTTGGTTGATCAACCATTCGTCAAAGATCCTGACATGACCGTTGAACAATACGTGACTTCAAAAGGCGGTTCTGTGAAATCATTCGTCCGTTTTGAAGTGGGCGAAGGTATCGAGAAAAAAGTTGATAACTTTGTAGAAGAAGTTATGAGCCAAGTGAAAAAATAAGACTATTCAATAATTGAATAGCTGGGAACGCATGAAAATGCGCTCCCTTTTTTTGCAAACGGGTGGCTCAGGGAAGTTTTTTCTCTGTTTGCCACGGCACAACTGGCATAACTTTTGGGATATGCTACAATAGCATTAGGACACGGAGGAATTTCATTATGGTGAAACCAAAATATCAACGAGTGGTATTAAAATTAAGTGGCGAAGCATTGGCAGGAGACGAAGGTTTCGGGATTAAACCACCGACCATTAAAGAAATCGTCAAAGAGATCAAAGAAGTTCATGATCTTGGCGTTGAAATGGCGATTGTTGTCGGTGGGGGCAATATCTGGCGGGGACAAATCGGCGCACAAATGGGTATGGAACGGGCGCAAGCTGACTACATGGGTATGTTAGCGACAGTGATGAACGCTTTGGCTTTGCAAGACACCTTGGAAAATGAAGGCGTGCCAACACGAGTCCAAACCTCAATTGAGATGCGTCAAATCGCTGAACCTTATATCCGTCGCCGGGCAGAACGCCATCTGGAAAAAGGTCGTATTGTGATTTTTGCTGGTGGCACCGGGAACCCTTATTTCTCTACCGATACCACGGCTGCTTTGCGGGCTGCTGAAATCAATGCAGACGTAATTTTGATGGCTAAAAATAACGTTGATGGTGTTTATTCAGCGGATCCAAAAATCGATCATGAAGCTGTCAAATTTGACACCTTGACTCATTTGGATGTCATCGCTAAAGGGTTACAAGTAATGGATTCCACCGCTAGCTCATTATCTATGGACAACGATATTCCGTTGGTGGTCTTCAATCTTAATGAAACAGGGAATATTCGCCGGGCGGTAATGGGCGAAAATATTGGAACGACAGTTAGGGGGAAATAACATGGCAGATGTAGTTATGCAAGAAGCAAAAGACAAAATGCAGAAAGCTGCTGAAGCACTGCAACGAGAACTCGGACAAATTCGTGCCGGTCGTGCGAATGCAAGTATCTTAGATCGTGTGATGGTTTCGTATTATGGCGTACCGACACCCATCAATCAAATGGCTTCAATCGGAATCCCGGAAGCTCGTTTGTTGGTGATTACACCATTTGACAAAACCATGATTAAAGAAATCGAAAAAGCTATTCAAACCAGTGATATCGGGATTACACCACAAACCGATGGGACTGTGATTCGCTTGGTGATTCCGCAATTAACCGAAGATCGCCGTAAAGAATTGGCTAAAGAAGTGAAAAAAGAAGCCGAAAATGCTAAAATCGCTATTCGTAATATTCGTCGAGATGCGCTGGATACGTATAAAAAGCAAGAAAAAGCTGGCGATATTACCGAAGATGACTTGCGCAACGCTGAAAAAGATGTCCAAACTTTGACGGATGATGCCATCAAACAATTGGATACCATCGCAGCAGAAAAAGAGCAAGAATTGTTGGAAGTTTAAACTTTTAATTGGAGTCTGTCCTGTATGGGGCAGGCTTTTTTTGATAGACTTGGCTTCACAAACTAGCTCAGCTACCGCACACAGTTGGACTAAATAAGAGCCGCTAAGTCCAACTAGCATCTTCTAATAGATAAAGAATTTAGCGACCTAGAATTGGGTTGACGGTAGCTAGACCGGAAAAAGCAAATACAAAGCAAACTGTTATAGAAGTAAGCTGTTGAAAGCACAGCCCTAGATTCAAAAAAACAGTTCCTGGTCTCCCTTAATTGTAGTGGACCAGGAACTGTTTTTACATTATTCTATTTTTTCAAGAAGTAGGTTGGTACATGTGATTTGATCTGGGATGGTTCCTTGTGAGTCCCTCACGCGCCAGATATCTGGTGTAATTTCATCAACTACATAGAGATTGCCAGCTTCATCAAAGCCAATTTCGATTTTTAAATCGATTAATTGTAAAGCCATTTTTGCTAAGTCTTCTTTTAGAACTTCACCGACTTTTTCCAAGATGTTCAGAGCTTCTTGGTATTGCCCGGGTTTTAAGATTCCTTTCATTTGGCAGAGGCGATCGGTGATTAGGGGATCTTCTTGCTCATCAGATTTTAGCGTCACTTCGGTGTATACGGGATCGAAAGCGATTTGTTCGGGAAGGTCAAAGCGGCGACACATACTGCCGGCGGTCTCATAGCGGAGGACAAATTCCAATGGGGGAACGGTTAATTGGCGAACTTTCATCAAGCCTTTTTCCAAATCAACTCCCAAGTAATGCGTTGGGATACCGTGTTTTGCCATCAGTTCAAAATAATACTGAGAAACTTTTAAACCGTTTTTCCCTTTACCATCAACGCTGCCTCCTACCGTGTTGGAACCAGGATCAAAGACGCCATCCGCACCAGTAGCGCTATCTTTAAACAATAACCAAACCTCATTGGTAGTTTCATCTAAAAACACTGTTTTTGTCTTACCGTCGTACAATTCTTTCATTTTAAGTCTCCTTTATTCGGAATTTAGGTGATTTTTCACGAATATAACATCAGTTATTGGTTGTGTCGATAGAAATAGCGTAAATTTCATAAAGACTACGGGAAAATGGGGGTATTTTATAGAGAAGTTGCGAATTTTTTACTTTTGGCAGTGGGGAGTCTGCTATAATCAAGAGATAAGAGTTAAACTTAGGCAAGAAAGGGTGAGGACAATGACTCATCTGCGAAAACCGACCTTGGCAGATGAAAAGCAAATCTTAGCTTTTCGCCAGGCTTTCGGTGAATCCGTGGAGACAATTCCGGGTACCTCCTACTTGATACAAGCTCAGTCGGTAGCAAGTTGGCTAGCAGAGCTGGAAAAGTTTTCAGATCCTAAACGCATTCCAGCTGGGTTTGTACGAGGATTACAGTTTCTGTATTTTAGTGAGGATAATCAATTGGTAGGGATGATCAATTTACGTACCAATTTGAATGACTATCTGGAAAATTATGGTGGACACATTGGTTACGGGATTCAGCCTAAGTTTCGTAGGCAAGGCTATGGTAGTCAGATGTTGAAAGAGACACTTGTGATAGCAAAAGAACAAGGTCTGAAGCAAGTATTGTTGACTTGCGATGATGACAATCAAGGGTCTGCTAAAGTTATTGAAGCAAATGGTGGCAAGTTAGCAGATAAGCGACTAAATAAAGAAAGTCAAAAAGTTATTCGACGGTATTGGATCAATTTGGAATAGAGGAGTCGGTAGTGATGATGACATATATGATCGACTTACCTAAAGGAACCATGGAAGAACAAGTACTCATGTATTTGACTAAATACGACAAACAGGATACGATGCCTCATCTCCTAAAAGTAGCAGAAGAGTCTGAAATGTTGGCTAAGGAATTTGGGATTGATCCGACTGTCGCTTACCAAGCGGGATTATTGCATGATATTTCTGTGGTCATCCCTAATAATCAACGAGTGAAATTTCACGAAGGTTTGGGACAGCCAATTCTCCCAGCAGAATACCAATTACCAATGCTTTTGCATCAACAACAGTCATGTCTTTTGGCGAAACGAGTTTTTCAGATTAAGGATGTACAAGTGTTATCAGCCATTGCTTGTCATACAACGCTAAAAAGTCAAGCTACCCCAATGGATTATTGCTTGTTTATCGCGGACAAAATCAAATGGGATCGACCGGCCCAACCACCTTACCTAAAACAAGTAATGGCGGCATTGGAGCAAGAGAGCTTAGCCAAAAGTTGCTACTGTTATCTAGAATGGCTATTCCAACATGATATTCAAGTCGTTCATCCTTGGGCCAAAGCAGCTTTAGAACAACTTAGAGTAATATCTCAAAACGAGGCATGATAGTCGCTTACTTTTTATGGAGGGATTTTTATGTCAACAGTCAAAAGGATTTCGGAAATTGAACAACGAATTCAGAGTTTTATGGATTATGGGGGAACATTGCCCGGAGCAAAGAGTTATTACCGTGTTGACTGGGATACCAACTATTTTGAAGTGGCTGGGAAAATGTTTGGCATGCTGAGCGTTCAGGGAAGCTTGTCAGCCATCATCACTTTAAAAAACTTGCCGGAGAAAAATGAAGAACTACGGGAAGTTTATCCGGGGACGGTGATTCCAGGGTATTATGCCAATAAAACCCATTGGAATTCGATCTATTTGCAGACGACCGCCTTCAGTGATGAGGGAATTTGTCAGCTGATTTTGGATTCCTATCAGCTAGTTGTGGCAAAGTTGACGAAAAAACACAGCAAGCATTACTTTCTAAAGGGTAGAGTATAAAAATAATCTAACTTCTGCTTTTTGGATGGAATTTTTCCAAAGCTTGTTGGGGTTTAATGGTATAATGTTTTTTGGTAAATCTTTGGAGAGATGAGGGATCCGTATGTGGCGCTTGTTTCCACAAAAAAACAAATATGTACAAGAAGAAGCCGAATTTCACTTTGATCCGGCGGGAACTATTCCCAAACATGTGGCTATCATCATGGATGGCAATGGTCGGTGGGCGCAAAACCGGCGACTACCCCGTATTGCAGGGCATCAAGAAGGCATGGAAACGGTGAAAACTGTTACCAAACATGCTTCAAAAATCGGTATCAAAGTCTTAACCCTCTATGCCTTTTCCACGGAAAATTGGAAACGACCCACCGAGGAAGTTAATTTTTTGATGCAATTGCCGGTGGATTTTTTTGATAAATTTGTACCAGAGTTGATCAAAGAAAATGTCAAAGTCCATGTGATGGGCTATACGGAGTTTCTACCGGCTCACACCCAAGATGCAGTAAAGCGTGCGATTGAACAGACAAAAAACAATACTGGCATGGTGTTGAATTTTGCCTTAAATTACGGCAGTCGTGCTGAACTCGTGACAGCCACCCAAGCAATCGTGAAAAAAGCCCAAGCAGAAGGGATTGCTGCTGAGACAATTGATGAATCCATGATTGCTGACCATTTAATGACGGGCTTTTTGCCAGTTGACTTGCGGGACCCAGAATTATTGATTCGCACCAGTGGCGAAGAACGGATTAGTAATTTCCTGCTATGGCAAATCGCATATAGTGAACTGTTTTTCACGGATGCGTTGTGGCCAGATTTCAATGGGGAGTTATTGGAAATGGCGGTGGCGTCTTTTCAAAATCGTAATCGTCGTTTTGGAGGTCTGAATCTTCCGGTAGCAGACGAGCATCAAGTAACTGAATAGTGTGAAGGTATCCTATGAGTAATAAAACTTAATCAATTGGAGGTAAAGAAATGAGACAACGGGTAATCACTGCCGTGGTGGCACTGATACTATTTATTCCCATTTTATACATCGGTGGGATTGCCGTGGAAGTGACGGCGGCTGTATTGGCTGTCGTAGGTGTTTATGAAATGTTCCGCATGAAAGGGTTAAACATCATCAGTTTTGAAGGAATTCTATCAGCACTAGGGGCAGTATTCTTGGTTTTACCAAAAGAACGTTGGTTTTTCTGGTTACCAGCTCAGACTGATAGCACCATGTTGTTTTATTTGATGGTGATGCTTTTGTTGGGAGCCTCGGTGGTTTCCAAAAATATGTATACAGTAGACGAAGCTGGTTTCCCAGTATTGGTCAGCTTATATGTTGGTGTGGGGTTCCGAGAGTTTGTCAACGCTCGGGGAGAAAGCTTGATCATGTTGCTTTTCGGTTTGTTTATCGTTTGGGCGACAGATATTGGGGCTTATATGATTGGCCGCAAGTTAGGAAAACGAAAACTTTGGCCAGAAATTTCCCCGAATAAAACCATTGAAGGGGCTCTTGGCGGGATTGTTTCGGCTGTAGTTGTAGCGGCAATTTATGTCTTAGCCTTTTCTGGTCAACAAGATTTTGGGCATGGCTTGCCTGTGTTGTTGATTTTGACAGTGATTTTCTCCATTGTCGGTCAGTTTGGTGATTTGGTAGAGTCTGCCATCAAGCGCTATTTTGGAGTAAAGGATTCCGGCAATATCTTACCTGGTCACGGGGGGATTTTGGACCGTTTTGACAGCATGCTTTTTGTTTTTCCAATCATGCATTTGCTAGGTGTCTTTTAGCCTAACTTTTTTGCGACCTGTTTCGATGACTGATCGAGATAGGTCTTTTTTATACAACCAGCTAGTTAAGTGAAGATTACGTTGCTATTTTGTGACATTCCCTTTACTTTTTTTACGACTAGTTCCGGTCTTATTACCAGTGTGTTAAAATAAAATGGAGTTTAGCTCCAAAGAAATCGAGAGTCTCGGCTTTAGGCTGGTGACTTTTGACGCTAACAAATGAAAGCGAGGAACAACGATGAAAGGTCTTTTGACATTTTTAATCGTCTTCAGTGTAGTGGTGATTTTCCATGAATTTGGCCACTTCTTTTTTGCACGCCGAGGGGGAATTTTAGTTCGGGAATTTTCAATCGGGATGGGACCGAAGATTTTTGGTCACCAAGGCAAAGATGGCACCGCCTATACGCTACGCCTGCTACCAATCGGTGGTTATGTCCGCATGGCAGGAGTGGGGGAAGACGAGACAGAGATTACCCGAGGGATGCCGGTGACATTGGTACTGAATGAGGAGGGGAAAGTAGTAAAAATCAATACCTCCAGTAAAGTGCAGCTCACCAACGGCATACCTGTCGTCACAGAGTCATTTGATTTAGAAAACGAATTGTACTATGCCGGTTACGTCAATAACGACGAAACCCAATTGATGCGCTATGAGGTTTTACATGATGCGACTATCATTGAACAAGATGGTACCGAAGTCCGTATTGCTCCGACTGATGTCCAGTTTCAATCGGCTAAACTCAGTCGGCGTATGATGACAAATTTTGCCGGTCCCATGAACAACTTCATTTTAGCAATCTTACTCTTTATCGTGATTGCCTTTATGCAAGGTGGGGTAGCAGTGACGGATACAAATGCTATCGGGGCAATTCAAGCCGATAGTCCAGCTGCGACGGCCGGCTTAAAAGAAGGGGATCAGATTCAAACCATTGATGGGAAAAAAATTTCCAGTTGGCAAGAATTGACGACCGCCATTTTGGCCAGCCCAGATCAACCTTTGACGCTTTCTGTGAAGCGGGGTACCGAAACCTTCGAAACCACAGTCACGCCTGAAACCACCACCGTTGAAGGACAAAAAACTGTTCGAATTGGTATCCAAGTGCCGATGGCAACCGGCTTTATGGCAAAAATCATCGGTGGCTTCAAACAAGCAATCGGCAACTCCCTGAATATTTTCCAAGCGTTAGGGGACTTAATTGTTCGACCGGATTTGGACAAATTAGGTGGACCGGTGGCGATTTTCCAAATGTCCTCGCAAGCCGCTCAACAAGGATTTGCGACGGTATTAGCATTTATTGCGATATTGTCGATGAATTTAGGAATCATCAATTTGTTTCCTTTTCCAGCCTTAGACGGTGGGAAACTCGTTTTGAATGTGATTGAAGGCGTACGAGGCAAACCGATGAGTGTTGAAAAAGAAGGGTTGCTGAACTTAATCGGCTTTGGTGCTTTGATGTTGTTGATGATCTTAGTCACTTGGAATGATATCCAACGCTTTTTCTTCCACTAATCGAGAAAAGTGAAAAAGAGAGGGTTCTCATGAGACAATCGAAAATGTTAATCCCCACGTTACGGGAGCTTCCCGGCGAAGTTGGTGTTTTGAGTTTTCAGATGCTATTACGGGGTGGTTTTATCCGGCAGGTAGCTTCTGGGGTGTATTGTTATTTACCCTTGGCTTGGCGCGTATTAGAAAAAATCAAGGGCATCGTTAGGGAAGAATTAGCTCACATTGATGCGCAAGAAATGGCGATGCCCCATTTATTGCCGGAAGATTTATGGGAAACCACCGGACGCTTGCAAGCTTATGGTCAAACCTTGTTTAAAGTGGTGGATCGCAATCAACGCAGTAACCTCTTGGCCGCCACCCATGAGGAAATATTTACAAAATTGATTGCTGATGAAGTAAATTCCTATAAGCGGCTACCCATTCGCTTATTTCAGATTCAGACAAAATTTCGTGATGAAAAACGGCCCCGCCATGGGTTAGTGAAAAGCCGCGAGTTTTTGATGCAAGATGCCTACTCTTTTCATAGTTCAAAGGAGAGTTTGGATCAGACCTACCTGCAATTTGAACAAGCTTATCGCCACATCTTTACTCGTTGTGGTTTGGCTTTTCGGACAGTTATTGCAGACAATGGTTTGATGGGAGGCAGTGAATCAAAAGAGTTTCTCGCTAAATCTGAAATTGGTGAAGATGTGATTTGTTATTCAACCGCAAGTGACTATGTTGCTAATCTGGAGATGGCTACTAGTCTTTATTCCAAAAAAATGGCGCAACAATCCTATGGGAAACTGACGGAAGTGGCAACTGCTGAGGTGGAAACTTTAGCGGATTTGCAAGAACAATTAGCAGTTACAGCTGATAAAATCATTCAAGCCAAGCTTTATTTAGCTGATGAGCAACCTGTGATGATTTTGGCTCGTGGCGATCAAGAAATCAACGAAGCCAAAGTCAAGCAAATGCTCTCAGTCTTTTACTTGCGAGAGGCTACTGCTGAAGAGACGCAGGAATTGCTGGGTGCAGCGAGTGGCTTTATCGGTCCAGTTGACTTGCCAGCACATATCCAGCTTTTGGCGGATTTGCAAGTTCAAGACATGGGCAATGCGATTACCGGTAGTAATAGAGCTGGCTACCACTATATGAATGTCAATCCTGGTCGAGACTTTCAGCCAAGTGCTTACCAAGATTTGCGTTATGTCAAAGAGGGGGAACCTTCTCCAGACGGTCAAGGTGTTTTACAATTTACGCGAGGAATTGAAGTCGGTCACATCTTTAAATTAGGTACTCGTTATAGTGATGTTTTGGATGCCACAGTTTTAGATGAGACGGGGCAGTACGTACCTGTCTGGGCGGGGAGTTATGGTATCGGTATCAGTCGCTTATTGGCTGCCGTGGTGGAGCAAAATGCCAACGAAGAAGGCATCAATTGGCCCCGTAACATTGCTCCTTTTGATTTGCACATCCTACAAATGAATATGTCTGATGACTTTCAAAATAAACTAACTGATGAACTAGAAGCACATCTTACCAGCCATGGCTACCAAGTCTTAGTCGATGATCGTAATGAACGGGCTGGAGTAAAATTTGTCGATGCAGATTTGATCGGCTGTCCATTGCGAATCACGGTGGGCAAAAAAGCGATGGAAAATATCGTGGAAGTCAAACTCAAGCGAACTGGGGCGATGTTAGAAATTCGTAAAGAAGAGTTGCTAGACACTATTCCTATTTTGCTCCAGTCTGCGGAAGAAACCTGATTTAAAAAAAGCCCAATAAACTTAGAAAACGGTAGTGTCACTGTTTTCTGAGTTTTTTTAGTTTGTCTTAAATCGACGACAATCCTTTTCATAAACGGATATGCAATCATGAGAAAAATCTCCAAGTGAACTTTAATGAAAAGCCCCCCAAAAAAAGGTATACTAGATAATGCTGAAACAAAACTGGGAGGACCGCTTTATGTCAGAAAAAATTCAAAAATTCAATGTCCTGCTAGAACAGATGCAACTAGCACCAGATGTGGTCAACCAGCTTACACAGCTG
Source organism: Enterococcus diestrammenae (assembly GCF_049384045.1). Lineage (NCBI taxonomy): Bacteria > Bacillati > Bacillota > Bacilli > Lactobacillales > Enterococcaceae > Enterococcus > Enterococcus diestrammenae. The sequence continues at coordinate 29,614 of NZ_JBMRGR010000005.1, forward strand.
GGGGGGAGGATTGAAGGTGTGATCGTTCACCGACAGTCCCGCATTTGGGAATTTACTTTAGGGTTTACAGAGATCTTGCCAGTAAGCCTCTATCAACTGCTAAATCATCATCTATTGATGGCTTTTCGGGAGATTGCTACTACCCGGTTGAATGTTCAAACAGATGCCCCGCAACTCAATGAAGCCCTCTTACAGGACTATTGGCCGCTGGTCTTGTCAGATGAGCATTGCAATACCAAAGTTGTCAATCAAACAATTAAGAATCAACTGCCTCTTTTGGAGGACAAAAAAGTTGTCATCTCCGTCAATAATCAAGCAATCATCCCGCATTTGGTGGATAATTATTTTCCTTGGATTGAAGACTGCTATCAAAAATTGGGTTTTCCGAAGTTTCGCTTGGAAGCGCGCTACGATGAAGAGCAAGCCGAAGCTGCGGTTAAGGAGCTTGAAGCTAAAAAAGCCGAGCAAGCCGAAGTCATGATGCAACAGGCGATGGAAAATCTGGCAGCCCATGAACAACAGAAAAAAGAGAAAAAAAATACGCCAGCACCGCTTCAAGGACCATTACAACTGGGGCGTAACATCCCCGCTGATGAACCGATTACCCCAATGATCAACATCATTGAAGAAGAACGACGGTTGACGATTGAAGGTTATGTTTTTGATGTGGAAGTGCGAGAATTGCGTACTAAGCGGAAGATTTTAACCTTAAAAATTACGGACTATACGTCGTCTTTCATCGTCAAGAAATTTTCCAATGGTGAAAAAGATGAACAAATCTTTGATAATATCAAAAAGGGCAGTTGGATGAAAGTTCGTGGAAGTATTCAAGAAGATACTTTCCAACGAGATCTAGTGATGTTTGCCCAAGACTTGGTGGAAGTCAAACACGAACCCCGCAAAGACTATGCACCAGAAGGAGAAAAACGCGTCGAACTTCATCTGCACTCCAATATGAGTACCATGGATGCCACCAACAGTATTGGGGATTTTGTCGCCCAAGCAGCTAAATGGGGGCATAAAGCCATTGCCATCACCGATCATGGTGGGGCGCAAGGGTTTCCGGATGCCCATAGTGCTGGTAAGAAAAACGGCGTCAAAATTTTATACGGTGTGGAAGCTTACGTGGTAGATGACGGTGTGCCGGTAGCTTACAATCCAGCAGACATCCCGCTAACCGATGCTACCTATGTTGTCTTTGACGTGGAAACCACTGGACTCTCGGCGGTGTACGATACGATTATCGAGCTGGCAGGAGTCAAGATGCACAAAGGAAATGTGATCGATACTTTTGATGAATTTATTGATCCGGGACATCCTTTATCGGCTACTATCGTCAATTTGACGGGGATTACCGACGAAATGCTCCATGGGTCCAAGTCCGAAGCAAGTGTCATGGCGGCCTTCAAAGAGTTTACTGAAGGAACTATTTTAGTCGCCCATAATGCGTCATTTGATATGGGGTTTATCAACCATACTTATAAACGTTTAGGCATGCCAGAAGCTGAAAATCCTGTCATCGATACCTTGGAGTTGGCTCGTTTTCTTCATCCAGAATTGAAGCGGCTCAATTTAGGAACATTGACGAAAAAATTTGGTGTTAGTTTGGAAAATGCTCACCGTGCGATTTTCGATGCGGAAGCCACTGGTCATCTGGCATGGATTTTTGTCAAAGAAGCGATGGAAAAGCACGAGATGTTGCTTCACCAAGATTTGAACCGGGAAATGGCAGGGGATAATGCTTATAAAGCGGCACGACCATTTCACGCGACGATTTTGACTCAGACCCAAACTGGTTTAAAAAATCTTTTTAAATTGATTTCTTTGGGTAACGTGAAGTATTTCTATGGTGGAGTTCCACGGATTCCCCGCTCAGAGCTGGTGAAATTGCGAGAAGGCCTATTGGTAGGTACAGCTTGTGACAAAGGGGAAGTCTTCATGACCTTGATGCAAAAGGGCTATGAAGAAGCTAAAAAATTAGCTGAGTTTTATGATTATATTGAAGTCATGCCTAAAGCCGTGTATGAGCCGTTAATTTTGATGGAAAATATCAAAAGTGAGTCAGACTTAGAAGAAATTATTCGCAACCTCGTCCGGATTGGTGAGGAACTAGGAAAACCGGTTTGTGCCACGGGTAATGCCCATTATATGGAACAAGAGGACGGTATTTACCGGGAAATCTTGATTAAGTCTCAAAGCGGGAATCCTTTGAGTCGGCAACCGTTACCTGATGTTCATTTTCGGACGACGGATGAAATGTTGACGGCTTTCCAATTTTTAGGAGAAGCCAAAGCCAAAGAAATCGTCGTAGAAAATCCTAATAAAATTGCTGACTGGTGTGAAACCATCATCCCTGTCAAAGATGAATTATATACGCCAAAAATTCCTGGTTCTGAACAAGAAATCACGGACTTGTCGTATAATCGGGCCAAAGAACTTTACGGGGATCCGTTGCCGGAGATTGTCGAAAAACGTCTCGAACGGGAACTGAACTCTATCATCGGCAATGGTTTCTCGGTGATTTACCTGATTGCCCAAAAATTGGTGCACAAAAGTAATGAAGATGGTTATTTGGTTGGTTCCCGGGGGTCTGTGGGTTCGAGTTTTGTCGCAACCATGACCGGGATTACCGAGGTGAATCCATTAGCGCCACATTATCATTGTCCTAATTGTCAGTACTCTGAGTTTTATGAAGATGGTTCTTATGGTTCGGGTTTTGATATGCCGGAAAAAGCCTGCCCTAAATGTGGTAGTCGCTTGACTAAAGATGGCCATGACATCCCATTTGAAACCTTTCTTGGCTTCCATGGGGATAAAGTTCCCGATATTGACTTGAACTTTTCTGGGGAGTACCAACCTCAAGCCCATAATTATACGAAAGTGTTGTTCGGGGAGGACTATGTTTACCGCGCTGGAACAATCGGTACGGTTGCTGATAAGACTGCCTATGGTTATGTCAAAGGTTATGAACGGGACAACAATCTCCGACTTCGTGGGGCGGAAATTGATCGTTTGGCCGCCGGTGCTACAGGGGTGAAACGAACTACCGGTCAGCATCCGGGGGGGATTATCGTTATTCCTGATTATATGGATGTTTATGACTTTACCCCAATCCAATATCCGGCCGATGATTTAAATGCCGAGTGGCGCACAACCCACTTTGATTTCCACTCCATCCATGACAATATCTTAAAACTCGATATCTTGGGACATGATGATCCCACCGTTATTCGGATGTTACAAGATTTGTCGGGGATTGATCCAAAAACGATTCCTACTGATGATCCAGAAGTGATGCGAATTTTTGAGTCTCCAGAAGTGCTAGGGGTGACTCCTGATCAAATTGGTTCAGAGACAGGTACCTTAGGGATTCCAGAATTTGGGACACGGTTTGTACGAGGAATGTTGGAAGAAACCCATCCTTCGACTTTTGCCGAACTGTTGCAAATTTCCGGTTTGTCTCACGGAACCGACGTGTGGTTAGGCAATGCGGAAGAACTGATCAAACAAGGCAAAGCCACTTTGGCGGAAGTGATTGGTTGTCGGGATGACATCATGGTTTACTTGATGCATGCCGGGCTTGATCCAGGTACGTCATTTACCATCATGGAAACCGTACGGAAAGGCCAATGGAGTAAAATTGATGATGAAAAGCGTAACAAGTTTCTTGCAGCCATGAAAGAAAACAGTGTGCCGGATTGGTATATTGATTCTTGTTCGAAAATCAAGTACATGTTTCCGAAAGCCCATGCTGCGGCTTACGTGTTGATGGCCTTACGAGTTGCGTATTTCAAAGTTTATCATCCAATTTTGTACTATTGTGCTTACTTCTCTGTGCGGGCCAACGATTTTGATTTGGTTGCTATGAGTCGCGGCAAACAAGCCGTCAAAGATTTGATGCAAGAGATCAACGAAAAGGGCATGGATGCTTCAACCAAAGAGAAAAACCTCTTGACCGTTTTGGAACTAGCGAATGAAATGCTAGAACGTGGTTTTGAATTTGGTATGATTGATTTGTACAAATCCGATGCCATCAATTTTGTCATCGATGGCAACAAGTTGATTGCGCCATTTCGAGCCGTTCCAAGTTTGGGGGATAACGTGGCCAAACAAATCGTGGAAGCTCGCAAAGACGGTCCCTTCCTGTCCAAAGAAGACTTAGCCAAGCGAGGGAAAGTCTCCCAAACATTGATTGATTATATGAATGAAAATGGTGTCCTCAAAGGATTACCTGATGAAAATCAACTGTCGCTATTTGATATGTTTTAAGCTTTCAATTCTTAGCAAAAACTAGAATGACAAGAATAAGCAAGGTCTTCTGTAAAAAACGGAAACCTTGCTTTTTTCTCTGTAGACATGATGACAGGATGGCTGCGGTTATTTCTTAACGGAGTCTCTTTAAAACTTTTGAGTGCTAGCTTGTGATAGGTATTGTGCGAAGAGGTTAAGGCCTAATTATCCGTATTGATATCAAGAATTTCCAAAATCTTTTTCTGAAAGTTCACAGAGATTACCAATTCATGCTATACTAGGCTAGTTAAAAAGACTTAGGAGACAGCCAATGTAGATAATTATTTGTAAAGCTGACTGTGAGAACACATAGACTAGATATCAAGAGAAATGGAGTTACAACTGATTATGAACAATCCAAATTTACGACAACAAGTCGATATGCGCCGTACATTTGCTATTATTAGTCACCCGGATGCTGGGAAGACGACCATTACGGAACAATTACTCTTGTTTGGTGGGGCAATTCGGCAAGCTGGGACCGTCAAGGGAAAGAAAACAGGGAACTTTGCCAAATCTGACTGGATGGAAATCGAAAAACAACGGGGAATTTCGGTCACCAGTTCCGTTATGCAATTTGACTATGATGGTAAACGGGTCAATATCCTCGACACCCCCGGACATGAGGACTTTTCTGAAGATACTTACCGGACCTTGATGGCAGTGGATAGCGCTGTGATGGTCATCGATAGCGCCAAGGGGATTGAAGCCCAGACGAAAAAACTATTCCAAGTCGTCAAAAAACGGGGCATCCCAATCTTTACTTTTATCAATAAATTGGACCGAGATGGTCGGGAACCCCTAGAACTTTTAGAAGAACTAGAGGAACTTTTGGACATCGAATCCTATCCGATGAACTGGCCGATTGGGATGGGGAAAGGCTTGGAAGGTCTTTACGATATTTACAACAATCGTGTGGAACTGTACCGTCCCGATAATTACGGTGGCGAACGTTTTGTCCCGTTAGATGATGCTGGCGAAATACCAGATAATCATCCACTGAGAGGCAATGGCTTGTTTAGTGATGTCCAAGAAGAAGTGGAATTACTAAAAGAAGCAGGGGATAGTTTTGACCGTAAGAAAATTGCCCGTGGCGACCAAACCCCAGTTTTCTTTGGTTCAGCTTTGACAAATTTCGGGGTTCAAACATTCTTAGAGACTTTCTTAGAGTTTGCGCCATCCCCTTATGCCCACAAGACCATCACGGGAGAAGAGGTCAGCCCTTATGAATCCGATTTTTCCGGTTTTGTCTTCAAAATCCAAGCCAATATGAATCCAGCTCACCGAGATCGGATCGCTTTTGTCCGGATTTGCTCTGGGACCTTTGAACGAGGAATGGATGTCTTCATGGAACGTACAGGCAAAAAGATGAAGCTAGCCAACGTGACCCAGTTTATGGCAGATACACGGGAAAACATCCAAGAAGCCGTAGCAGGTGATATTATTGGGGTCTATGATACCGGCAATTATCAAATTGGAGACACTATTTACGAAGGCAAACTAAAAGTGGCTTATGAAGAACTTCCATCATTTACACCAGAGTTGTTTATGAAAGTTCAAGCAAAAAACGTCATGAAGCAAAAATCATTCCACAAAGGGATTTATCAGTTGGTACAAGAAGGGGCTATCCAGTTGTACAAAACCTATTTGACGGAAGAATATATCATCGGCGCAGTGGGTCAGTTGCAGTTTGAAGTCTTCCAATACCGTATGCAAAACGAGTACAACGCAGAAGTCATCATGACACCAATGGGCCACAAAATTGCTCGTTGGATTGATCCCAAAGACTTGGATGAGAAGATGAGTTCCAGTCGTAATATCCTAGCCCGGGACCGTTTCGACCAACCATTGTTCTTGTTTGAAAATCAATTTGCTATGCGTTGGTTTGAAGACAAGTATCCAAAAGTGGCGTTGAAGAGTTTGATGTAATACTAAGCAAATAGGAGACGAGGAGAAAATAGCCTCGTCTCCTATTTGCGATTAAGCAGTAGTGAAATTTAGCTTTTAAAAGTCTATTCTATCTATGGTTTGGTGAAATTGCTGATAATAATTTTCTCGGTGGGTAGTTACAAGCCCTTCTTTTCTAGTTTGTTCACTGCGCTAGCAAGTATCAGCTCTTGGTTGACACTAAAATTCATTAGGCATATGCTCTAGATGTGAAGGGACATCGTAATTGATTTGCTTTTTATATGCAGGTTATTAGTCTAATAGCAAATAAAGCGATGTGTAATGATGTAATGAGAAAGAAGGATGTTAGATGTTAATGAGGGAAGAAGCCAAAGAAAAAATTCATGAACTATACAATTTATTATCGAGGCGAGAGGAGCAGCCCTCGGAAATACTAGATATTACCGATGTCTTATTGCAAGTGTACAAGAAGCTAGATCAAGAAAAAAATCCAGCTGCCTTACTCAATCGCTTAGTCAATTATATCCGCAATGCCTCCTTAAAGGGACGCCTTCATTATACTAAAAAAGAAGAAATACTAATGATTCAATTAGGGGTTCTTGGCCAAAAAGCCGGTCTGAATGGTATCTATCAAGGAGATTATTCGGATAAGTCGCAATTTTATAGTTACCGAGAGCAATCTCAAATGCCCCGTAGATAAATAGATCTAAGGGAACACAGTTCATTAATCTTTTTAGGAAAAACTGCAATAACTATCATTAAAAAACTGCCTTTAAACTGTGAGCATTTCGCAGTTTGAAGGCAGTTCTATTTTAAGAGAGAAAGAATTTATAAACTAAGCGCCAAAAAGGTTCAACCGGTTCCATTAAAGGCTTTAGTACACTTTCTGTCATCGACATTTCCTTTTTAATTATAGTCTAGAGGATTTGCACAAGAGCACTACAAAATACCTGTTGTATTATAGAGAATTTAGGTGAAATGGGATAGTTGCGGGTGGGATAACTGGTCTTGGATGATTTTGAAATGGTAAGATAGAGGAAATGGTGAATAGTAACAGAGTGATTGTTAAGTGTATTTTCGGGAGGAAAAAATATGAATTTTTATGGCATTGACTACTTAGAATCGCAGGCAAATTTTAACGATTATATCAAGTATGTGCTAATCTTTGGTTCACTTTTTATTTTGGTGATTGTCTTTGTGCGCTACTTAAAACATCGTATTCAAACAAAATATCGCGACTTGAGTATTATTTTTTTATTAGTCTTGATTTTTGCTTTGGGGGTACAGTACTCGGATTATCAGTCCAATCAAGCAAAACAATCTCAATCCTCACAGATGGTAGCTTTTATTAAAAGTGTTGCCAAAGAACGGGGAGTTGATCAAAAAGAGATTTTTGTCAATGGCACCCAATTGAATGATGGTGTCCTTCTTAAGATAAAAGACCAGTACTATCGAGTTAACCTAGCCTTGGATCAAGGTTCATATACTTTGAATCGGGCACATGTGCTCAGTGAAAAAATCATGTTAACAGAGTAGGAGGAAGTTGTATGCAATTTTACAGTCCGATTATCGTAAAATTTGCTTTGGGAATTATTTGTTTTATTTTTCAAATCAATATCCTAGGTAAGGGAAATTTAGCGCCGTCATCTGCTATGGATCAAGTGCAAAATTATGTGTTAGGTGGCATTATTGGTGGGGTTATTTATAATAATGCGATTACGGTGATGCAATTTGTATTGGTCTTGATCATTTGGACGCTTCTGGTTTTGATACTTAAGTTTGCTAAAGAACATAATCGTTATGTGAAGTCGATTATTGATGGACGACCGATTACGTTGATTAAAGACGGAGAGGTAGATGTGAAGGAATGTCTGACCCACGGAATCTCTGCTAATGAGCTTATGTTTAAATTACGGGCAAACGGTATTTATGAAATTGAAAATGTTAAGCGAGCTATTTTAGAGCAAAACGGTCAATTGACTATTATCGAAAATGGGGATGAGAATATTCGCTATCCGATTATTGTAGATGGTCAAATCAATTACGACGTTTTAGAATTAATCAACAAAGATGAATTGTGGCTGGAGCAAAAAGTAGTAGAATGTGGATTTATGAAAATTAGCGAGGTCTATTTGGGAGAATATTTATCTGGGAGATTGAACTTATTCGGTTATAATAATCGATAGAAGGCAAACAGTCCAATATTATAGTAACTAGGCACCAATAGCTTGAGTCTTAGCGTGACTTAAGCTATTGGTATTTTTGTTTAAAATAGGTAACTTTTGAGGCTTCTAGCAACCGAGAGCTTATCAGCGCTTGCTCTGAAGACGTTGATGGTACCCGAAAGGCTGAGGTTAGGTAGTTGAGGTGCTTATTTATCAGATGCTTGATGATAATGTTCATAAAGCGGTTCATTGTCGCCAAAGTCATAGTTTATTATCCAGTTGGCTAGCTCTTTGCCGATTTCTTCCGCCATGATAAAAGAGGCGTCTATCTGTTCTTTGGTAATACCATTGACGTGGATCCCGGCCGTGATGACACAGCTACCAGGGAGAAGGGGCTGAAGCTGTTTTATCAAGATCTCACTCAAGACATCATCTTTGTGAAAACGCCCATGATGACTGGGAAATCTAATGGTGTCGCTAGCTCCATTGTTACTCACCCAAGTAACAGTACCGATATGCGGCGTATCCCCACCAACTAACGCGATGGACAGGTCCTTGCCAATCACAGTCACTTCAGCAGTGATTGTGTAGCCAGCACGGCTTGCTTGAAACGTTTTTTGCTTCATAACTTATGCCCCTCCCCAACGGCCACCAGTATCATTTTCAATGCCGAAAGCGTCGAGAATTTTCATAGTTTGATGAGCCACCAAATCTTGGATGGTTTGGGGATGGTTATAAAAAGCTGGAATCGGTGGAATCACCTGGACCCCCATTCGAGAAAGTTTCGTCAAATTTTCGAGATGAATCGTATTGAGAGGGGATTCTCGCGGAACTAAGATTAATTTACGTTGTTCTTTTAAGGTAACATCGGCGGCGCGGGCAATCAAATTATCGCTATAGCCCATTGCGATAGCAGCAACAGTTTTCATGCTGGCAGGGACGATGACCATTCCATCCACCAAAAAAGAACCACTGGCGATTTTCGCTCCTAAATCATTGATAGGGTAGCTGTAATCTAACAGCTTTTCCAACTCTGCTAGACCCATGTCAGCTTCAAGCTTCAGGTTCTCTTTGGCCCAATTACTGATGACGCCGTGGGTTTCAACATCAGGAATGGTGCTGAGTTTTTTGATCAAATCAATGGCATAAATCGTGCCGGATGCACCAGTGATACCAATGACAATTTTCTTTTTACGAGACATTTGTGTCTTCCTTCCTTTGTCGCAGGGTTTAGTTAAGGTATTTTTGCCAATCGGGAACTTCTTTGAATTGGGCCCGAACAAAGTGGTCTTTCATATCAAAAGGCACTGTGCCATCCAAAATCGTTTTGGCACTCATCCCCCGGAAGCGAATGACGCCCGGATTGTATTGAGGCAGTTCAGAGGGGTCCAAGGGGTGATTACGCATCCCTGGCAAGACCATAATATCTTTGTCGCCTTGGAAACGTGTGTTCAAGGTCCACATAACATCATTCATATCAAAAATATCCACGTCATCGTCGACTAAAATGACAGTTTTTAATTCTTTAAAAGCCGAAAGAGCGAGAATCGCAGCCTGTCGTTGAATCCCTTCGTCGGCTTCGGTTTCTTTATGAATCTGTAGGATACTCATCAGTTTACCACCGCCAGCTGGAGGATTGTAGACATTCACCACTTTGCCGGGGATGGCTTTATCCACTAAACTGAGAATGCTCGCTTCAGTGGGAATCCCTGCCATAGAGACGTGTTCTTCGCTGGGCCCGATAGTCGTTTGCATAATCGGGCGATCTTGGCGGTGGGTGATTGCTTTGACTTTTACCACGTTAACTGCAGGATTGGCATCGCCAGTATAGCCGGGAAATTCTGGCATGGCTTTGCCAGTATGAGTATTGATGTCTTCTTGCATGGTTTGCTTGGGCATAATCTCGGCTTCAATAACAAATTCTGCACGAGCAATTGCTAGTTCATCAATCGCCACACCTTGTACCAGTTGTACCGGTTCGTTTCGCAAAGCCCCGGCAATCCATAGCTCATTATAGCCTAATGGCGTGGTAGGTGGCTCAAAAGTAGTCCCAATAGCAATGGCTGGATCCAAGCCAATATTGATCGTAATTGGCATCGGCTTGTTCAATGCCTCAAATTGTTTGTGAAAATAACCAATATGACGTCCACCAGGCATAATGTACATTCCGATAGTATCGGCATCTTCCAAAACCATCCGGTGAATGGTGACATCACTCATAGTTTTATCAGGATCTGAGCCTAGTACGACACCCATTGTAATATAAGGACCGGCATCTTCTGGGGTATTGGTAGGGGCAGGGATGATTTTGCGAATATCAAAATCCGGTTCGCTAGCTAGATGCACAACTTCTTGGACAGGTGCTTTATCTTTGGAGACAGTTACTGGTTTAATAGGATTATCTACTGAAGTTTGGAGCAGTTTTCCTAGGGTCTGGTAGTCATGATGGAGAATTTGGCCTACGCGTTTACGACTCGCCATAGTCCCGATATTTACGCGCGTCCCAGGAAAGCCTTTGATGTTGTTGAAGGTCATGGCTGGTCCTTCTTGAGTTGGGCGTATGACGGTACCACCAGCGCCGATATAACGGTAGACACCAGAGAGTTCTGCTTCTGGATTAATTTCCACATCGGTTTCCTGATATTGCCCAGGAATTTCTTTAAGCTCTTCTAATACTTTGCGTAAATCATACGGTTGTGACATGATTGTTTTCCTCCTTAGTCTTTCTATCGTTAGTATAGGGAGCTAGTGAAGGAAGTACAATTCATGATTGAAGGATTTATATTCCAGTTTGGAATAGCAGTCAGGATTTTCCTTTTTCTTTTAAGTAGTTCCAAAAAAGTTGACTGGCTTTTGGTTGGAGGTTCTTTTTACGTAAAAAGGAGAGGTAGCTAACCTTTGTAGGGGCGATTGGGATGATCTTTACGGATTCAGACCAGTTTTTTTCAATGGTTTTTTCCATTAATATCGTCACACCTATTTCGTTTGACACCATGTTTAACAACAAATCAACCCGAGAGCTTTTAAACAAAATTTGCGGCTCAAAACCGGCCTCCCTACAAAGATCAATGGTGGGCTGATACAAAAGTGTCTCCTTTTCAAGTAGTACGAACTGCTCGTTTTTTAGTTCTATCAATTGCAAGTGATCTCGGTGAGCAAAGGGATGCGTTTTAGCGATGACTGCTACAAAACGATCTTCTTCAGTTAACCAGACGTCATAGCAAAGGGGGGGAGTTTCAAAAGTCCGCACAAAGATTAAGTGGTTGGGCTGTTCTTCCAAAAAAGGCAATAACTGGTTTCCTTCACCTTCTTTTAATTGTAAGTTTATCTCAGGGTGTTCTTTTAAAAATTGAGTAATTAATGAAAAACCTTGATAGTTGGCCATGGTGGGGATTGTCAAAATACTTAGAGAAAGTTCTTCTTTCGTCAATTGTTCTTGAAGGTCCTGTTGCAACAGCTGATATTCGGCTATCAGATTGATTGCGTGAGAAAGGAGGATTTCTCCTGTTTTTGTCAAGGTGATTTGACGGTGGCTCCGATCAAACAAAGTAATGTTTAGTTCCTTTTCTAGTGCTTGAATTTGTTTGGAGATATTGCTTTGAGTGGTGAATTGACGAGCTGCCGTCTCGGTATAGCTCAGTGTCTTCGTTAAATCAATAAAAATCTCAAGTTTATGAATATCCATGATTTTCCCTCGTATCTATTCCATTCTAGAATATTGTATCATCAAAATTGAGTTGCTGGAAAAAAATTAGTCTGATAGAGTTGGTTCGTTGATCTTAATACTTAAGGTTTATTTAGATGTAACCGGCCCTTTACTCATGATAAAATGAAAGAAACGTGAGGGAGGGCAATTATGGCAAGAGCAAAAAATAAGCAAGAACTCTTGGATGGGACTCAAAGGCAGTACGAGAAGCTATTTCAGCTCATCGATGACACCAGTGATGGGGATCAACTGGCGCCTTTTGCATTTTCTGAGGAATTTTTACAAAAGAAAAAGGAAGCTCATTGGCGACGAGATCAAAATTTACGAGATGTGTTGATCCATCTTTACGAGTGGCAACAATTGCTCTTATATTTTGCCCGTCAGAATAACCAAGGGGTCGCGACTAGCTTTTTACCGGCGCCTTATAATTGGCGGAGCTATGGGAAAATGAATGAAGGATTTGTAGCAAAGCATCAAAAAACTTCTTTGGCAGAAGCGAAAGACTTACTCGCTAGAAGTCACGAAGCCACTTTTACGATGATAGAGCGTTTTTCCGATGAGGAATTGTTCACGAAACAATTTTTTCCTTGGACGGGGAGCTCAACTTTAGGAAGCTACTGCATTTCGGCTACTAGCAGTCACTATGATTGGGCGATCAAAAAATGGCAAGCCTATTTGAAACAGCAATTCATTAGTAAAAAATGATTACTTAAGACTAACAAGAAACAGTTTAAGCTATTCTTCAACTGTTTCTTGTTAGTCTTTTTGCGTACCTTACTTTGAGATCATCCACCAGCAACCCCTTCGTTTTAAAAAATCGGCAGCTAATCACGAAAGATTTTTTCGACAATTCAAAAACAAGAGAAAATTAACTGTTTAGCGCTTATGGTGATAATATTTCTCAAGAATATGGTATTATGATAAAAGAAAATGAGAAAGGAAGCGTATCATGTTAGAAGAGATCCTTTTAGATGATCCGGCACGTTCCAAGCTAAAAATATACAAGCATATGCTAGAAATCGATTTGGGGGAATACCCAATTCATTATTTTGAAAAATACACCGGTTATTCCCATATAAAAACTGCCAACTTACTTCAAGGGATGAACAAAGAATTACAGGAGCTAGTTGCCAATTGTCAGTTGTTAAGCAAAAAAGACAAGGTGGTAGTTAGCGGGCAGATGCCAAGTTATCAACAATACCAACAATATTTGTTTGCCAATGGGGTGCCTTATCAAGTCCTGGTGGAATCGCTTTTACATCCTGAACATGATCTGAAGGATTTCGGTGAGTTTTCTGGTTTGAGCCAATCTTCCTTGATGCGCCGTTTAAAACCCTTAGTCGAGTATCTGAAAACCAAAGAAGTCCGTCTAAACTGCCTCCAAATGGAAGTCACTGGCCGAGAAGCTGCCATTCGTGTGATGTATTTTAATTTTTTGTGGAGCGTTGATTTTGGTAAGCGACTCTATAATTATTTTAATCAAGAACTGAATCTTTCTTTGGATAGCTTTTTATCTAACGATGATTTAATGTACTTAAAATATGTTGAAAAACGTGAGTTCAGCATGTTGCAAGGGATTGGCTTACTCCGCACCCGACGTGGCTTTTATGTAGACGAACCGCAGATTAATCGCTTGCTATTTCCTAGTATCGGTCGTAAATACAAAGAAGCGTTGGCCTTGGATAACGTGCCTGAAACCTATCAAGAACGTGAAGCCAATTTTGTTAATTTTATGATCTTTTATTGGCCACAAATTTTTGCAACGGACGATCCACGCCTGTCTATTATCAAGCGCCAATATAAAACCCTGACAGAGAGCAAAAATTATGCTGTAACTTTTTTAGAAGGGATCAAACCTGCTTTACAGATGGATGGGAAAAATCAGTTGGAATTGATGTTGTTGAATTTCCAAACGATTTTCCTGCGTTGGCAAACATTGGGTAGCCAAATGCCTAAAAATCTCGATTTTGTGATGGAAAAGTTGAAGGCTCAACATCCTGAGTTCACTTCATTGTCAGTGAAAGTTGCTGAGGTATTAGAGGGGATGATTTCTGCCGATGAGGATTTAATCAGTTTGCTGACAATCGTCTGTATCAATGCGTTTCATCAAGCTGGGCCAACCGAAAAAGTCAAAGTGGGAATTATTGGTTTTCCAAATCATTTCTTGCTCTATACTATGATCAATCGAATCGAACGTTTACCTTTCGTTGCCTTCTCCTTGATGAATTCCTCCAGCGAAGAAAACTATGATGCGGTTATCACCTGCAGCAAGGATTTATTGCCACCGAATACCAAAGAGTACTGGGTAGTTGAAGGGGAGGGTTCCTTCGATACGATGGAGAACTTTTTATTTCAGCTTTACCGTAAAAAAGCAAAATAAGAAAATGTTAAAAAAGGCTCCGATTTTCCTTAAGAAGAAAATCGGACCCTTTTTAATTAACATTAAATTTTATTAGACTGCTGTAATATCAGGTTTTGGGTACTTTTTAATCGAGATTTCCACCAACCCATTTTCATGAATCACGTTGATATCTTCTTGATTTGGTTGTTCGGGCATTTTACGTAAGAAGTATTTTTTGATTTCTTCCACTTCAGCTGGACGCAGTGCTCGTTTTTTATTGATCATTAATATTTCATCGTGGGCTGGTGCCACTGTGAAGACGACAGTCGTATTGCCAGCAGTGTAGACTTTTACCATCTCAGCATCCGTGTTTTCCAATTGGTTACGGACCAATCGTGAATGGCTATTTGTCACATTAATTAATTTCATAAGCTTTTCACCCCAAAAGTTTCGTTCGTAATTTCATTATAAAATTTTAAGGCGAATTTTAAAAGCAATATCACCTCGTTCTAACAAATTCCTGTTGTTCTCAAAATATTGTACCTTTGAAAGAATAACTTTTTTAATTTTGAAAACACTTTCTTATTTAATTGTAGGGATTTAAAGATGTTTTAGCAAGAGTAAAACGAAAAAAAGTGATGAAATTCACAAAAAGATTAAATGGTTTCTTTGTTGTAAAGAGAGCAGCATTTGTCCCGTGTATAATTTATCGAAAAAAACCGCTACAAATAGAAAAGCAGCGTCAAACGTGACGCTGCTTTTTATAGACCAAAGGAGGCTGATGATCTGAATTTTTCAGAGCAAAAGGAGTGCCTTCAGCCATTGTTAAAGCGAGGGGATTGATTTACTCTGCTGGTGTTTCATCTTCAGCAGTTGGATCAGCTTTTTGATCGTCACTAGCAGGGATTTCTTCCGCTGCCTTGACGACAATCTTGTCATCTTCCAAGCGGGCGCTAAGGTGATGTGTCGCTGGATGATCCAAGAAGTATTCGGCAATGCCATCTTCAATTTGATCTTGAATGGTCCGGCGCAAAGGTCGAGCACCCATCGTTGGATCGTACCCCAAATCGACCAATTTTTCCTCGACTTCTTTGGTAACGTCGATGTGTAAATGCTGTGGTTTTAACATCTTGTTGACGTTGTCTAACATTAATTCGACAATTTCCATCAGGTTTTCTTTGGAGAGGGCGCTAAATTCGATAATGCCATCGAACCGATTCAAAAATTCTGGCGTGAAGTAGTTGTTTAACTGACCCAGAACAGAACGGGTAATGCCTTCGCGAGCGGCACCGAATCCGACGTTAGCTTCTACGCGACCTGTTCCAGCGTTTGACGTCATGATAATCAAGGTATCTTTAAAGCTGACCGTGCGACCTTGAGCATCAGTTAAGCGACCATCGTCCAGAATTTGTAAGAACATGTGTAAGACGTCCGGATGGGCTTTTTCCACTTCGTCCAAAAGAATTAGGCTGTACGGATTGCGGCGCACTTTTTCTGTTAATTGGCCGGCTTCTTCATAGCCTACATAGCCTGGAGGAGACCCGATTAATTTAGAGACGCTATGTTTTTCCATGTACTCTGACATGTCAAAACGAATCATGGCATCTTCTTGGCCGAATAGCTCAAAAGCTAATTGTTTGGCCAATTCTGTTTTCCCAACCCCAGTTGGACCAACGAATAGGAAGGAACCGATTGGCCGATTTTGTTTTCCTAAACCGACACGGTTACGACGAATCGCTTTGGAAACTTTATCGATTGCTTCATCTTGACCGATAACATGTTTTTTCAAATCTTCGGCTAAGTTTTTCAATTGAGTTTGTTCTTTTTCTTTTAAATCGCCGACAGGAATACCAGTTTTTTGCTCGACGATTTGTTCCATGTCTTTTTCAGAGATGACGGGAGTTTTTTCGTCTGAAACTTGTTTGTTTTTCATCTCTGTCAGTTTATTGATTTGGTCTCGATAATAGGCTGCTTTTTCAAAATCTTCTTCTTGGGAAGCTTTTTGTTTTTGACTTTCAGCGTCTGCTAATTTTTTATCGATAGTTTTTGGATCCACGAACTGGATGGTTAAATTTTTCTTAGAACCCGCTTCATCCAGTAAGTCAATGGCTTTATCTGGTAAGAAACGATCTTGAATGTAGCGATTAGAAAGGGTAGCTGCAGCTTCGATGGCATCATCGGTATATTTTACATGATGGTAATCTTCGTAGCGGGGTTGCAAGCCTTTCAAGATACTGATGGTTTCAGCGACAGTTGGCTCTTCCACGCGTACCGGTTGCATCCGCCGTTCCAAAGCAGCGTCTTTTTCGATAATTCGGTATTCATTTAATGTCGTGGCACCAACCATTTGGAGTTCACCACGGGCAAGGGCGGGTTTTAAGATGTTCCCAGCGTCCATGTTGCCATCGCCGGCGGCACCAGCACCGACTAATTCGTGGACTTCATCGATGAACAAAATAACGTTTTCTGCTTGCTTAATTTCATCAACCAGTTTTTGCATCCGTTCTTCAAATTGGCCACGGATCCCAGTACCTTGGACGAGAGATGCGACATCCAACCGAATAACTTCTTTTTCTAATAGTTTTTGTGGCACATCACCATTGACGATTTTTTGTGCCAGGCCTTCTACCACGGCGGTTTTTCCGACCCCAGGTTCACCGATTAAAACGGGATTATTCTTAGTACGACGATTGAGAATTTCGATTACTCGTTGAATTTCTTGGTCGCGACCCACCACTGGATCGATATCTCCTTCTCGTGCTTGTTGGGTGATATTGATTCCGTATTCCCCAAGCAATCCTTGAGGGGTATCACCGCCGGGACGACGAGGGGGTTGACCACCGTTAAAATTATTACCTGATTGGGTTGGTGGCGTTTGAGAATAAGGGGATTGTCCTTGTTGCATCTGGCGGGACATTTGACGAAAGAGATCATCCAATGAGCCGAAGCCAAAAGGATCTTGTGCCATCATCGACGCTTGGCCTCCTTGTTGATTTTTTAATTGTTGGTAACAGCTTTGACAATAGTCCAGTTGTTTTCGCTGACCATTGACATTGGCATACAAATGAATTGTTGCTTCATTTTTACCGCAATTTTGACAAAGCATCATTTCACAACCTTTCTTTTCAGTGAGCGCGTGGATGATACAGTGGCAACTTGATCAACCAAAAGCGCTTATTTTCAATAAGTCTATTGTAACGTGCTTTCTCTTTTCCGTAAAAAAGAACGCTTTTTACTTGGTCAATAACGTTTTGACCATTACTGACCATAGTTTTATTATACTCAAGGTGGGCTAGGACGCAAGTATCTTGTTTTGAGGATGAAAGGACGAGCTTTTCTGGCGAAGAAACCGAATCCAGCGATAGTAGATCAAGAACTTTCTGAAAAATTGACAGGAAAAGCGTGAGAAAGGGAATCTGTCTGGCTTTAGAGAGAAAACGGTTGTAGAATTAGGGGAAAAATGGTAATCTTAAGAATTGAAAGGGAGAAACTGTGCCCAGGCATGAGTTACCCTAACAAAAAATACTTATGTTTCATAAAGGAGACCGATCGATATGGAAAAGAAAGACTTTCACGTAGTAGCAGAAACTGGGATTCACGCACGTCCAGCTACCTTGTTGGTTCAAACTGCTAGCAAATTCAGTTCAGACATCAACTTGGAGTACAAAGGTAAATCTGTAAACTTGAAATCTATCATGGGCGTTATGTCTCTTGGTGTTGGCCAAGGTTCAGACGTTACGATTTCTGCTGAAGGCGCTGACGAAAAAGAAGCGATGGAAGCAATCGTAGAAACAATGAAAAAAGAAGGGTTGTCAGACTAATATGGTTGAAATGCTAAAAGGGATCGCCGCAAGTGACGGTATTGCTGTTGCAAAAGCTTACCTGCTAGTACAACCAGATCTGTCTTTCACAAAAGCTTCAGTAACAGATACCGCTGCTGAAGCAAGTCGTTTGGATGATGCATTGGCAAAATCCAGCGAGGAACTGACTCTGATTCGTGATAAAGCAGCAAAAAGCCTTGGCGAAGAAGAAGCACAAGTATTCGATGCCCACTTGATGGTCTTGAGTGATCCAGAAATGATTGGTCAAATCAAGCAAAACATCAACGATAACCAAGTCAATGCGGAATCAGCATTGAAAGAAGTTACCGACATGTACATTGGCATGTTCGAAGCGATGGATGACAATGCCTATATGCAAGAGCGGGCTGCTGATATTCGCGATGTTGCCAAACGTGTCTTGGCGCACTTATTGGGTGTTACTTTACCAAATCCTTCCATGATTAATGAAGAAGTGGTAGTAGTAGCTCACGATTTGACACCAAGTGATACGGCTCAGTTGGATCGTACGTATGTAAAAGCCTTTGTCACTGATATCGGCGGACGTACTTCTCACTCAGCAATTATGGCTCGTTCTTTGGAAATCCCAGCCATTGTTGGGACCAAAGAAATTACCAGCAAGGTTAAAGCAGGCGATATTTTAGCAGTCAACGGTATTGAAGGCGATGTAATCATCGACCCAACCGACGAGCAAGCCGCCGAATTTAACAAAGCTGCTGAAGCATATGCAGCACAAAAAGCGGAATGGGAAAAACTGAAAGAAGCAGCGACCGTGACTGCTGACGGCGTTCACTTCGAATTGGCTGCCAATATTGGCACACCAAAAGATTTGGAAGGCGTGCATAACAATGGCGCTGAAGCTATCGGTTTGTACCGGACTGAGTTCTTGTACATGGACTCACCTGATTTCCCAACGGAAGACGACCAGTTTGAAGCTTACAAAGCCGTTTTAGAAGGCATGGGCGACAAACCAGTGGTGGTTCGGACAATGGATATCGGTGGGGACAAGGAACTGCCTTATTTGACCTTACCACATGAAATGAATCCATTCTTAGGTTACCGAGCTTTGCGGATTAGCTTATCTGCTTTAGGTGACGATATGTTCCGGACCCAGTTACGGGCCTTGTTGCGCGCCTCAGCATTTGGTAACTTACGGATTATGTTCCCAATGGTTGCGACTTTGAAGGAATTCAGAGCAGCGAAAAAACTCTACGATGAAGAACGTCAAAAATTGATTGACGAAGGTGTTGCCGTAGCCGATTCAATCCAAGTTGGGATTATGATCGAAATTCCGGCAGCCGCTGTTTTAGCTGATAAATTTGCTAAAGAAGTTGACTTCTTCAGTATCGGAACGAACGACTTGATCCAATATACCATGGCAGCTGACCGGATGAATGAACAAGTATCTTACTTGTATCAACCTTACAATCCTTCCATTTTGCGTTTAATCAAACACGTGATTGACTCAGCACATGCTGAAGGCAAATGGGCTGGGATGTGTGGCGAAATGGCCGGTGATCAAACAGCCGTGCCATTGCTGATGGGTATGGGCCTTGACGAGTTCTCCATGAGTGCTACTTCAGTTCTGAAAACCCGTAGCTTGATGAAACAATTGACCACTACTGAAATGAAAGAATTGGCAGATCGTGCTTTGCAAGACTGCGATACCATGGAAGAAGTAGTTGAATTGGTTCAGCAATATACAAACAAATAAGTAACTAAAAAAGGTGGAGTTTCTCCACCTTTTTTTCTTGCCTAAAATCTGATAAAACTACAATTGCTAAAAGGTAAAAATACCAAGATTTAAATGATCGATCATGCTGTCATATTGATATTACGAAAAAGGTGAAATTTAGCGACCTCGGATTTGCGTTGCCGGTAGCTAGACCGGCAAATGGCAAACGAAAATCAAATTTGTCTCTACTCTTGTGCGTTCAAACTTAGAGTAAGTGATGTGAGCCCCCACAACTACAAGGTATTCATTTAGTATCTTTAGAGCTAATTTCAACCCAATTTTACTACGCTAAATGTCATCTTTTTCATGATAGCTTTGCAATCTTATATATTCGTTTTCCTAGTAGTTATAAAAGCCATTTTTGGCGAACAGTTTTGTCATATTTGCTGATTTAGTTGTGTTTCCCCAGTAGTCCCGCTAAGATAATGATAGAAATCTCGGTCTTGGGCATGATGACCGAGAGGGGTAGTATGCTATAATTTAATCAATAAGTAGTGCTAGGATGAAGCATTGCAATGGGAATGAGTTGGAGGAACAGACTGTGAAAATCGGGTTTTTCTCGGATACCTACTTTCCGCAGGTCAGCGGAGTATCGACGTCGATTCGGACATTGAAAGAACAGTTGGAAAAACGAGGCCATCAAGTATATATATTTACAACTACGGATCCTAATGCACTGGATCCCGAAAAAGATATTATTCGGATGCCGAGCGTCCCTTTGATTTCCTTTAAAGATCGTCGAATTGTCGTACGTGGCATGTGGTATACTTATCTAATTGCCAAAGAGTTGGAATTGGATTTGATTCATACCCATACGGAATTTGGGACGGGACTACTAGGTAAGTTAGTAGGGAAAAAATTAGGCATACCGGTGATTCATACGTATCACACGATGTATGAAGATTACCTTCACTATATAGCCAATGGCAAAGTGTTGCGCCCTGCTCACGTGAAGTATTTTTCTCGCCTTTTTGCCAATCATACGACTGGGGTGGTTTGCCCTAGTGAACGGGTGATTGATAAATTGCGGCAGTATGGTGTGGATGCACCGATGCGGGTGATTCCCACTGGCATCGAGATTGATAAATTTAAGCGTCCTGACATTACGGCTACGATGAAAACCGAGTTGCGGCAATCATTAGGAATTGCTTCGGATGAGTTGATGTTACTTTCTCTGAGCCGTCTGTCATTTGAAAAAAATATTCAAGCAATCATTACCGGTTTTCAAGAGATTGCTTTGAAGATGCCCCAGACCAAGCTGGTGATTGTGGGGAAAGGGCCTTACCGGGACGATTTGGAAGAACTAGTGACTACGCTCCAATTAACTGATCGAGTTGTTTTTGTGGGGGAAGTCCCCAATGATGAAGTGGCGATTTATTACCAAGCGGCGGATTACTTCGTCAGTGCTTCAACGTCAGAAACACAAGGCCTTACCTATACGGAAGCGATGGCGGCAGGTACGCAATTGGTGGTGGAAGGCAACGATTATTTGAATAACTTAATCGATGATGAAACCTTAGGAAAAACATTTGCCACCGATGGGGATTTTGCAGAGTGTTTTGAAGCCTATGTAGCTTCTGGGGTTAAAAGTAATCGCGAAATTTTGGAGAGTAAGATGCATTCGATTTCCGCAGATCATTTTGGAGAAGCGATGCTGGCCTTTTATTTGGATATGACGGCTTATTACCATGAAAAAGCCTTGGTTAAAGAAAACGATCAAAAGCGTAAAAAGATTGCCGTCAAGCTCAAGCCAACGCTGAAAAAAGTGGTCAAAAAAATTCCTGAAGCTAGCCAAAAAAAATAGCAAATACAAGCATAAATCACACTTTTCTCGTATACTAAAAGTGTGATTTTTTTTCTAGTTTTTTATGGCTGCAATCCGTTGCAGGAAAACGCTAGAAAGTAAGGTGCAAAACAAGCAAATAGGAGGTAGCATATGAAAGTCGGATTTATTGGGATTGGTGTGATGGGGCATTCTATCGCCGGACATCTACTGGATGCCGGACATGAGGTACATGTCTATAATCGAACCAAAGCGAAAGCGGATGCTATCGTGGCACGAGGGGCAATCTGGCAGGATACGCCTTGGGATGTGACTGCGGCTAGTGAAGTGGTCTTTTCGATGGTGGGCTATCCTAAAGATGTAGAAGAAATTTATTATGGCGAAAATGGCGTTTTTCACGGCGACGTTACCGGTAAAATCTTGGTAGATATGACCACCAGTACGCCAACATTAGCTGAAAAAATTGCGAAAACAGCCGCTGAAAAAGGTGCCGAAGCGATGGATGCTCCTGTTTCTGGTGGGGATTTAGGTGCGAAAAACGCCACTTTGACGATTATGTGTGGTGGCGAGCCAGCGGTTTTTGATAAATTGCTGCCGCTATTCCAAGTGATGGGGAAAACGTATACTCTCCACGGGCCAGCTGGTAAAGGACAACATACGAAGATGGCGAATCAAATCATGATCGCTGGAACCATGACTGGCATGACCGAAATGCTGGTGTATGCGAAAGCCGCTGGTTTGGATATGCCAAAAGTGATTCAAACCTTGTCTGGTGGGAGTGCTTCCAATTGGTCAATGGAAAACTACGGCCCGCGGATCTTAAAAGAAGATTATTCAGCCGGCTTTTTCGTGAAGCACTTTATCAAAGATTTAAAAATCGCTTTGGATGAAGCGCAAAAAATGTCTTTAGATTTGCCGGCTACCAATTTAGCTTGCCAATTGTATGAACGGCTGGCAGCAGCTGGGCATGACAATGACGGCACCCAAGCCTTGATTAAACTCTGGTGGGAACAATAACATAGTTTAATTGCCCTTCGTTATACAGTTGCCGAGAATAGCTGATATAAATCACATTTTTGAAAATGATTTCAGTAGAAAAAGTTTGATTTTTTTGCGAAAATCGGTGCATGTCTAGGCGGCTTCTGATACAATGATACAGGAAACAGAAAGGGAGGCTTTCGTTTATGAAAAGTTCACAGCTAGTCGCAATCATCAAACGCTTGGAAGCAATGACTGAAGCGACTGATAACGAGATTCAAGTCCGCCGCTTTGAAAAAGAAGGCGTCGAAAAATGCCTAGTGACTTATGATAAGAGCACAGAAACATTTGAGTTGACTGAATCTGATTCACAACAAAGCTATCAGTTCGACAACATTGATATCGTAGCAATGGAGATTTACGATCTGATTCAATAAGCAATAGTTATTTTGCCATGACAATCAAAAACGCAACAGCTGAACGAGTTTTCGTTTAGCTGTTGCGTTTTTTTATTGATTTTATCGATAAAGAACTGATAAAAAATTATGTTCTAAAATCCTGATGCATCAGGATTTAAATGATGACTTCTGCTGACCTAGTGATATGACTAAAAAGGTGAAATTCAGCGACCTAGAAATAGGGTTGCCGGTAGCTAGCCTGGCAAGCGCCAAACGAAAAATCTGCTTGGCTTTGCTAGCTCATCTTAACAGTGTCTGTTTAGATGAACTGTATGGGCAGACGCACCTTTAGCTTTGCCTTGCGCATTCCAACTTAGAGTACGTGTCGTAAGGCGTCACCAACTGTGGTTAGTTTGCTAGTTGTCTTCTGTTAATTCGGCCATTAATTCTGGTACGGTAGTCATTTTTTTTATTCGGTGAACTTGGCCACCGGCAAAGACCAAGCCATCTTCTGGCTGATCAGTGACAGCGTTTAGTAGCATTTCGGTGATGCAATAAGGAATGGTTTTACGGTCGCAGTGATCATAAGAGAGACAGCTACGGCATTTGGCGATAGGGATGTGTGCTTCGACTTTTGTTCGTTCGGTAAAACGATTTTTCAAGGCGCGTCCTGGCATACCGACAGGGCTCTTGATAACTTCTACATCAGTTGCTTGAGCGTTTAAATACATTTTTTTATAAGATTCTGGGGCATCGCATTCTTCGGTGACTATAAAGCGACTGGCCATCTGGACGCCGCTTGCCCCCAATTGGAAATAATGATCAATATCTTTGCGATCAAAGACGCCTCCAGCAAAGATAACCGGAATTTTCCGTTGAAATTGTTCTTCGTAAACGGCGACTTCTTTTAAGATATGTTGAAATTCCTCATCCATTTGCTCAGGTTTCATGGCAGTATCCTCATACTTGAAACCTAAGTGGCCGCCTGCTTGGGGACCTTCTACGACGACAAAATCAGCTGTTCGTTGGTAACGTTTAGCCCAGGTCCGCAGTAAGATTTTAGCGGCTTTAGCTGAGGAGACGATGGGGGCGATTTTGGTCTTGGCCTCGCCTACTAGCTCCGGTAAGTGGATGGGCAGACCGGCGCCAGAGATGATGACATCGGCACCTACTTCGACACAGCGCTGTACGTATTTTTCGTATTTATTCATAGCACACATGATATTGAAGCCGACAATTCCTTCTGGTCCAGCGATTTCTTTCGCCTTTTGGTATTCGGTAGCGATCGCTTCTAAATTGGCTTTTAAGGGAGCGCGTTGGAAGCGGGGGTGTTGATAGCCGATTTGAGCACAGGAAATGATTCCGATGCCACCGGCTTTGGCCACGGCGCCTGCTAATCGGGCCAAGCTGACGCCAATCCCCATCCCTCCTTGAATGATTGGATGACGTGGTTTTAGATCCCCAATGGTTAATTGTGGTAATGGCATATGGCTGCTCCTTTTTGTATAAATGATAGGAAATCTTCCGTAGAGTGGAGGACTTCAGGCTTTGGCAGAGAGTTGTGAAATAGCTAAATGCTAATCCTGCTCTTTTCTGATAAAATACTTTGATAATCAAATTAAATATCAGTTTAGTGGTCGGCTTGCCAAATGTCAATCTTTTTCTAATCCATCGGCTATTTCGGGTCCAAAGATAAAAGGACTCAAAAAAGATTTTACAAAAAAGGTCTTGCATTTTATTTTTGTTTGACTTATAATTTGATAGTCAAAAGATTTGATTGTCAAACTAATTGGATAGGAGGTGTTAGTAGTGGAACCTGATTTGGAAAGCGTGAATGATTATTTGGTAAGTGTCTTTAATGATATTTTGGTAATTGAGGAATCCGAACTAAAAAAATCTCAGTTCAAAGATTTATCCATTACCGAGATGCACACAATCGAAGCAATCGGCATGTATAAAAAGAAAACCACCTCAGAAGTGGCCAAAGAACTTTCCATCACCGTCGGCACCTTGACGACAGCTATCAACCGTTTGGCAAAAAAAGGCTATGTGGAGCGGATCCGATCAGAAGATGATCGGCGTGTTGTGAAGCTAGGCTTGACGAAAAAAGGCAAGTTGATCTTCCGAGTGCATCAATTCTTTCATCGGCAAATGATCAAACGAGTCTTGCAGGACATGGAACCGGAAGAAGAAAAAGCATTACTAAAAGCCTTGAAGAATCTCCATGATTTTTTACAGGAATATAAGTGAGTGAAGAGATGGAAAACTACGCAAAAATTACTGGAACAGCTAGCTATGTTCCTGAAAAAATTGTCACCAACCACCAACTAGCAGAAATGATGGATACTTCCGATGAGTGGATCAGCTCTCGCACCGGTATCAAAGAGCGCCGGATTGCCACTGTGGAAAATACCTCGGACCTTTGTACTAAAGTTGCTCAACAGTTACTGGCGGAAGCGAAGATTGACCCGATGGATTTGGACTTCATCTTAGTAGCCACCATGACTCCCGACTATCAATCCCCGGCCACTGCTTGTATCGTCCAAGGCCAGATTGGTGCCACCAAGGCATTTGCTTTTGATATAGCAGCTGCTTGTTCGGGCTTTGTCTATGCGTTATCGATGGCGGATAAACTGATTCGCACAGGCAGTCAAAAAGGTCTGGTGTTGGGTGGGGAAGTCTTATCCAAAGTCGTGGACTGGCAGGATCGTAGGACGGCTGTTTTGTTTGGTGATGGGGCCGCTGGTGTGTTGATCGAAGCGGGTGGAACCAGCCCTCTGATTCTCAAAGAACAACTGGCAGCAGATGGTACACGGGGCCAGTCATTGACTTCAGGCTTTCGCAACAACAATAGTCCTTTTGTCGAAAAACAACCTCTCGAAAACGAAGCGTTGACCATGGACGGTCGCGGTATATTCGATTTTGTACTTCGGGATGTCGTCGCCTCGGTGCAACAACTACTAGGGGATGAGCTTGCGGATGTGGATTACTTTGTCTTCCATCAGGCAAATGCCCGGATATTGGACAAAGTGGCGCGAAAACTCAAAGTACCACGAGAGTTGTTTTTACAAAATTTGCAACATTATGGCAATACTTCCGGTGCAACCGTACCATTGTTACTAGATGAGATGGTTCGCAAACAAACGCTGACTTTAGGCAGCGGTCAAAAAGTGGTGTTATCAGGATTTGGCGGTGGCTTGACCTGGGGAACGCTCCTCATCACCCTCTAAAACCTGTTCACAAATATAAAACAATAAACTAAAAAACACATAATAATGGAGGAAAACTCATGGTATTCGAAAAAATTCAAGAAATCGTAGCGGAAGAATTAGGGAAGGAAACGACTGAAATCCAGTTGACGACTAACATTCAAGAAGATTTGGAAGCTGATAGCTTGGACTTGTTCCAAATTATTAACGAAATTGAAGATGAATTCGATGTGAAAATCGAAACAGAAGAAGGCATCAAAACAGTTGGGGATTTAGTGAAATACGTGGAAGCTCAACAAGCCTAAGAAATGGTTAAATAAAGACGTTGTGCCCGCGCTTTGTCAGACGGGCCTTCAGTCTTTCTTATAATGGGAGGAGGTTATTTGTTCCTCTCATTATAAGAAAAACTGAAAATCAACTATTTTATGATAAAGGAGCCATCGATGAAAACAGCATTTTTGTTTAGTGGCCAAGGGGCTCAGTACACTGGTATGGGGCAGGACCTCTATGAAACCCATGAGGTGATGAAGCAAACAGTCGCCGAAGCTAGTGATATTTTAGGCTATGATCTGGCAGCGATTTGCTTTGATGAAGCCAATAGCGATTTATTGAATCAAACAGAATACACCCAACCAGCGATTTTGACCATCAGCGTGGGACTTTTGCGTTTGCTGGAAGCTGAAGTTGGCAAACCCGATGCGGTGGCTGGCTTGAGTCTTGGCGAATATACTGCATTGGTGGCGAGTGGCGCCTTATCTTTTGCTGATGGGGTGGCTTTAGTCGCAAAGCGCGGCGCTTACATGGCGAATGCCGCACCGCAAGGAACAGGCAAAATGGTCGCTGTGATGAATGCAGATCCGTCCTTGATTGAAGCCTGCTGTCAAAAAGCTTCGTCATTGGGAATCGTTGCGCCGGCCAATTACAATACCCCACAGCAAATCGTCATCGGGGGAGCAGTCGCCGCGGTGGATCAAGCAGTGGCTTTACTGACAGCCCAGGGAGTGAAACGGATGATTGAGCTGAAAGTCAGTGGTCCTTTTCATACCGCCTTGCTAAAACCAGCGGCCGAGCAACTAAAAGAGGCTTTAGCAGCAGTTAACTTTGATGAGATGACGATCCCAGTTATCAGCAATACCACGGCTCAAATTATGCCGAAAGACGCTATCAAAGGCTTGTTGCAACAACAGGTGATGTCGCCGGTGCGTTTTTATGAGAGTGTGGCTACTTTGAAAGAACTCGGGGTTCAGCGAGCGGTTGAGATTGGCCCTGGGAAAACATTGTCCGGCTTTATGAAAAAAATCGATAAGACCATCGCTATGACTCGTGTGGAAGATGCCCAAACCTTGGCAGATACCATCGCAGTCCTTAAGGCATGATCGGAGGATAACATGGAATTACAAGGAAAAAATGTTCTTATTACCGGCTCCACTCGTGGCATTGGTTGGGGAATTGCCCAAGCCTTTGCCAAAGAAGGCTGCCATATCATCTTAAATGGTCGTGGCCCGGTTGCCCAAGAGCTGATTGCTGCCATCGAAGCACAGGGCGTCAGATGTATCGGTGTTTCTGGCGATATCTCTGATTTTGCCAAAGCCGGGGAGTTACTCGCTGAGGCAGAAGCACAATTGGGCCCGGTCCATGTGTTGATCAACAATGCGGGTATTACCAATGATAAGTTGATGTTGCGGATGACTGAAGGGGACTTCGACCAAGTGGTAAAAATCAACTTGGGGGGCACCTTCAATATGACGCAACATGCCTTGAAGAAAATGATGAAACTGCGGGAAGGGGTCATTATCAATATGGCTTCGGTCTCGGGATTGATGGGGAATTTAGGTCAAGCCAATTATGCGGCTTCAAAAGCTGGCGTGGTCGGTTTTACCAAATCAGTCGCTCGGGAAGCCGCTGCTCGCGGAATTACCGTCAATGCCATTGCTCCAGGGTTTATTGAAACAGAAATGACAGCGGTCCTTTCTGATAAAGTCAAAGAACAAGCGGCTCAAAGCATTCCTCTGAAGCATTTCGGACAAGTAGCTGAAGTAGCCCAAGCAGCGGTATTTCTCGCAAAAAATTCATATATTACAGGGCAAGTCCTCAATGTGGATGGTGGCCTGGTGATGCAAGGATAGGAAAGGGGTTAGACAAATGACACGGGTAGTAATTACAGGGTTTGGAGTCACTTCTCCCATCGGCAATGATGCCGAAACTTTTTTAACCAGTTTGAAAAACGGTAAAAATGGGATCGGTCCGATTACTCGCTTCGATGCGAGTGAAACGGGAATCACATTGGCCGGTGAAGTATCTGACTTTCCATTAGAAAAATATTTCGTCAAAAAAGATACCAAACGAATGGATTTGTTCTCTCTTTATGGCATCTATGCGGCACTGGATGCCATGGCGATGGCTGGATTGACCAAAGAAACCATTGCCGATCCTGATCGTTTTGGCGTGATGGTCTCATCCGGGATTGGTGGTTTACCAACGATCGAAGAACAAGTCATCAAAATGCACACCAAAGGAGCAAAACGGGTCTCACCAATGTTTGTACCGATGTCCATCGTAAACATGGTCGCCGGTAATATCGCTTTACGGGTGGGAGCAAAAGGAATTTGTACTTCGACTGTGACGGCGTGTGCTTCGGGAACCCATTCTATTGGGGAAGCTTTTCGCAATATTAAACACGGGTATAGTGATGTCATGTTGGCGGGTGGTGCAGAAGCCTCTATTTGTGAAATCGGCATCGCTGGGTTTGCCTCTTTGACCGCTTTGACTGCAGAAACCGATGCGGATAAAGCGTCCGTACCTTTTGATCGTTCCCGTTCCGGTTTTGTTATGGGGGAAGGTGCTGGGGTCTTACTATTAGAGTCATTGGAACATGCTCAAGCACGGGGGGCCAATATCTTAGGTGAAATCGTGGGTTACGGGGCTAACTGTGATGCCTATCATATGACTGCACCAACTCCAGATGGCTCTGGTGCGGGAAAAGCGATGTTGTTAGCCATGAATGAAGCCGGTATTGCAGCCAAAGAAGTGGACTATATCAATGCCCATGGTACTTCAACACCAGCCAATGATGTCGCTGAAGCCAAAGCGGTGGCGTATGCCTTTGGTGAAGCTGCTCAAGATGTTTATGTGAGCTCAACTAAATCCATGACGGGTCATTTATTAGGCGGTGCTGGTGGGGTGGAAGCTGTTGCGACATTATTGGCGTTACAAGAGCAGTTTGTTCCCCCAACCATCAATGTTAGTGAGCAAGACCCAGAAATCCAGTTAAATGTCGTGAAGAACCAAGCAATCGAAGGGAAGTTAACTTATGGAATGAGTAATTCCCTAGGCTTTGGTGGACACAATGCGGTGATTTTATTGAAACGTTGGGAGGCATAAGCGTTGAAAATTCAAGAAATTAAAGAGTTGTTGGGACAATTTGATGCCTCGACTTTGACGGAGTTTGACTTGAAAGATGGCGGCTTTGAACTGTATTTCAATAAAAACAGTGAGAGCCGTAAAACTGTTACAGCCGGTTCTGCAACTAGTACGCCAGCAGTTCCGGTAGCCATGGAAGGGTCTGCAAGTCATCAACTGCAGCTTGCCAATAACAGTTTGACTAACGAAACCATTCAGAATGTCGCACCGGAAGCGCCAGCGTCAGATGCGACTGGTACCGAGATTGTTTCCCCAGTGGTGGGAATCGTCTATCTCCAACCAGCACCAGACCAACCTGCTTTTAAAGCCGTGGGAGACCGGGTGAAAAAAGGGGAAGTGGTTTGTATCGTAGAAGCCATGAAAGTGATGAATGAAATCACAGCCGACATTGACGGTGAAATCGTCGCTATCAAAGTGGAAAATGAACAAGTGGTAGAGTTTAACCAGCCATTATTTATTGTGAAAGAAGGGTAAGCCAGTGAGCCTGATGACTATTGAAGAAATCAAAGCAATTATTCCCCATCGTTATCCATTTTTGTTGATTGATCGGGTGGAAGAAATGGAAGCTGGTAAAAAGATTGTGGCGAAGAAAAATGTCACCGTCAACGAACCATTTTTCCAAGGGCATTTTCCTGAAGAACCAGTGATGCCCGGTGTACTAATTATTGAAGCCTTAGCGGAAGCAGGGGCAGTCGCCTTGTTATCCCTACCAGATTATCAAGGGAAAACCGCTTATTTTGGTGCGTTGGACAAAGCGAAATTCCGTAAAAAAGTGGTTCCTGGTGATACGTTGATGTTGGAAGTAGAAATTACCAAAATCAAAGGCCCAGCTGGTGTGGGTAAAGGAATTGCTTATGTTGATGGCAAAAAAGCCTGTGAAGCAGAGCTAACATTTATGATCGGCTAGGTGAAAATATGTTTCAAAAAGTCTTAATCGCCAATCGCGGCGAAATTGCAGTTCGGGTGATTCGAGCCTGTCGTGAGTTGGGTATCCGGACCGTAGCGGTATATTCTGAAGCCGATCACGACGCCCTTCATGCCGAATTGGCTGATGAAGCAATCTGTATCGGACCCGCGAAAGCCGCAGATTCATACTTAAATGTGACTCAAATTTTGAGTGCGGCTTTAGTCACCCACGCAGAAGCGATTCATCCTGGATTTGGCTTTCTTTCGGAAAATAGTCGTTTTGCCTCTATGTGTGAGGAACTCAATTTGACATTTATCGGTCCCAAAGCGGCAACGATCGACGCGATGGGCAATAAAATCAATGCCCGTCAGTTGATGATTGAAGCCAACGTTCCGGTTATTCCCGGTAGTGATGGCGCGTTGACAGACGTCCATGAAGCATTAACCATAGCTGCTGAGATTGGCTATCCAGTGATGCTAAAAGCAGCAGCTGGTGGTGGCGGTAAAGGGATTCGAAAAGTACTTTCAGCCGAAGAGTTACCGCAGCATTTTGCTTCAGCACAACAAGAAGCCAAAGCAGCATTTGGCAATGATGAGATGTATTTGGAAAAAATCATCTATCCGGCAAGACATATCGAGGTGCAAATTCTCGGGGATGATTTTGGCAATGTGATTCATCTTGGGGAACGAGATTGTTCATTGCAACGAAACAATCAGAAAGTTCTCGAGGAGTCACCATCAGTGGTGATTACTGAGGAAAAACGCCAGCATCTCGGTCAAGCGGCGGTCCGGGCTGCCAAAGCTGTGGGGTATCGCAACGCCGGCACCATCGAATTTTTGATGGACCAAGCGGGGGCGTTTTACTTCATGGAAATGAACACTCGTATCCAAGTGGAACATCCGATTACTGAAATGGTCACAGGTGTGGATCTGGTGAAAAAGCAGTTGGAAATTGCTAGTGGTGAAGCCTTGAACTTAACTCAAGAGGAGATCATCATGACGGGTCATGCCATTGAATGTCGGATTAATGCAGAAAATCCTGCCTTCAACTTTGCGCCTTCTCCTGGTAAAATTCACAATCTCTTCTTGCCTAGTGGTGGCTTAGGCTTGCGGGTGGATAGTGGCATGTATTCCGGCTACACCATTCCACCGTATTACGATTCCATGATTGCCAAAATCATCGTTCACGGAGAAACCCGTTTTGAAGCTTTGATGAAAATGCAGCGGGCGTTGGGGGAATTGGTGACAGAAGGCGTTACTACCAATGCGGACTTTCAGATGGATTTGATCAGTCACCCCCAAGTGATTGCGGGAGATTATGATACGGCCTTTTTACAAGAATCTTTCTTACCAAATTGGACGCCGGAAAGCTAAAAACGTGCTGTAAGGCCAAAAGCAGCAACTCAGCGACAAATTGGTCGACCCTTTTACGTTAGGAGGATGAGGGATGGCGTTATTCAAAAAGAAAAATTATATCCGGATCAATCCTAATCGTGATGCAGTCCCCACGAAAAAAGGAAAACCGGAAGTTCCTGATAATCTTTGGGCCAAGTGTCCCAATTGCAAACACATGCTTTATACCAAAGATATTGGTTTGGAAAAAGTTTGCCCCCATTGTAGCTATAACTTTCGGATCAGTGTATGGGAGCGAATCGCGATCACCATTGATGAAAAAAGCTTTGAAGAGTGGGATGACGATGTGGTAACTAGTGATCCCTTGGCTTTTCCTGGCTATCAAGATAAAATCGCCAAAACCCAAGAACAGACTGGATTAAAAGAAGCCGTTTTAACTGGGAGAGCCACGATTAAAGGGCAGCCAGCAGCGATTGGTATCATGGATTCTCATTTCATTATGGGAAGTATGGGAACTGTGGTGGGGGAAAAGCTTACCCGCTTATTTGAAAAAGCCTTAGCGAAGGGCTTACCGGTGGTGATTTTTACCGCTTCCGGGGGGGCGCGGATGCAAGAAGGGATCTTTTCACTGATGCAGATGGCTAAAATCTCAGCGGCAGTCAAACGACATAGCGATGCCGGTTTGTTCTACTTGACGGTACTGACCGACCCGACGACCGGTGGTGTTACCGCTAGTTTTGCCATGGAGGGAGATATTATCCTGGCAGAACCCCAAAGCATGATCGGTTTTGCTGGACGTCGGGTAATCGAGCAGACCATTAAACAAGAGCTCCCGGAAGACTTCCAAAAGGCTGAGTTTTTATTGGCTCATGGCTTTGTGGATCAAATCGTGCCACGGACTCAATTAAGAGACCGAATCTGGCAACTATTACGACTGCATAGTCTTGAAAGGTGGGGCGCAGATGCCTAGTGCAAATGAAATTGTTCAATTAGCTCGAGCTAAAGAGCGTCCCACGGCTTTAGAATTCTTTGCCGAAATTTTTGATGACTTTCAAGAATGCCATGGCGATCGTTTGTATGGTGATGATGAAGCGATTGTCGGTGGGATTGCCTTATTGGATCACAAACCCGTGACGGTTATCGGGATTCAGAAAGGGCGGGACTTAAAAGAAAATCTCCAACGAAACTTTGGTGCTCCACATCCTGAAGGCTACCGTAAAGCCCTGCGTTTGATGAAACAAGCCGAAAAATTTGGCCGTCCGGTAATTACGTTTATCAATACGGCGGGGGCCTTTTGTGGTATTGGTGCCGAAGAACGTGGTGAAGGGGAAGCCATCGCCCGCAATTTGATGGAGATGTCTGGGTTAAAGGTGCCCATTATTGCTATCATTGTTGGGGAAGGGGGCAGTGGTGGCGCCTTGGCTTTGGCGGTAGGTGATGAAGTTTGGATGTTGGAACACGCCATCTATGCCATTTTATCCCCGGAAGGATTTGCCTCGATTTTATGGAAAGACGGAAGCCGTGCCCCAGAAGCTGCTGAATTGATGAAAATTACCGCACGGGAACTATTCGAGTTAAAGATTGTCGATAAAATCATCGCTGAAACAAACCGTGGTCATCGAATTGAAAGAGGCCGTATGATGAAAGAGCTACGTCTAAGTTTGATTAAGAAAATGAACGAGCTTGCCCAGCTCCCCACGGAAACATTGTTGGAAAAACGGTATCAGCGGTTTAGAACTTATTAAAAAGCGAGCGCATGTAAACACACGATTTTAAAAGTTGTGTTTACATGTGTTTTTTTGAATCAACATTTGGATAAATATACAAAAAAATCCAAAAAAAGATAAAAAATACGTGCAAATGCTTTTTGCGTATGTTAGGATGTATATAATCACAAAAACGATTGATAAAATGTATATTTATTTAAAGGGAGTGGCAAGGATGAAAAAGATGTTGAAATGGACATTAGCTTTATTAGCGATGGTTGTATTGGGGGCTTGTGGTAGTAGTAATGAAAGTACGGGGAAGAGTGCATCAAATACAAGTGATAGCCAGACTAAAACTGCGGGTAAGCTGGCTGCGATCCAGGAGAAGGGGGTTATTAAAGTTGGGACCTCCGCTGATTTTCCACCTTTTGAATTTCATACTTTAGTGGCGGGTAAAGATCAAATTGTCGGTGCGGATGTGGACATGGTAAATGCCATCGCGGAAGAACTCGGAGTCAAGGTGGAATGGAGTGATACCGATTTTGATACGATGTTAGCCTCTTTGCAAGCTGGTAATGTGGATATTGGCGTGTCAGGTATTTCGGCCACCGACGAACGGAAGGAAAATATGCTTTTTACGGATAACTATTATGTACCAAAACAAAATGTGGTTATCAAGAAAACAGATATGGATAAATATACGGAAATTGCTGATTTTAAAGGGAAGAAAGTCGGCGCTCAAAAAGGCTCGATTCAAGAAGGCGTTGTACAAGCGCAATTTACGGATTCCCAATTAGTTGCTATTGCGAAAATCCCGAGTTTAGTGATGGAAGTGAAAAGTGGTTCATTGGATGCATTGGTCCTTGAAGATAAAATTGCAGCTAGCTACGTTGCTCAAAATGAGGATTTAGTGATCGCTGATGTGGAAGTGACTTCAACCGATGACGAATCCTATTCAATTGCTTTACCAAAAGGCAGCGAGGATTTGCAAGAAGAACTCAATAGTATTTTAAAGAAGCTGATTGAGGAAGACAAGATTGCTGAATTTGTAGAAAAAAATGAAGCTTTAGCCAATGAAAAAGCTAAGTAAATCGATGGAGATGATGTCATGAACATCAATTTTGATTTTTTAACAACCTATTATCCTTACTTTATTTATGGCACCTTGGTGACGTTAATTATTTCAGTGATTACCATTATTTTTGGGACGATTATCGGTGTTATCATGGCTTTGCTGAAACTGTCAAAAATCCCGCCTTTGCGCTGGTTTGCGAATATTTATATTGAAGTTTTAAGGGGAACGCCGATGCTACTGCAAATTATGATTGGTTTTATTATTTTGCAAAACTACTTCCGCTTACCTGCCATTGACATTGGGATTTTATCGGTGGATCTCAGCCGCTTGATTCCGGGGATTATCGTAATTTCCTTGAACTCAGGGGCCTATGTGGCAGAGATTGTCCGGGGGGGAATCAATGCTGTGGATTACGGTCAGGCAGAAGCGGCGAGTTCGCTGGGATTACGTCCTTTCCAAGGGATGCGATATGTGATTTTACCGCAAGCATTGCGGAATATTTTGCCTCCTTTAGGGAATGAATTCATTGTTTTGATCAAAGATTCTTCGCTGCTATCGATTATCGGGATAGTGGAACTGATGAATAGCTCGCAAATTGTGATTACTAGCACCTTTACTCCTTTATCACCTTATTTTGTTGCAGCGGCAATCTATTTCATCATTACTTTTGCCACCTCAAGAGCCTTAGGAGTTTGGGAGAAGCATCTGGGGCGAGGGTATCATCGTTAGTTTGTCAAAACGTGGGAGGTGTTGATGGGATGGAAGCGTTAATTAAAGTACATGGTTTAACCAAGTCTTTTGGTGACAATCAGGTTTTAAAAGGAATTGATACTCAAATTGAAAAAGGGGAAGTCGTGGTTATTATCGGTCCTTCAGGTTCAGGAAAAAGTACGTTTCTGAGGTGCTTAAATTTGTTAGAAGTGCCTACATCAGGAAGTGTAGTATTTGAAGGAGTAACGATTACCGATAAGAAAAATGATATCTATACCATGCGGGAAAAGATGGGGATGGTTTTTCAGAATTTCAACCTCTTTCCAAATTTGACCGTCATGGATAATATCACGCTGGCACCCATCAAAGTTAAAAAACAATCCAAGAGCCAAGCGGAAGCCTGTGGCAATCATTTGTTAGCCAAAGTTGGCCTTGCAGAAAAAGCAGCGGCTTATCCCCAATCTTTGTCTGGGGGACAAATGCAACGCATCGCTATTGCCCGTGCTTTAGCGATGCAACCGGATGTCATGCTTTTCGATGAACCAACCTCAGCCTTGGATCCAGAAATGGTGGGGGAAGTGCTAGGGGTAATGCAGGATTTAGCTAAAGAAGGAATGACCATGGTGATTGTCACCCATGAAATGGGCTTTGCAAAAGAAGTCGGCGATCGTATCTTATTTATGGATGAAGGAGTTATCCTAGAAGAGGGGACGCCAGCTGAAGTGTTCAATCATCCGACAAATCCTCGAACCAGTGATTTTCTGGCAAAAGTTTTATAAGAGATGACAGCGATTATGAAAGTTTCTAAGTCGCTGTCACTTTTTTGTTAAGAAAATCGTGTAAATGAACCCGTAATTTTTTTCAAGAAAAGACTTGTCATCTTTTTGAAAAAGTAATATACTAGGTTCATCGGAAAAAATGCGGGTGTAGTTTAGTGGTAAAACAGAAGCTTCCCAAGCTTCCGTCGCGAGTTCGATTCTCGTCACCCGCTTAGCCTAGAAACCTTGGTGTACCAAGGTTTTTTCTTTTCGTCTCGATTTGTTGATATCATTGAATATCAGCAAATATCAAGCCCGTCTAAACTATTATCTAAACTACTTTTCGGATTCAGTCATCTCTACAAATGCTTGTATAACAAGGATTGAGACGATTGAATCCTTTTTTATTTCTAGACTCTAAACTATTTAGCTTAGAGCATTCGCTAAGGGATTGATCGAGTCGATTTTCTCTTCTTGATAAACTCCAGCGTAGGTATCCATTGTCATTGAAAAAGTTCTTCAGGATTTTCACCAATTTGATTGATATTAGGTGTGAATAAACAGTGTTTAGGTAGTGGATGATACTTAGCAATCTATTCAAGAAAAAACGACATCGACTAAGGGAATTTTTCCTGTAGCGTGTTGTTTTTAAGAAGAATATCGTATGTCTTTCGTATTTTCAAATGTGTAATTTTTGAGGTGGTATTCTTTGCTTATTTAATGAATGTCAAAAATCTTTGATCCCAAATCTCCTCATAGAAGGTAATCGTCGCTTCTGCTGTCATATAGTCGTTATTGTATGTCGTTGTTCCTCCCCTTCGCATCCATATCTCATATCCCAATCCATGGGCAAATTTAACGGTAGTGTCAATACAATACTCGGTCTGAGCACCACAAATTTCAAGGGAATAGCAGTCATTTTTTGTTAAAATCTCTTGTAAATTCGTGTGGTAAAAAGAGTTAGTATGAGTTTTCCTGACAAAATGGCTCTTTGTAGGTAGAATTAATTCTGGAAGAAGTTCCCACGTATTACTTTCGGGAATTAATGTTTTATCCTCATGTTGGATAAAAATAATCATTTTGTCGGCCTTATAGTAGTCGACAATCCTCTGATTGGTTTCTTTAACGATTTTTTTTAGGTTATGAATTGGTGTTTCACTATGACAAACACCAATTTGTAAATCGATAACGAGTAGTGCATCTGCGGTTAGTTTCATTGATTTCCTTCTTTCGAATTTTCTACTTAATAAAATAACTTTGGAGTAAGTATAAACAGAAGTGAGGATAGAAAACAAGCTTTTATCGTTAATCCAAAACAATGTTGAGTTTTCTTTGATTCCCCACAATTATTGATTAGTTAAACCACCACAAAAAGCCCTCAGGAAAGGCTGAGAGCTAGTCTTATCAAATTAATTTGTGGTCAACGTCGAGTTGTCGACCGCAGCATAACTCCCAAAGAAAGGTTGCAACGTTTGGATAACTTTTTTGTTGTTATCGATAATATCATTTTCAACTTGTAGCACTAGAAGTGGCTCGTGAAGACTCATTCGCAATAAGAACCAGCCAGTACCATAAGGAGCAGTTAGTTTAATGCGGATGCCTTCTTCATTTGCAGGATTAAGCTCCCAGCCATCAATTTGACTGACATAGTCAGCCAATTGGGCAATGACTTTTTCACCGACTTCACGGTAGTTATCGCCGGTAATCTTTAGTCGTAGTTCTAATGTTTCAGCCGGTTGTTTCAAGTCGGCAATCAAATCAGTCAAGTTGCGGCCTGCTTTAATGAGTTTTGGCAAGGTCATTAAAATTTTGGCAATAACATAAGCGCCATCATCAAGAAAATAGTTTTCTTTAAAAGCGGCATGACCACTGGTTTCAATCGCTAATTGGCAGTCCAGCCCGGCATTGTTTAGAGCGATAGCTTTATTGATCACATTGCGATAGCCGGAAATATAGCGAACTTGGATTCCTCCTAGGTTTTCAATGAAGTCTTTTAAATGATCGGTAGTTGGCGAATTGGTCACGATGCGAGTTCCAGGGTGTTCTGCTAAGATAATTTGACTGAGTAAGGCAATTAGATTGTTGCGATTTAAGACATTGCCATCAGCGGTAACTAGGGCTGCGCGATCGACATCGGTATCAAAAATAACGCCTAAATCGGCTTTGTGGTGTAGGACCGCAGCTTTAATACTTGCCATAGCTTCTTTATTATCGGGATTTGGTATGTGATTCGGGAAGTGACCATCGGGATCAAGAAACTGAGAGCCAGTCGTGTCTGCTCCCAGGGATTGGAGGACTTGACTGGCAAAAAAGCCACCAGCTCCATTGCCTGCATCCACCAGTATTTTCATCTTGGCTAACGGTTTGTCACTGGTTGTAGCCATGCCTTTTTTGATTTTGCTCACTAGGTCATGGGCATAAGGTGTGAGTATATCAGCATGGCGCAATCTGCCGGGAACGCTTGCTTTTGTCACTGTTTCAGCGTGGGATAAAATCCAGCTGATATCCTCTTTTTCAGCGCCACCATTTTGGGAGAAGATTTTGATGCCGTTGTAAAAGAAAGGAAGATGGCTAGCGGTAAGCATCAAACCCAAGTCACAGTTGAACTCGGGAAATTGGGTAGCCATGAACATCGCCGGGGTCGTAGCTAATCCAAAGTCGATTACATCCCCGCCGCCAGCAAGTAATTCTTTAATCAGGGCATCCGCCAAATCAGGTCCGCTGAGACGACTATCGCGACCGATGCCAATCAAAGGGGGACGCTTGTTTTGCTTGTGGCTCCAAGCCAATAAGCCCCCCGCGATTTGACGAATTGTTTCTGGGGTTAGATTGGCACTTTGTTCAGCGGTGGCGATTGCAATGCCACGAATATCAGAACCATTTTTCAATTCAAGTAGATTTCCCATAAAGTCCATCCTTTCAAAATGAGTATTACCAAGATCAGGTAGTTCTTTAGTAAAGAAAGCGGGTTTCGTGCTAAAGGAGAGCCAGATTTTTTTGTTACTTGTAGTATACCAAAGAACGAGTTTCTTTACAGTAAAAAATACCAAAAAGATTTTCTTCTGTCTGTGCTCATCGATAACACCTTCACCATTTTTGGGGCTAATGGCTAGCTGTTTCATTTATTAACAGCAGTTAACTCACCGAAAGTGAAGTCGAACTTTTGGCGTTAGCAGTTCTTAAAATAAACGTTGCACTCGCAACTATACTTCGCTATTCTAGAATAGAAATGAGTTGCGCGCTATTTTCTTCTATAAAAAGAATCTGCTGAAATGATAGTTTGTTTGCAAATAATTGGCACAGGAGGAGTCGTTTTGGAATCAACCATGCGCTTGATTAATCGTATTGCCCGTTTAGCCCAACTTTATCGCGAAAAGGAACTCGCAAAGTATGGTTTAGGTGGGATGCATCACACCTATATTTTGAATATTTGCCGTAACCCTGGCATTACCCAGGACCAACTAGCGAAACTGATTTTTGTGAATAAAAGTAATGTTACTCGCCAGTTGGCTAGCCTTGAAAAAGCGGGTTTTGTGACCCGCCAAGTGAGTGCTCAAGATGCTCGGAAAATAGAAGTTTATCCAACAGCAAAAGCTGAAAGTACGTTGCCTGCGATTCAGCATATTTTAAAGGAATGGAATCAAGAATTGATGGCAGGATGGTCGGAAGCACGTCAGCAAAATTTTATTGCGGAGCTTGAGCAATTGTTAACGCGAGCCCAGACGATGACTTATGGAGAAGAGGATAAGACATGAAATTTCTAATTACCTATGTCAAACCTTATACAAAACGGATGGCAGCAGGGATGAGCATCAAGTTTGCTGGAGCGATTATGGATTTGCTGCTACCGTGGATTTTAGCTTATATCTTAGACAGCGTTATTCCCACGGGAAGTCGACAACGGATTTATCTCTGGGGAGGGGTAATGCTCTTGTGTTCGGTGATGGCAATTGTCACCAACATTATTGCCAATCGTATGGCTGCCCGTGTTGCCAGAGATACTACCAAGAGTATTCGCGGTGATCTGTTTAGCAAAATTACTGAGTTATCCACTGCCCAAGTAGAAGAATTTACGGTACCTTCGTTGGTCTCGCGATTGACAACGGATACCTATAATCTTCATCAAACAGTAGGCATGATCCAACGCTTGGGGATTCGGGCTCCCATTTTGTTAATTGGTGGTATTTTTATCACCTTCAGCTTGGATCCAGTTTTGACTATGGTGTTAATTTCGATGGTCCCCTTCACGATTGTTTTGGTAACGATGATTTCTCGTAAAGGAGTTCCCTTATTTGCCCAACAACAAGTTAGGGTCGATCAGTTGGTACGCACGGTTCGAGAAAATATTGCGGGAGCTCGGGTGGTTAAGGCTCTATCGAAAGGGGACTATGAGAAAAAACGTTTTGCCCACGTGAATCAACAGCTGGTGGCTGCGGAAACGAAGGCAAATGTGACGATGGCTGCGACGCCACCATTAATGGATTTACTTTTAAACTTAGGTTTGACTTTGGTAGTGGTAGTTAGTGCCTTTCGTGTAAATAATGGGTTGACACAACCGGGGGTGATTGTCGCTTTTTTGACTTATTTTACGATTATTTTAAATGCGATGCTGTCCATCACCCGGATTTTTACGGTATTTTCGCGAGGCATTGCTTCGGCAGAGCGTATCGCAGAGGTGATGCG
The DNA here is from genome assembly GCF_049384045.1 of Enterococcus diestrammenae. Taxonomy (NCBI): domain Bacteria; kingdom Bacillati; phylum Bacillota; class Bacilli; order Lactobacillales; family Enterococcaceae; genus Enterococcus; species Enterococcus diestrammenae. Next base: position 70,578 of record NZ_JBMRGR010000005.1, read on the forward strand.
GGTGCCGCAGCAATTAAAGCAAGTCACCTCTGGTCATGTTTCTGAGGCGTACTTAGCCTTCGAGTCGGTTTCTTTTCATTACCCGAGTAGTAAGGAAACCATCCACGATTTAAGCTTTACTATGGCTCGCGGTGAAACCCTTGGTATCTTAGGTGCGACGGGAAGTGGCAAATCCACTATCGCGAAACTATTATTGCGCTTGTACGATCCGACTAAAGGCCAGATTGTTTTGGATGGGCGGGCGTTACAAAGCTATGCACCTTCAGAATTGTATGCCAAATTTGGTGTGGTTCTGCAAAAGGATGTGATTTTTGCAGATACCTTACGAGAAAATATTGCCTTTGGACGTGACTTTTCCGATGAGGTGCTTTGGGAAGCAGTTAAAAATGCCCAAGCTCTGGAATTTGTTCAGCAATTGCCAGGGGGCTTGGATTATCTCTTGGAATCGAAAGGCGCTAACCTCAGTGGTGGCCAGAAACAACGGGTTTTATTGGCTCGAGGGATGGCCGGACATCCCGAGGTTTTGCTTTTGGATGATTCAGCTAGTGCATTGGATTATCAAACCGATGCCAAACTACGCCAAGTCTTAGCAACCGAATTCGCCAGTTCCACAAAACTGATCATTGCGCAACGAATTAGTTCGATTCAACATGCAGACCAGATTTTGTTGTTGGAAAATGGTGAGCTTGTAGGATTGGGTGATCATGAGACTCTTTTAGCCACCAATTTACTTTATCAAGCGATTTATCAAGGCCAAACAGGAGGAGAAGCCCTTGTCAGCTAGCAAAAAGGCTGTGAACCAAAAGTACTTCCAGAATAATGAGTCAATCAAACCAAACAATCGTAAGCAGACATTAATTCGTTTAGGGCAGTACCTCTATCCACTGAAATGGTTATTTTTATTGGCGGCAGCACTTATGATGGTTGCTAACTTGTTTGCTTTGGTAGGACCGACTTTATCGGGTTATGCCATCGATGCCATCCAACTGGGACCTGGGAAAGTAATCTTTGAAAAAGTATTTTTCTATTGCAGTTTGATGGTTGTTTTTTATCTGACTTCGGCTGTCTTAAGCTACTTAATCAGTCGCTTAATGATTTATTTGAGCCAAAAGATTGTTTATTCCTTACGTAAAGAAGTGTTTGATAAGTTAATGACGTTGCCGATTCGCTATTTTGATCAAACACAAACCGGGGATATTATCAGTCGTATGAGTTATGACATTGATACCATTAACACTTCTTTAACCAACGATTCTGTCCAAATCCTGAGTAGTCTGGTGACGGTATGCGGTTCTTTAGTCATGATGGTGCTGATATCCCCGGTATTGGTCTTGGTTTTTGCCGTGACGGTACCGATTTCAATCCTATTAACTCGTTACTTGATGAAAAAATTCCGGCCTCTTTTTCGCCTGCGCAGTCGACGTCTGGGGGAGCTGAATGGATTTGCTGAAGAGATGTTATCCGGTCAGCAGACCATCAAGGTTTATCATCAAGAAGAACGGCTGAAAAAGGGGTTTAAAGAAAAGAATAACGCTGCGGTGGAGGCGTACTATAAGGCAGAGTACTATGGTAGTATGACGGGACCTTCCATCAATTTTATCAATAATTTATCGCTGTCTTTAATTAGTGTTTTTGGTGCCTTGCTTTTTTTACAAGGAAATCTGTCGTTGGGACAAGTGTCATCTTTTGTTCTCTATTCCCGAAAGTTTTCCGGCCCCATCAATGAAATGGCTAATATTTTCAGTGAACTTCAGTCGGCCTTGGCAGCGGCTGAACGGGTCTTTAATTTGCTGGATGAAGCGCCTGAGCCAGCAGATTTACCAAATGCACAGACGATGGACAAAGCAAATGGGGAGGTCACGTTTCAGCAAGTCAATTTTTCTTACGATGGCAGTCGTCCGATTATTCAAAATCTGAACTTGACAGTCAAAGCTGGCCAACTGGTGGCTATCGTAGGTCCGACTGGCGCTGGCAAAACCACCATTGTCAATCTGTTAATGCACTTTTATGATCCAGATTCGGGAAAAATCACCTTAGATGGACAGGACCTGATGACGATTACGCGGCGTAGTCTTCGGAAACGTTATGCCATGGTTTTACAAGATACGTGGCTTTTTACCGGTACAGTCTTTGAAAATTTAGTTTATGGTAATGAGGGAGCGACCTTGGCGGAGGTTATCCAAGTCACGAAAGCCGCTCATATCCACGAGTTCATCATGAAACTGCCAAAAGGTTATGATACGCTGATTTCTGAAGATGGTACCGGCCTTTCTCAAGGGCAAAAGCAATTGCTAACCATTGCCCGGGCGCTATTGTTGGATGCGGATCTGCTGATTTTGGATGAGGCCACCTCCAATGTGGATACTCAAACGGAACTGGTGATTCAACAAGCCATGGCTCAGCTGATGACTGGCAAGACCGCCTTTGTCATTGCCCATCGCTTATCAACCATACGCAATGCTGATTTGATTTTAGTAATCGACAATGGTCAAGTTGTCGAACAAGGAACCCACGAGGAATTGTTAAAGCTAAAAGGATTTTACGAGAAACTGTACCAAGCCCAATTTGAGATGCCTTGACAGCAACTTTCCCTTTTCAAGAAATCCTTCTTAAAAGAAAGCTAAATTAAAAGAGGGTCACTAGTTTTTTTAGGTGTTTTCCTGTATAATCAGCGTTTGAGGAGTGCAGAAGCTGTACTCCTCTTTTTGAGAAATGAAAACTGTCCGCTTAATGACGGGCATGTTTAGAAAAGGAAGTCGCTATGTTTTTAAGTTATAAACCTACTTGGATGGTGGAAGCCATATACCAAATTACCCCTGAGCAACTACAAAAAGCAGGGATTAAAGCGCTTTTGACAGATCTCGATAACACCTTAATCGCTTGGAATAATCCTGATGGTACCGAGGAGTTGCGACAGTGGTTAGCGGAGATGGCAGCAGCTGGTATCCCAGTCATCGTCGTGTCCAATAACAATGCTGAGCGGGTCCGGCAGGCGATTGCTCCTTTGGGGTTGGACTTTATTGCTAGAGCACTTAAACCCTTTGCTCGGGGGATCAAAGAAGCTTGTCGTAAGTTACAACTGCAACCATCCGAAGTCGTGATGGTGGGAGACCAATTGATGACGGACATCAAAGCGGCCCATTCAGCAGGGGTTCGCAGTATCTTAGTCAAACCAGTCGTAGCAACGGATGCTTGGAATACGCGGATTAATCGCTTTTTTGAAAGCAAAATCATTAAACATTTACAAAAAAATCATCCAGATATGGTCTGGCGAGGTGACTTGAATGACTGATAAACAAGCAACAATTGACGAAAGGGAAGAAGCCCTTCACTGTATCGGCTGTGGTGCGGTTATCCAAACACAGATCCCTGACGAGTTGGGCTATACGCCACAGTCGGCTTTGGATAAAGGGTTGGTCACAGGGGAAGTCTACTGCCAACGCTGCTTCCGTTTGCGGCATTACAATGAGATTCAAGATGTCTCATTGACAGATGATGACTTCTTGCGTTTGCTAAATGAATTAGGTCAAACGGAGGCTTTGATCGTCAATGTCGTGGATATTTTTGACTTTAATGGTTCCTTGATTCCCGGTTTACACCGGTTTGTGGGAGATAATCCCGTCTTATTAGTAGGGAATAAAGTCGATATCTTACCGAAATCTTTGAAAAAACCTAAGATGACTCAGTGGATGCGGGAACGTGCTCATGAAGCGGGCTTACGACCAGTAGAGGTCATGTTGACAAGTGCTAAAAAGCCTCAAGAGATGGAGCAATTGCTGAAAACTATCGAAAAGTATCGTAAAGGCCGTGATGTTTACGTGGTGGGAGTGACCAATGTCGGGAAATCCACCTTAATCAATGCTATTATCAAGCAAACGGCTGGCATCAAAGATTTGATAACCACTTCACGATTTCCAGGAACCACCCTTGATAAGATTGAAATTCCTTTAGACGATGGACATTTCCTAATTGACACGCCAGGAATCATTCACCGACATCAAATGGCCCATTATCTTGGAAGCAAAGATTTGAAAATCATCGCCCCTACAAAAGAAATCAAACCGAAAGTTTACCAGTTGAATCCGGGACAGACGCTCTTTTTCGGTGGTTTGGCGCGATTTGACTTTGTGAGTGGGAAACGGAGCTCGTTTGTTGCTTATATGGCCAATGATATTGAAATTCATCGGACGAAGCTAGAAAAAGCAGATGAATTTTATGTCAAACATGTTGGTGGTTTATTGCAGCCGCCACGCCCAGATGAGGTGGCGACTTTCCCTGAGTTGGCTGCTTTTGAGTTTGCAATCAAGGAGAAAACTGATATCGTTTTTGCCGGTTTAGGCTGGGTGACGGTTACCGAACCAGGTATCGTCCGAGGTTGGGCGCCGGTGGGTGTGGATGTTTTGCGCCGGAAAGCACTAGTATAAAATATGGCAGGGTCTAGCAAATCACTAGACAAAGGATAGAAAAGAGGAATAGCATGGAATTACGAGGAAAACAAAAACGTTTTTTGCGCAGTCAGGCCCATCATTTGCACCCTATTTTTCAAGTGGGCAAAGGTGGCCTAAATGCGGAAATGATCAAGCAGGTGGCAGAGGCCTTGGAAAAGCGGGAGCTGATTAAGGTGAGCCTACTGCAAAATACTGATGAAGTCGCAGAAGAAGTGGCAACTGTTTTGGAGCAACAAATCAATTGCCAAGTAGTGCAAATTATCGGTCGGGTGTTGGTGGTCTTTAAACCATCTTCCCAAGAAAAATATCAAAAAATTTCAAATGAAGTCAAAGGGATTTAGGGATTCAAATCAGACTTCTGGGACCTATTATTGATTGAGGTGAAAAAAGTGGAAGGAAAAGTAAATCATGGCGTGCAAACCTTGACGGCAAAACCACTTACCCAAGCCAATTGTCGTCGGCAAGTTGGTCTGCTAGGGGGGAACTTCAACCCTGTGCATATGACTCATTTGTTAATTGCCGATCAAGTTGGCCGGGCTCTGGGCTTAGAAAGCGTGCTTTTGATGCCGGAGTTTTTACCCCCTCATGTGGATCAGAAAAAAACGATTGCTGCCAAGGATCGTTTGGCCATGTTGGAACGTGCGGTGGCAGATAACCCTTTATTGGGGATTGAGACTTGTGAACTACAACGTCAAGGCAAAAGTTATAGCTATGATACCATCAAAGAATTGAAAGAAAAAAATCCGGATGTGGACTATTATTTTATCATTGGCGGTGACATGGTGGCCTATTTGCCGAAATGGTATAAAATCGATGAATTGATGCAACTGGTGCAGTTTGTCGGCGTGCGGCGGCCGGGTTATCCCGTAACCTCTACCTATCCGCTTATTTGGGTCGATGTTCCTTCGATGGATTTAAGTTCTACTATGATTCGGAAAAAAGTCGCGCAAGGCTGTTCTGTCCGTTATTATGTACCGGAAGCCGTCCGGGAATACATCATGGAAAAGGGGTTGTATCTGGATGAAGACTAACAATTATTCCGCATTAGACCGGGAAGCGTTGATGCAAAAAGTACAGATGCAGATGAGTACCAAACGCTTCAAACATGTATTAGGCGTGGAAGAAACCGCTGTTGCTTTAGCGGAGAAGTATGGCGCTGCTCCAGAAAAAGCGTCCATCGCTGCTTTGACGCATGATTATGCGAAGGAACGGCCCAACGAAGAGTTCCAAATGGTGATTCGGCGGGAAAACTTCGATTTAGATTTGTTAAATTGGAATAATGCTATCTGGCATGGTATTGTGGGAGCAAATTTTGTTCAACGGGAGTTAGGCATTGACGATGAAGAAATCTTACAAGCGATTCGCCTCCATACTACCGGAGCAGCGGAAATGACTTTGTTAGACAAAATCATTTATGTCGCAGATTATATCGAACCCGGCCGTTCTTTCCCTGGTGTCCAAGAAGCACGGGAGATTGCCTTGCTCAATCTAGACGATGCTGTCGCCTATGAGGCAAAACATACTTTGCTTCATTTATTAGAACAAGAACAACCAATTTATCCCAAATCTATTGAAACTTATAATCGCTGGGTAGCGAAAAAATAAGAGAAAAATTTAAGGAGTGTGACCTAAAATAGATAGTCAAACAATTTTGGAAGTTGCCGTAAAAGCAGCTGACAGTAAACATGCAGAAGATTTAATCGCCTTGGATGTGCGGGAAATTTCGCTGTTGGCGGATTACTTTGTGATCTGCTCAGCTAATAGTGAGCGTCAAATCAATGCTATCATTGAGGAAATCGTTGATAAAGAAGAAGCTGCGGGCGTCGAAGTCAAACGAATTGAAGGCAAAGATGGCGCAAAATGGGTCTTAATCGATTTAAATGAGGTAATCGTTCATGTCTTTTCCAATAGTGAGCGGGCTTTTTACAATTTAGAAAAATTGTGGTCAGATGCGCCATTGGTAGATTTGACGGCTTGGGTCGTGGACTAAGATGGCCTACGAAACATTTGCTTTTGTCTATGATGAAGTGATGGACACAAGCCTTTATGACAAATGGTTAGCTTTTTCTAAACGGCATCTGGGAACAAAAAAACAAGTCTTGGAGCTAGCTTGTGGGACTGGCGCTTTAGCAGTCGCTTTTGCTAAGGAAGGCTATGAGGTGACCGCGCTAGATTTATCTGAAGAAATGCTGATGATTGCTAGTGATCGTGCCTATGAAGCTGGGGCTGAAATCCAGTTTCTAGAAGGAGATATGTTGGATCTGGTAGGGATTGGTGAGTTTGAGGCAGTGACTTGCTTCTCTGATTCCATTTGTTACATGGAAGATGCCCTTCATGTCCAACAAGTCTTTGATGAAGTTTATCAGATTTTGGCAGAAGATGGTGTCTTCATTTTCGATGTGCATTCTCAATACCAAGTCAACGAAGTCTTTCCAGAGTATAGTTACCACTATCAAACGGATGATTTTGCTTTTTTGTGGGAATCTTATCAGGATGAACCAGACACTATCCAACATTTTCTGACCTTTTTTGTAGCAGAAGACGAGGTGGCTGCCGGAGAGGCTCCCGAACACTTTTTACGCAAAGACGAGCTTCATCAAGAACGAACCTATCCTCAGGAAGTTTATCTGCGCATGTTAGAAAATGCTGGTTTCTCTTCAGTGGAAAGCTATGCGGATTTTATTGATAGCGAACCTAATGAAAAAAGCCGGCGCTGGTTTTTTGTCTGCCATAAATAGCCTGGGGGAAGCTGTGACTTCGGTTGCAGCTTTTTTTACTTTAGTCAGCGGGCTTTTCAGAAAAGGCCTGCTGGAATGGAGCAGGATTAACTTTGATTCTGTTTGCTAGATGATTTTGCTAAAATCTTAACCTCTGATAGAAAACGGACAGAAATCTGGGTTTCTCTCAGGAATTTCTGCTATAATAACAAGGTTGAAAGGACGGTGGCGCAGATGGATGGCATCTTAGCTTTGTGGAAGGAACGAGGCATGACCAGTCATGACTGTGTTTTTAAATTACGAAAAATTTTACATATGAAAAAAATCGGTCATGGAGGTACTTTAGATCCTGAGGTCGATGGTGTTTTGCCAATTTGTCTTGGGAAAGGGACTAAAGTGATTGAGTTTATACAAGATAATGGCAAGGTTTACGAGGGAGAAATTACCTTGGGCTATGCCACCGCCACCGAAGACCGTTATGGGGAGGTCATAGCTGAGACACCCTTGACGCGGCCGTTTACCATTGCAGAAATCGATGGGGCGATGGCGGATTTTGTTGGCGAAATTACCCAGGTTCCACCGATGTATTCGGCAGTGAAGGTCAGGGGGCGTAAGCTTTATGAATATGCCCGTGCTGGCGAAAGCGTTGAACGTCCGAAACGCCAGGTGAGCATTACGGCATTTCAGCGGACGAGTGAACCGATTTGGAACCAACAGGAGCAAACTCAATCTTGGCGGTTTCGTGTCGTTTGTGGGAAAGGTACCTATGTCCGGACGCTGGCAGTAGATACTGGAGCGTCCCTAGGTGTCGCAGCTTGCATGACCGATTTGACACGCCTGGCTAGTGGTGGTTTTACCAAAGAACAAGCGGTTACTTTGGCTCAGGTAGCGGAAGCTTTTGAGACCGGAAAAATGACAGAGATTTTATTGCCAGTGGAAGCTGCTTTGAAAGATTTTTCCAGCGTCACCATTGATGAAAGAACATGGCAACGGGTAAAAAACGGTAGCCGAATGTCTTATCAAGAACTTGGTTTGTCGCAGCTGCCGCTTCAGCCCGTAGCTGTTTATTATCAAGGGCAAGCAGTTAGTCTTTATCAAGCAAATAGTAAAGAAAAAGATGGTATGAAGCCTTTAAAGGTTTTACGAACGGAGTTGGAACCAAAAAATGGAAATTATTAAGATTCGTCATCCTTATGATTTGCAACAAATTCCACCAAAGGATGTTGTGTTAGTATTAGGCTTTTTTGATGGGGTACATCGGGGCCATCAAAAAGTCATTAATACTGGTCGTCAGAAAGCTGACGAGCTAGGATTGGATTTGGCGGTGATGACGTTTAATCATCATCCTTCTGTTGTTTTTAAAAAGATGGGTCAAGAAGAGTTAAAGTACCTCACCAGTCTTCCACAAAAAGAACGGCTAATGGATTGGCTAAAAGTGGATTATCTTTATGAAGTCGCTTTTACTTCGGATTTTGCGCATTTAAGTCCTCAAGCTTTTGTCGACCAATACATCGTCGGCCTGCACGCAAAAGTAGCAGTTTCCGGCTTTGACTACACCTATGGCCCGAAAGAGATTGCTGATGTCGCTCATTTGCCGGGTTATGCGAAGGGCCGTTTTGAAGTGGTGACCGTGGCCAAAGAAACCGATGAAGGGGAAAAAATTAGTTCTTCCCGCATTCGGAAATTACTCGAAGCTGGCGATATGGAGGAGACCAATCAATTGCTGGGCTATCCTTATAGTATCGATGGTGTCGTAGTCCATGGGGAAGCTCGGGGACGAGAGCTAGGGTATCCAACGGCTAATATCAAGTTTAGTCATTATGCACGCTTGCCGATGGAAGGGGTCTACGTCTGTGAGTTTTTAGTCGGGGGTCACGTCTACCCGGCTATGGGTTCGATTGGTCACAACGATACTTTCGGTGCGGGACGTCAACTAACCATGGAAATCAATATTTTAGATTTCCACCAAGATATTTATGGCGAGCAAGTCAGTGTCCGCTGGCTACATCTAATTCGTGAGCAAGTAAAATTCGATGGAGCACAGGCTTTGATTAAACAACTTGAAGCAGATGCTGAAACAACTCGGCGTTATTTTGCCTAATATCTGAAATCAAAGCAATCGCAAAAGCCGTACCCCAATAGGTTGCAGTTTTTGCGATTGCTTTTTAGTTAGTCGCTCTGAGGGATTTTTACTTAGCGGTAACTAGAGCAGCAACTGTTTTTTACACCAGGACGACTTTCATTTGACAATTCGAGAATACTCCGTCAAGTCAGAGCACCCTGATTTTCACAGGACCGATACAATAGTAGTTTTTCGAATCGTTGTGTTTCTGCTGAGAAAATGCTAGACTGAACAGCGAATCTGAAGGAAATGGAGGATGAAGTGGATGATTCAAAGTGACTCACAGGCAATCTCAGCCTACATTCACATTCCTTTTTGTGAACATATCTGTTACTACTGTGACTTCAATAAAGTCTTTCTTGAAGGGCAACCAGTGGATGAATATCTTGAGCTACTGTTAAGAGAGATGGACTTACAGTTGGCCCAGACGCCCATCGACCAAGCGCCGACACTATACGTCGGTGGGGGCACACCAACTGCACTGACTGCTCAACAGCTAGATCGTTTACTGGGAGGGATTGTCCAACGCTTTCCCATGAAGACAGTGGAAGAATTTACGGTAGAAGCGAATCCTGGTGACTTGACGGTGGACAAACTGAAGGTCATGCAAAACTATGGTGTGGATCGCCTGTCCATGGGGGTACAGACTTTTGATGATCGCCTCTTAAAGAAGATTGGTCGTAAACATACGGCAGATGATGTCTATCAAACGATGGCTTTTTTGGAAAAAGCTGATTTTCGTAATGTGTCCATCGATTTAATATACGCCTTGCCTGGCCAGAGTTTGGCTAGTTTCCGTGACACACTGAAGCGAGCTCTTGACCTCGATTTGCCCCATTACTCTTTGTATTCCTTGATTTTAGAAAATAAAACCATGTTCATGAATTGGGTACGACAAGGACGTTTGGAGTTACCAGATCAAGAAGAAGAAGGTCAAATGTTTGAAGAGACGATCAAGGCGATGGAAAAAGCTGGACGAAAGCAATACGAAGTCAGTAATTTTGCGTTGCCAGGACATGAATCCAAGCATAATACCGTCTATTGGCATAACCAACACTATTTTGGCTTTGGCGCTGGAGCGAGTGGGTATCTGGGGAACCGACGTTACAAAAATTATGGGCCCATTCAACATTATTTAAAACCGTTACGTCAAGGTATTTTGCCAGTGATGGAAAATGAAGTCTTAACTCGCGAAAATCAAATGGAGGAAGAAATGTTTTTGGGCTTGCGTTTAAAAGAAGGAGTTTCCTTCCAACGCTTCCAGGAAAAATTTCAATGTTCTCTGGAATCGGTTTATGGGGATGTCCTGTCGACAGAAGCAAAGGCTGGCCATTTAGTGGTGGAAAATGGCAGTGTTCGTTTGACGGCACAAGGGTTATTGATTGGGAACGATATTTTTGAAAAGTTTTTATTAGATGAATGACAGGAAAGTCGCTATTGAGGAAGCTATCTCCAGTGGCGGCTTTTTATTATCGTGAACAACAATCAAAAGCTAGCAAAACTAGAAAAAAGCGTGAATATTCTTTGAAGACGCTGACTCAGATAACTCTGTCATGGCTAGCAATCAGCTAAAAAGCTTGATCTATCACTCTTTTTCAGTACAATTTTGAATTAGCACTCGGCAATCGTGAGTGCTAATTTTTGATGTAAAATTCTTGACATCTCAAGTAAATGTGGTATATTTATAATCGTGTTAGCACTTAGAGTTAATGAGTGCTAATGAGAGGTGATAGAAATGTTGACAAATCGGCAACAAGATATTCTACGTCTCATCATCCAGCATTACACACAGACCGGACAGCCGGTTGGTTCAAAAAAACTAATGGAAGAAGGAATCGATGCCAGTTCGGCGACGATCAGAAATGAAATGAAGGCCTTAGAAGAGTTAGGGCTCCTTCAAAAAACCCATTCTTCTTCCGGACGTGTTCCTTCGATTGAGGGATACCGTTACTATGTGGACCATCTGTTGCAGCCGAGTCGAGTCGCTAAAAAGGAGATGCAGACGATCCGCCAATCTTTTGGTGGGGAGTTTCATGAAATCAATGAAATTATCCAACAGTCTGCCACGATTCTTTCTCAGTTGACCAGCTATACGGCTCTGTCTTTAGGTCCGGATGTCAAAGACCGAAAATTGACCGGTTTTCGGATTGTACCATTGAATAATCGCCAAGTCATCGCCTTGATTGTGACGGATAAAGGAAATGTGGAAAGCCAAGTCTTTACCATTCCGGCCGCCATCAGTGGGGAAGATTTGGAGAAGATGGTCCGAATCATCAATGATCGGTTAGTGGGAGAACCGCTAGTCACTGTCTATAATCGGTTGCGAACGGAAATCCCAATGATTCTCCATAAGTATTTTCAAACCACAGAAGGCATCTTATCCTTGTTTGATACCATGTTGGGACAAGCTTTCGAATCGAAGGTCTATGTCGGTGGTCGGATGAATATGCTTGATTTTGAGGGAGCTCAAGATGTGGATCATTTCAAAACGATGTATACGTTGATGAAAGATTCAGAAAAATTGAGTCAATTGCTAGTGCCACAGGATCGTGGAATTCAGATTCGGATTGGCAATGAACTGGGTAGTCAGCTCTTTCAAAATATGAGCTTGATCCAAGCAACCTACGAAATCGACGGCCACGGTCAAGGAACCATTGCATTGCTAGGTCCTACCAGCATGCCCTATTCGAAGATGTTCGGTTTGATTGATGCTTTTCGCCACGAATTAGCGTCAAAACTGGCGGATTACTATCGTTCGCTGGACAATAGTAGCGAGTGGAGTTAAGGAAACTAAAGAAGGGAAGTCATGATGTGTCCAAAAAAGACCAAGAGTTCAAGGCGGAAGTTGAAGAACTAGAAGATTTAGTTGCTGGCGAAAATGCCGAAGCGACTGAGTCTGCTGAGGTAAGCGATGAATTGTCAGAACTGGAAAAAGTAACAGCTGAGAAAGCTGCGTTGGAAGATCAATACTTGCGGGCGCAAGCAGAGATCGCCAACATTACTAAGCGCAATCGTAGCGAGCGGGAAATGCTACAAAAATACCGTTCCCAAGATTTAGCAAAAAAATTGCTCTCTTCCATTGATAACTTAGAGCGAGCATTAGCGACTGAAGTCACTGATGATCAAGGAGCAAGTTTGAAAAAAGGTGTGGAAATGGTGCTGGAAAGCCTGTTAAACGCCTTGAAGGAAGAAGGAATTGAAGAGATTCCTGCAGCAAAAGGCACCGCCTATGATCCAAATGTTCATCATGGTGTGCAAACAGTCCCCGCTTCTGAGGAACTGCCTGCAGATACCATCGTAGAAGTCTTTCAAAAAGGTTACAAACTCCATGACCGCGTTTTGCGACCAGCCATGGTCATCGTAGCCCAATAAACAAGTTGTTCACGTAATTTATTACGATAAAAACACATTTACAAAGGAGTGCTTTAATTATGAGTAAAATTATCGGTATTGACTTAGGTACCACCAACTCTGCCGTTTCCGTATTGGAAGGCGGAGAAGCAAAGATTATCGCCAATCCAGAAGGCAACCGTACGACACCATCTGTGGTTTCCTTCAAAAACGGTGAAATCCAAGTCGGGGAAGTTGCTAAACGTCAAGCAGTGACTAACCCAAATACAGTAGCTTCCATCAAACGCCACATGGGTGAAGCTGGCTATAAAGTTCAAGTGGAAGACAAATCTTATACTCCACAAGAAATTTCAGCAATGATCTTGCAATACTTGAAAGGTTTCGCTGAAGATTACCTTGGGGAAAAAGTTGAAAAAGCGGTTATCACTGTGCCGGCTTATTTCAATGATGCTCAACGTCAAGCAACCAAAGATGCTGGTAAAATCGCCGGTTTGGAAGTGGAACGGATTGTCAACGAACCAACTGCCGCAGCCTTGGCTTACGGTATGGACAAGACGGATAAAGATGAAAAAATCTTAGTCTTTGACCTTGGTGGTGGGACCTTCGACGTATCCATCCTTGAACTTGGTGACGGCGTCTTTGATGTTTTGTCAACAGCTGGGGACAATCACCTCGGTGGGGATGACTTCGATAACAAGATCATTGACTACATGGTAGCTGAATTTAAGAAAGAAAACGGAATTGACTTGTCCGCTGACAAGATGGCTTTGCAACGGTTGAAAGATGCTGCTGAAAAAGCGAAGAAAGACTTATCTGGTGTGACTTCTACTCAAATTAGCTTGCCATTTATCACAGCTGGTGAAGCTGGACCAATGCACTTGGAAATGACTTTGACTCGTGCGAAATTTGACGAAATCACAGCTGATTTAGTTGAACGGACAAAAACACCGGTTCGCCAAGCGTTGAAAGATGCTGGCTTGAACCAATCTGAAATCGATGAAGTCATCTTAGTTGGTGGTTCTACTCGTATTCCAGCGGTAGTTGAAGCAGTTCGTAAAGAAACCAACAAAGAACCTAACAAGTCTGTGAACCCAGATGAAGTTGTCGCTATGGGTGCTGCTATCCAAGGTGGGGTTATCACTGGTGATGTGAAAGACGTCGTATTGTTGGACGTTACGCCATTGTCATTGGGGATTGAAACCATGGGTGCGGTCTTCACAAAATTGATTGATCGTAACACAACTATCCCAACTTCTAAATCACAAGTCTTCTCCACAGCTGCTGACAACCAACCTGCTGTAGATATTCATGTTTTACAAGGGGAACGTCCAATGGCTGCCGATAACAAAACCCTTGGTCGCTTCCAATTGACGGATATTCCACCAGCACCTCGGGGGATTCCTCAAATCGAAGTTACCTTTGACATCGACAAAAACGGGATCGTTAATGTTTCTGCCAAAGATTTAGGGACGCAAAAAGAACAAAAAATTACTATCAAATCTTCTTCAGGTTTGTCCGATGAAGAAATCGATCGCATGGTGAAAGATGCAGAAGCCAATGCGGATGCCGACAAACAACGGAAAGAAGAAGCAGATCTTCGCAATGACGTAGACGCTTTGTTGTTCACAGTTGATAAAACTTTGAAAGAATTAGAAGGCAAAGTGGATGCAGATGAAGTCAAGAAAGCAGAAGATGCGCGGGATGAATTGAAAGCTGCTGTTGAAGCGAACAACTTGGAAGAAATGAAGACAAAACGGGATGCTTTGAACGAAATCGTGCAAAACTTGACGGTTAAGCTTTATGAACAAGCTGCGCAACAACAAGCGCAAGAAAATCCGGAAGCAGCCCAACAAGCTCAAGGTGGCGCAGATGATGTTGTCGATGCTGATTTTGAAGAAGTTGGCGACGACGATAAATAATCTTTCGCTTGCTTGAAAGCTGATTTTTCGCAAACGAAGTGACTGATACGGCTTATGCCGAAACGCTTGAAAGCCAAAGTATGATTACTTTGGCTTTTTTGCAAGGTTAGGTGGGGACGTTTGCTTAAAAGTTTGCGAAAGATATTTAGCTTGCTTTCGAGATATGTTAGAATACACGAGTGCAGATTAAAGCTGGAATCAGCTTTCAAGGATTGCGTTTGACAGGTTGTGTTTTCGTGATTTTGATACGCTTGTCGACACAGACTGCGTCAATGAGCGATGGCTAGTTTGACGTAGAAAAGTAGGAGGAAAGCCAATGGCAGAGAAACGAGATTACTACGAAGTCCTAGGCGTGGCCAAAGGGGCTTCCGATGATGAAATTAAAAAAGCATACCGCAAGCTTTCCAAAAAGTATCATCCAGACATCAATAAAGAAGCGGATGCCGAAGAAAAATTCAAGGAAATCACTGAAGCGTATGAAATCTTGAGTGATCCTCAAAAACGGGCAGCTTACGATCAATATGGCCATGCCGGAACCAATCCCAATTATGGTGGTGGTGGTTTTGGTGGCGGTTATAGTGACTTTGGCGGCTTTGGTGGTGGCTCTGGCTTTGGGGGCTTTGAAGATATCTTTGAATCCTTCTTTGGTGGTGCCGGTGGTGGTCGCGGGGCTAACCCCAATGCGCCACGACAAGGAGCAGATTTACAATATCCGATCAATTTGAAATTTGAAGAAGCCATTTTCGGTGTGGAAAAAACGATTAAGTACAATCGAGAAGAAACTTGTCACACTTGTGGCGGTAATGGGGCTAAACCTGGAACACAACCGGTGACTTGTTCTAAATGTGGTGGCTCCGGTCAAATCAACGTGGAACGCCAAACACCGCTTGGTCGTGTGATGAGTCGTCAAACTTGTGATATTTGTCACGGGACTGGGAAAGAAATCAAAGACCCATGTCCAACATGCCAAGGGACAGGTCATGAAAAACGCGCCCATGAAGTAAAAGTCAACGTTCCAGCTGGTGTGGAAGAAGGGCAACAAATGCGCCTTTCAGGACAAGGGGAAGCCGGTGCAAACGGCGGACCTTATGGGGACTTGTATGTGATTTTCCGCGTGGAAGAAAGTGATATTTTCGATCGAGATGGTTCGGAAATCTATTATGAAATGCCGTTGAATTTTGTTCAAGCCGCTCTCGGGGATGAGGTCAATGTACCAACAGTCCATGGTGATGTGAAGCTGAAAATCCCGGCTGGTACGCAAACTGGTACCGTTTTCCGTTTGCGAGGAAAAGGAGCGCCGAAACTGCGAGGTTCCGGCACTGGCGATCAACAAGTTAAAGTTAAATTAATCACACCGAAAAATTTGAGTGATGAACAGCGGGAAGCTTTGCGGAATTTTGCCGAAGTTTCTGGAACAAAGCTTAATGAACAACAATCAGAAGGTTTCTTTGACAAAATGAAAGATGCTTTTAGTGGGAAGAAGAAATAAACAATAATAGAGGAGTAGCTCAAGGTATGAACCGCTCCCTGTCAAGTAGACAGTGAAAAAAACAAAAAAAGATTTGTTCGAGTTTTACTCGAACTGGCCTTCAGAGGAGATAGAGAAAGGAAATTTCTCTATCTCCTCTTACAGGTTAATAGGAACCCCTAAGCGACGGCTTTATTTCTGATTTCCATCGGAGTAAGGCCGTCGTATTTTAATGTGACTCGTGCGTGATTGTAGAACTGGATATAGTCTTCTACATCCGTGATTAAAGCTTCTTTGGTCGGATATTTGTTCATATAGTAACGTTCGGCTTTCAAAGTGCCCCAAAAACTTTCAATTGGCTGATTATCAAGACACTTTGATACTCGGGACATACTGGCGGTAAATTTGTACTTATCTCGCAAGCTTTTATACGCATGTGAAGTGTACTGAAAACCGCGATCACTGTGGATGAGTGGTTGTGCTCCTATGTTTGCTTCAAAGGTACTTATCAAGGTTTCCATAACGATCTCATTATCATTTTTTAGGCTTAATGCATAGGAAACGATCGATTTATCCCAAAGGTCAACGATTGCACTGAGGTATAATTTCTGCCCATTTCCATACTTAAATTCAGTGACATCTGTACACCAAATTTGGTTCGGCGCCGTGGCAGCGTCGAAATTACGATTCAAAATATTCTCTGCTAAATGAACAGGGTTTGATCGTTGCCAAGAAGGACGGGGTCTTCTAATAACCGAATAGAGTCCTAGGATACGCATAATACGGCGAATCCGTTTGGGGTTATAGCGCATTCCCAGTTTCTTGTTTACAGCCACTGTCATTCGGCGATACCCATAGATTTTCTTACATTCAAGATGAATTTCTTTGATAGCTTCAGCGATGTGTTGCGTTTCTCCTTCTCGGCTAGTCGGAATACGTTTGAGCCATTTGTAATACCCCTGCGTTGAGACAGCTGCTATTTTACAAAGCCGGTTTATTGGCCAATCACGCTCTTCGTTAAGCTCTTTGACTATTAAAAACTTCTCTTCTTTTCGGGATAACGCTAGTGTTTGAATCGATTTCGAATTTCCTGCAACTTTTTTTGGACAGCTACCTCCATTTCAAGCTGTTCTTTTTCTGCTTGAAGCTTCTTATTTTCTAGTTTTAGACGATCCAGCTCTGTCAGTTCCTCTAAATCCTTTTTACGACCACGTCCGTCTTTCAAACCTTCTTCTCCAAGCAATTGGTATTTCCGTACCCACGAATAAACCTGTTGGTAACTCACTTGATACTTTTCGATTGCCTTATCATAGTCAAGTCCATGAGCGATAGTGTACTGTGCGATTTCAATCCGTTCTTTATAATCTGTTTTTCTGCCTTTAGTCATATGAGATTTTGAACTTCCTTTGCCAGTAGATTTGATTTCATCACCACTAGTATACTTGGAAATCCACTTATCCAAAACACTGGTACTGGAAATAGCATACTTTTTGACTACAGACCTTTTGGATTCGCCTCCGTCGATGACGGCTTTGACAGCACATAGCTTGGTTTCATCTGAGTATCTCGTCCAAGTTCTAAGTTCCTGAAGTCGTCCAGCACCACCTTCTTCGAATTTACGAAGCCAATCATTCAAAGTTTTATGACTGATACCGATTCTTTTTGCTTCAGCTTTTCTGGATGTCACCCCTTGGATTACTTGATTAACGGAATACAACTTTTCATCAATACTAAACTTTACTCTTTTTGACATATAAAAACTCCCAACATAGTAGACTAGAAATTTTTGTTTTTTCTAGTGTCTACTATGTTGGGAGCATATCAGTAAGCTTGGGTTAACTCCTCTGTTTGCTTATTCGGAAGAAAGGAAGATGAAAAGGTGATCCGATCATTTGCCAGTCCACAGTTATATATTCAAGGTCCGGGTGCATTTGATACACAGTTAGGCCAGTTGCGCCGTTTGGGGAACCAAGCCTTGGTAGTTACCGATCAGTATGTTTATGATTTAGTTGGCAAAAGTTTAATAAGTAATTTGACGGTGGTAGGGATCCATGGCTGCCCCTTTTTTATCGATAGTCAAAGGGAGACCTTCGCAGAGCAGATGCGGGCAGGAACGCTAACCGCTTGGGTTGCTGATTTGCTTGGTGTGTCGGGAGATAAAGAGAAAGAGTTTGGCAAGCTTTTTGTGATTGGTTTAGGGGGTGGTGGCGCCTTGGATGTGGCGAAAACGCTGGCCCGGGCGTTACAGGTGAATGTCGCTGTTCTACCCACCTCCGCAGCAACAGATGCTGCCACGTCAAGGATTTCAGTGATTTACGATGAAGCGGGGGTCTTTCAACGATATGATTATTATAAGACAAATCCTGCCATCGTTTTGGTGGATAGCCAAGTTATTTTTGCGGCACCTGCCAAGATGCTAGCACAGGGAATCGCGGACGGTTTAGCTACCTATGTGGAAGCCCGCGCCGTTTGGGAAGATGGCAGTAGCAACACAGTGGGTACGAGACCAACGTTAACGGCTTTAGGAATTGCCGAAAAATGTCGTGCTGTCTTATTTGCAGAAAGTCAACAAGCTCTTAAAGATCAAGAAGCTGGGCGTTTGACAGCGGCTTTCGAAGCGGTAATCGAAGCCAATATTTTATTGAGCGGATTAGGCTTTGAAAATGGTGGTTTAAGTTTAGCCCACGCTTTTCACAATGTGCTACAAGGAAATCCAGACCTGCAAGTACCAAGAACTCATGGAGAAGTGGTAGCCGTTGGTTTGTTATTGCAATTGGCTGCCGAAAAACGAGGGACAGAGTTTGAAGAATACTACAGCTTATTAAAAGCTTTGGATTTACCTGTTTCTTTGCAAGCTTTGGGACTTACTTTGGAACCAAATCAAGTGAAAGAGCTGGTGGCAGGAATCCTAGCTACCAAAAAAGCTAGCAACCACTTGCCGGTAAAAATGTCAGCAGCTGATTTGTTAGCGGCTTTTAAAAAAATGAACTAGGTAAAAATAAAAAAGCCGCGAACTCTCGATGCACCTTGAGAGTCCTCGGCTTTTTCACGTTAGGCTTGCTACCTTTTAAGGAAGCAAATTGTCTATTCTTTTGTCGATTAAATATTCAACACTTTGTCCAAAAAGTCTTGGGTTCGAGGGTTGGAAGGGTTATTGAAGACTGTCTCTGGTGTGCCATCTTCTAAAAAGCGGCCTTCATCACAGAAGAGGACTCGGTCAGCCACTTCTTTGGCAAAGCCCATCTCATGGGTGACGATCAGCATCGTCATTCCTTTGTGAGCGAGTTTTTTCATAACGTTTAGCACATCCCCTACCATTTCTGGGTCAAGGGCAGATGTTGGTTCATCAAAGAGCATGATATCTGGATCCATCGCTAAGGCGCGGGCGATGGCGACTCGTTGTTTTTGACCGCCAGACAAACTATTTGGCTTGGCGTTTAACTTGTCTTCAAGGCCGACTGTTTCCAACAGCTGAGCGGCTTTTGCTTGGGCCTCAGCTTTGGAGAGTTTGCCTAAGTCAACGGGGGCCAAGGTGATGTTTTCCGCTACCGTCAAATGAGGGAAAAGATTGAAATGTTGGAAAACCATGCCGATGTGCTGGCGTGTTTTATTGATGTCCGTCGACTTGCTCATTAAATCGGAGCCATCGACAATGATGTGACCACTAGTTAGTTCTTCTAAACGGTTTAGACACCGCAGAAAGGTACTTTTACCAGAACCAGAAGGACCGATGATGCACACCACTTCGCCTTCTTGGATGGTGACCGAAATATCGTTAAGCACGGTGTTGTCTCCGTAACGTTTGACGAGATTGTTTACTTGGATTTTTTCAGCCATCTGTTATGCCACCTTCTTTTCGAGTTTCCGTGCGATACGGGTTAATGTTGTAATGACGATCAAGTAAATCAGAGCGATGATCAGGTAGGTATAGGTACTTTGAGACGTTCGTGCCACGATGATCCGGCCTGTTTGAAGCAATTCAGCAACCCCGATGACGGAGATGATTGTCGTGTCTTTCAAGGTGATGACAAATTGATTGACAAAGGAAGGAATCATGATTTTTACGGCTTGTGGCAAAATGATTTTTTGCATGGTGCGACTGTGGGAAAGGCCCAAACTACGGGAAGCCTCCATCTGACCTTTTGGTACCGCGTTGATCCCACCACGGACTAGCTCGGCGATATAGGCGCTGGCATTTAAGGTGAGGGTGATTACGCCGGCGGTAAAATCAGGGATATTAAAGGGGAAGCCGAAGAAAATGAAGAAGGCTAAGACCATCATTGGGATTCCGCGGATGATATCCACGTAAGCGCCGGTGATCACTCTGAGAGCCTTGATTGGGGATACGCTGAAGAGGCCGAAGATGATACCGACAATTGTTGCCAAGGCAAAGGAAAGAACCGCCAAGCCAATCGTTTTTCCGAGACCTTTCAAAAGGATTGGCCAGTTGTTTTTCAATAAGCCGATAAAGGTGTTTTCACTAGATGCGGTAGGGGCGGCCGTGGTGATATAGGTATCGATGATTTCTTGGTATTTGCCGCTATCTTTGAGTTTGGCTAAACCGGCATTGAAAGCTTCTAAGAGTTTTTGATTGGTTCCTTTTTTCACAGCGAAACCATAGGAGTTCCCTTTTTCTGGTTCGCCAATTAGTTTTAGTGGTTGGCCGTTGTTGATAGCGTAGCCTAAAACGGGAAAATCATCGAAAATCGCTTGGACCTTGTTGCTGGTAAGGGCATTGTACAAGGCATCAGCCGCATCATAGGTTTTGATGGAGTAGCCATATTTTTCTTGGTTATCTTGTAAGAAGGTGGCACTTTCTGTTCCGACTTTGGCAGCGACGGTCTTGCCTGCCAACTCTTCGTAGCTAGTGATTTCAGTGTCATCTTTTGCTACCGCCATCTGAATCCCGCTATCGAAGTAAGGCTCGCTGAAGTCAAAATTAGCCTTGCGTTCTTCAGTGATACTCATGCCGGCGATCATACCATCTAATTGGCCGGACTGAACGCCTTGAATCGAGCTATCAAAGCCCAGAGGTCGTAGTTCGACTTCAAAGCCTTGGTCTTTGGCAATGGCGTGAAGGATATCGATATCAATCCCTATGTATTCGTTGTCCTCGTTTTGAAATTCGAAAGGGGGAAAGGTCAAGTCAGTGCCGATTTGGTACGTTTCAGCTGCAAAAACTTGAGGGCTGCCCCAAAGAAATGTTAGAAATCCTAACAAGATGACAACTCTTGTTAGCAGTCGTTTGTGTTGTGTCATATTTCAAACCTCCATTATTTTTGAATGTTCTTTGAGAAAAAAGTTGATTTAGCCACTGTTTTTCCCATAAGAAAAAATATTCTCTAGGGATAATTATAAAGTTCTTAGGAAAACCAAACAAGACAATCCTGTGAATTTCTGTAATTTCTGCTGAGAAGATAACGTTAGATGTTAGGTTATCTTACATATACAGGTTGGAGTAAACTTCCAAAGTATCTGTTAAATTTCCAGAGAGGCCTTACTTAAAAATAGCGAAAATATGTTCGGTGTGATACAATAAGACAGTTGAAGTGTCTCCTGTTTTGCTTTTAGCTGCGAAGCGATTACACTGAGTATAATCATAGAAAAAGGGGTGTGTTGTGATGTTTGAACGAGATACGACCCGCCAGTTTAATCTGGTATCCAAATACCAGCCCGCCGGTGACCAACCGGAAGCCATTGCCCAATTGGTGGAGGGCGTGGTTGGTGGTAAAAAAGCCCAGATTCTCTTAGGTGCTACTGGGACTGGGAAAACTTATACCATTTCCAACCTAATTAAAGAAGTCAACAAACCGACCTTGATCATTGCCCATAATAAAACCTTAGCTGGGCAACTATACGGAGAGTTTAAAGAGTTTTTCCCGGAAAATGCTGTGGAATACTTTGTGAGTTATTATGATTATTACCAACCAGAAGCCTATGTACCGTCTTCAGACACATACATCGAGAAAGATTCGAGTATCAACGACGAAATCGACAAGTTGCGCCATTCAGCAACGAGTGCCTTATTGGAACGCAATGATGTTATTGTTGTGGCTTCGGTTTCTTGTATCTTCGGTTTGGGTTCGCCGATGGAATACCAAAAACAAGTGGTTTCATTGCGAGTAGGGATGGAAGTCAGTCGTGATCAATTGTTACGGCAACTGATTGATATCCAATTTGAACGCAATGACATCGATTTTCAGCGGGGGCGTTTTCGAGTTCGAGGGGATGTCGTGGAAATTTTTCCTGCCTCTCGGGACGAACGAGCCTTGCGGGTGGAATTTTTTGGTGATGAAATTGACCGGATTCGTGAAGTCGATGCTTTGACTGGTGAAATATTAGCAGAGACAGAGCATGTATCGATCTTTCCGGCGACTCACTTTGTCACTGATGAAAATCATTTGGAACAGGCGATTGCAAATATTCAAGCTGAGTTGACGATGCGTTTAAAAGTCTTACGAGACGACAATAAACTATTGGAAGCCCAGCGCTTGGAACAACGCACCAATTACGATATCGAGATGTTACGGGAGATGGGTTATACTTCGGGGATCGAAAACTACTCCCGCCATATGGATGGCCGTAAAGAAGGAGAACCCCCATATACTTTGCTGGATTTCTTCCCAGAGGATTTTTTGATTGTCATCGATGAATCCCATGTCACCATGCCCCAAATCCGCGGGATGTACAACGGAGATCGCTCTCGAAAGCAGATGTTGGTGGATTACGGGTTCCGCTTGCCTTCTGCGTTGGATAACCGGCCGTTGCGCTTGGAAGAGTTTGAACAACATGTCAACCAGATTGTCTATGTCTCGGCGACTCCGGGACCTTATGAAGCCGAACAGACAGATACGGTGGTGCAACAAATTATTCGACCAACCGGTTTGTTGGATCCGGTGATTGAAGTGCGACCAATCATGGGGCAGATTGATGATTTGGTTGGAGAAATAAATGAGCGAGCAGAAAAAGATGAACGGGTCTTCGTCACTACTTTGACCAAGAAGATGGCAGAGGACTTGACGGATTATATGAAAGAACTAGGTATTAAAGTCAAGTATCTTCACAGTGATATCAAAACTTTGGAACGAACAGAAATCATTCGCAATCTCCGCCTCGGTGAGTTTGACGTCTTAGTCGGTATTAACTTACTTCGGGAAGGGTTGGATGTGCCAGAAGTATCTTTGGTGGCGATATTGGATGCTGATAAGGAAGGTTTTTTGCGAAGTACTCGTTCGTTGGTGCAAACCATTGGCCGAGCGGCTCGTAATGCAGAAGGTAAGGTAATCATGTATGCCGATAAAGAAACGGATTCCATGAAACAAGCCATCGAAGAAACGGCCCGACGTCGTAGTATCCAAGAGGCATACAATCAAGAACACGGCATTGTACCGAAGACGATTATTAAAGAGATTCGTGATTTGATAGCCATCACTAAGGTAGCTGAAGATGGCGATACTTATCAAACATTGGCGGATTATGAAGATATGTCCAGTGAAGATCGGGAAACGCTGATTTTGAAACTGGAAAAAGAAATGAAAGATGCCGCTAAAGCCTTGGACTTCGAAACCGCCGCAACATTACGGGATACGATTTTGGAACTAAAAGCCGGCAGTTAAGCTTGAAGTGAAGCTAGCAAAAGTGATTTAGGAGGCCGAAGATGGCAAACGATAAAATTGTAATTCATGGGGCACGGGCCCATAATTTGAAAAATATTGATGTGACGATTCCTCGTGATCAGCTGGTGGTGGTGACTGGTCTATCCGGTTCAGGCAAAAGCTCGCTGGCGTTTGATACCCTCTATGCAGAAGGACAACGGCGCTACGTGGAAAGCTTATCTGCCTATGCTCGACAATTTCTTGGCCAGATGGATAAGCCGGATGTGGATGCCATCGATGGTTTAAGTCCAGCGATTTCCATCGATCAAAAAACGACCAGCAAAAATCCCCGTTCTACGGTCGGGACGGTGACAGAAATCAATGATTATCTGCGCTTGCTCTATGCTCGGGTGGGTCATCCCATCTGTCCTAATGATCATATCGAAATCACGAGCCAATCGGTGGAACAGATGGTGGATGAAGTAATGGCATTGCCTGAACGTACCAAAATCCAAATCTTAGCCCCAGTGGTTTATCAGAAAAAAGGTCAACACAAAAAAGTTTTTGAAATGATTCAACGAGAAGGTTATGTCCGGGTTCGGGTAGACGGTGAGATTTATGAAATTAGTGAAGTTCCGGAACTTGAAAAAAATCGCAAACATGAAATCGCGATTGTCATCGACCGGATCGTGGTCAAAGAGGGGATTCGCTCTCGGTTATTTGATTCTTTTGAAACGGCACTGCGCCTAGCAAAAGGGTATGCAGTTGTAGATGTCATCGGGGAAAAGGAGATGCTTTTTTCTGAGCATTATTCCTGCCCTTACTGTGGCTTTACTGTTGGCGAATTGGAACCCCGGCTCTTCTCCTTTAATGCTCCCTTTGGCGCTTGTCCAGAATGTGATGGTTTAGGGATTAAATTAGAAGTGGACGTGGATTTGGTGATTCCTGATCCTACCAAGACCCTTCGTGAAGGGGCGATTGCACCATGGAATCCCATCAGTTCTCAGTATTATCCAGAGTTGTTGCGACAAGCTTGTGAGAAGTTTGGTATCGATATGGATACGCCTTTTGAAAAACTGCCGGAAGCCCAACAAGAAATCATTCTCCGAGGATCAAACGGTGAGGTTTTCCACTTCCATTATCAAAATGATTTTGGCGGCGTCCGGGATGTCGAAGTTCCTTTTGAAGGGGTCCTCACCAATATTAAACGGCGTTATCATGAAACCAATAGTGATTTCACCCGCGATCAAATGCGTTTATATATGACAGAGCTGACTTGCCAAGCTTGTCACGGTTTTCGTCTAAATCCACAAGCCTTATCCGTGCAGGTAAACGAAAAAAATATTGGGGAAATCAGCGAATGGGCGATTGGCGACTCTTTGGCGTTTTTAAGTCATTTAACATTGACGCAACAAGAAGCAACCATCGCCAAACCCATCATTAAAGAAATCAATGATCGTTTGAACTTTTTACGAAATGTTGGCTTGGATTACCTGACGTTGAGCCGGGCAGCTGGGACCTTGTCTGGTGGGGAGGCCCAACGAATTCGTTTGGCTACCCAGATTGGCTCCAACTTATCCGGTGTCTTGTATATTTTGGATGAACCTTCCATTGGTTTACACCAGCGAGACAATGATCGCTTATTAGATTCGTTACGAAAGATGCGGGATTTAGGCAATACGCTAATCGTTGTCGAACATGACGAAGATACGATGCGGGCAGCTGACTACCTGATTGATGTCGGACCGGGAGCTGGGGATCAGGGAGGCGAAATTGTTGCGGCTGGAAAACCCGAAGAAGTGGCAGCCAACCCTGACTCGATTACTGGTCAGTACCTTTCTGGTAAAAAGAAAATTCCTGTACCGCAAACCCGGCGTGAAGGAAATGGTCAGGCGATTGTGGTAGCTGGTGCTAGTGAAAACAACCTCAAAAATATTACCGTGAAATTTCCACTTGGGAAGTTTATTGCTGTTACTGGTGTTTCTGGTTCGGGGAAATCCACCTTGGTGAATGATATTTTGAAAAAAGCCTTGGCACAAAAAATTAATCGTAATTCCAACAAACCTGGCCGTTACAAAAAGCTAAGTGGCTACGAAAATATCGAAAAAATCATCGATATCGATCAAAGTCCCATTGGCCGGACACCGCGGAGTAACCCAGCCACCTATACCAGTGTCTTTGATGATATTCGTGATTTGTTTGCCAAGACCAATGAAGCCAAAGTACGCGGCTATAAAAAAGGACGTTTCAGCTTTAATGTCAAAGGCGGCCGGTGTGAGGCTTGTAAAGGCGACGGTATCATCAAAATCGAAATGCACTTTTTACCAGATGTCTACGTGCCTTGTGAAGTGTGTCATGGCAAGCGCTACAACTCTGAAACCTTGGAAGTGCATTACAAAGGTAAAAACATTTCAGAAATTTTGGATATGACGGTGGCTGACGCTGTTGAATTCTTTAAGCATATTCCGAAAATTCATCGTAAACTCCAAACGATTGTGGACGTTGGGCTAGGCTATGTCACGTTGGGTCAGCCAGCCACGACCTTGTCTGGTGGGGAAGCCCAACGGATGAAGCTGGCTAGTGAACTGCATAAAAATTCTAATGGGAAGAGTTTTTATATTTTAGATGAACCGACGACGGGCTTGCATACTGATGATATTGCCCGCCTGCTCCAAGTCTTGCAACGGTTGGCGGATGCTGGCAATACGGTATTAGTGATTGAACACAATCTGGATGTTATCAAGACAGCCGATTGGGTGATTGATTTAGGTCCAGAAGGTGGGGCTGGTGGCGGCACTATCATTGGTACCGGTACCCCTGAGGCGATTGCTGCTATTCCTGAAAGCTATACAGGACAGTATTTGAAACGAGTCTTGGTTTAGGACTGGGATTTAGGAGTAAAAGCTTTGTTAAAGTAAATCCTGACAAAAGCGTGAAGCCTTGCTTTACGCTTTTGCTGTGGTATGATAACACTATTAAAAAAATATCTGTGCCAAACAATCGTTTTTTAGACGATATTTGGTAGCAGCAAGTGGAAAGTGGGAAGATTTGTGGAAAATTTCTTCAGTATTTTAGGCGGGATGGGCACCTTGGCTACCGAAAGCTTTGTGCGGATACTTAATCATCGCACCGTCACCCACAAAGACCAAGATTACTTAAATTATGTCTTATTCAACCATGCGACTGTGCCAGACCGTACTGCAGCCATCATCGATCCAGAAACGGCTGAAAGTCCACTGCCTTATTTGCTAGATGACATTGCGAAACAAAATTTGCTACAACCGAACTTTATCGTGTTGACTTGTAATACGGCGCATTACTTTTTTGAT
This sequence comes from Enterococcus diestrammenae, assembly GCF_049384045.1. NCBI lineage: Bacteria > Bacillati > Bacillota > Bacilli > Lactobacillales > Enterococcaceae > Enterococcus > Enterococcus diestrammenae. Next base: position 97,527 of record NZ_JBMRGR010000005.1, read on the forward strand.
ACTTTACAAGAGGCAACTAAAATTCCGATTTTACACATGCCCAGAGAAGCTGCTAAAGAATTGCAACGGCGCCAAACTGGTGGTAAAGTTGCCTTTTTAGGAACAGAAGGCAGTGTTAAAGCCGGCGTTTACGAAAAAGAATTGCGGGCTTGTGGCTTTGATGTCATGATTCCTAAACCAAAACTCCAGCAAAAGGTCAATGATTTGATTTATCGCGACATTAAAGAACAGGATTTTTTGAATAAGGATTTGTATTATGAAATTTTGTTTGAGGCGGTAGAGATTTGTGGCTGTGAAAGTGTTGTCTTGGGCTGTACCGAGCTGTCCTTGATGGAAGAATTTGCCAATGATCACTCCTACCAAGTCATTGATGCTCAATCGATTTTAGCTGATTGTACCATTGAACGGGCCCTAAATGATCGTCAGGCGGAAAAGGCTGGGAAACAGTGATCCTCCCTGGGAGAGAAGCAAACTTTTAAAACAAGCGAAACCGATCTGTAGGTGATTTAGCAGATCTGTTTCGCTTTTTTGCTATTTTAAACTCCTATAAGTTTAAAATGATGTGAACTCCTATTTACCAGGTTTTTAGAGAATTTTATATGGTTTTTCGACGGCACAAAAATGGTGAAACGTCGCTTTGTAGAAAGGAAAAGCTGAACTGAAACGGGAAACGCCAAAAATTAAACGTGCTTGGCATTTACCGGTCCAGCAACACCAGAGGAAATCTCTGGAAGCAAGCCCCACTGTTTTTTAAGGGTTGTTTAACAGAAGAGTGGGCTAGTATAGACTATCGCTCCTTGGCCAGCTCTAATTCAGCGCTGTATTTTCGTAAATTTCAGTAAAATGATAGTAAGGACACGCCCGGAATGCTATAATCATTGAGGAACAGTAAAATTAATGAAGGAATCTTTGCGATAGCCTTCGTTTACTTACGAAAATTGATTTGTAAATTTTAGATGAAAATCAGCACCTTTATTTAAGAAAGGGGTAGAACCATGCAAGAAAATTTAAAATTAGTCATTATTACCGGTATGAGTGGGGCTGGAAAGACAGTAGCTATTCAAAGCTTTGAAGATATGGGCTTTTTTTGTATCGACAATATGCCACCTTCTTTGATTCCAAAGTTTTGGGAACTCATCAAGGAATCCGGAAAAATCACCAAAATTGCATTAGTGGTGGATTTGCGATCCCGGTCCTTTTTTGAAGAAATCCAAAGTATGTTAATCGATATTGAAAATACGAACTTTATTGATACCCAAGTCCTATTTTTGGATGCTTCCGATGAAGAACTCGTGTCTCGCTACAAGGAAACTCGCCGGACCCATCCAATGGCGATGGACGGGCTGATTACAGAAGGGATTCGGAAAGAGCGGGCCATCTTGGAAGATTTGAAAACCAAGGCTACGATGGTAATTGATACCACTACGTTGACACCACGGCAGTTACGGGAACGGATCAATGAGCAATTCAAGACTTCTGAAACACAAGGTTTTCGGATCGAAATGGTTTCCTTTGGTTTTAAATATGGCTTGCCGATAGATGCCGACATCGTGATGGATGTGCGCTTTTTGCCAAACCCCCACTATGTCCAAGAACTGCGACCTTTGACAGGGATGGATCAACCGGTGTACGACTATGTCATGTCTTCTGCAGAAACAGAAGATTTTTACGAACGCTTCATCGGTCTGTTGCAAGCCATCATGCCAGGTTACGTCAAGGAAGGCAAAAGCAGTCTGACCGTGGCGATTGGTTGCACAGGTGGGCAGCATCGTTCTGTAGCTTTGACAGAGAGAGTGGGTCAGGCTTTGGCCAAAGAGTACAAGGTGAACATTACCCATCGCGACAAAGATAAGCGGAAAGAGACGGTGAATCGTTCATGAAGATGAAAACCTATCGCATTCGCAAACCGAAAGTTGTAGTGATTGGTGGCGGGACTGGGTTGCCAGTAATCTTAAAAAGTCTTCGCAATGAAAGTGTTGAAATCACCGCCATTGTCACGGTAGCTGATGACGGCGGTTCCAGCGGTGAGATTAGAGAATCCATCGCCATGGCCCCTCCTGGTGATTTGCGCAACGTCTTAGTGGCGATGTCGGATATGCCAAAATTGTATTCGGATATTTTTCAATACCGGTTTAATAAAGAAGATAAATTTTTAGCTAACCATGCCTTAGGAAATTTGATTATTGCGGCCATTGCAGAAATGCGAGGGAGTACCTATGATGCAGTCCAACTATTGACCAAAATGATGCATGTGGATGGACATGTTTATCCTAGCAGTGAAAAACCGTTAGTCTTACATGCCGTCTTTAAAGATGGGACGGAAGCTGTTGGAGAATCAAAAATCGCCTGCGATCGTAAAACGATTGATCATGTCTTTGTCCGTAATCAAGAAGGAGGACATGAGCCAAAAGCAGCTCGCAAAGTGGTTACAGCGATTATGGAAGCGGACATGTTGGTTTTAGGTCCTGGGAGTTTGTTTACTAGTATTTTGCCGAACTTGATGATTTCTGAAATCGGGGAAGCCATCCGTAAAACTGAAGCGGAAACGGTCTATATCTGCAATATTATGACCCAAAAAGGGGAAACCGAGCACTTTACCGATGCCAATCACGTAGAGGTCTTGCATCAACATCTGCAAGATAATTTCATCAATACGGTCTTGGTTAACACCGAAAAAGTCCCAGAAGGCTATATGGATTTTGAGGTCTATGATGAGTATTTGGTCCAAGTAAAACATGATTTTAAAGGTTTACGGGCACAAAATTGCCGAGTGGTTTCCACCGATTTCTTGAAATTGCGAGACGGTGGTGTTTTCCATGATGGGGATAAAGTCGTGGAAGAATTACTAACGATTTTATACGGTGCAAAATCGGTGCACTAATGTAAATGAACGAATCTGAAAAGAAAGGAGGAGTCATCGATGTCTTTTGCTGCTGATGTCAAAAAAGAGTTGACGGGGCTTGAAGTCCATCGGGAACATGCCAAGGCTGAGCTAGCTGCTTTGATCCGGATGAATGGTTCCTTGAGCTTGACCAATCATCAATTTGTCTTGAATGTACAAACTGAAAATGCTGCGATTGCTCGTCGGATTTATACGTTATTGAAGGATCATTTCGATGTTCGTAGTGAATTATTGGTGCGCCGCAAGATGAAACTGAAGAAAAATAATGTCTATATCGTACGCCTGAAGCAAGATACTGAGCGAGTTTTGACAGAGTTGGATATCATGGATGGGATGATGTTCCATAGTCATGTCTCCAATGAAATCATGGGAAATGCTCAAAAAATGCGCTCATACTTGCGAGGTGCCTTTATGGCCTCTGGTTCGGTTAATAATCCTGAGACCAGTCGTTACCATTTAGAAATTTATTCTTTATATGAAGAACATAACCAAGATATTTGCGATATGCTGAATTACTATGATTTGAATGCTCGTACCTTGGAGCGGCGCAACGGCTACATTGCCTATCTAAAAGGGGCGGAAAAAATTGCTGATTTCCTGACTTTGATTGGGGCGACCAACTCCATGTTGAAGTTTGAAGATGTCCGAATTGTGCGAGATATGCGAAATTCCGTCAATCGCTTGGTGAACTGCGAAACCGCTAATATGAATAAAACTATCGATGCGGCCTCTAAACAGATTGAGAATATCCGCTTTATTGAAAATCATGTTGGCCTGCAAGCATTACCAGAAAAACTGCAAGAGATTGCCGAATTGCGTATGGAGCATCCTGAGGTGAGTTTAAAAGAATTGGGTGAGATGATTCCTTCTGGGGCAATCTCAAAATCGGGCATCAATCACCGCATTCGTAAAATCAACGAATTTGCGGATCAATTACGTGAAAATCGTTAACAAAAGAAGCTTATCTTCCCGAAAAAGGAGATAAGCTTCTTTTGTTATACACTAAGGAATCATAAGTTTTAGCAGAAGTCACTAAACTGAGCTAGCAAAATGACAACTGGTCTTTGGTTGGCATTTACCGGTCCACTACAACCCGAGGCACTTACCGGAAACATGACCAACCGGTTTTCTTATGATACTTAAAAAATTATTAGGCTTAATCAAGATAGGTGGATAATTCGGCGATTTCAATACTTTCATCAAAAATATGGTCGTCTAAAATCAAAGTTGGTACGAATTGAATTCTGGCTGATGCCGCTTCTTTTTGGATAGCTGCTGATGTGTGTAGGTCCTGAGCTGGCGCGAGTTCTAGCTGGTTTTGGGCAAATTCCGCCACCTCTTCTAGAGAGAGGGTGCCCCAGGTGTCTTGAGTTTCAAAGATTTTTTCGATAGCTGCCAGTGTTGCTTCCGGATCATCTTTCGGAACAAACTGATGCATGACATTGCCTCGTTGCAAGCTTTCTTTGTCCTTATCTAGTAATTTAATGACGCGGTAAAGTTGACCGGTAGCGACAGCTTCTGTTAACAGGGGATTGGCTTTTTGATACCATTGGCGACAGTAAGGACAACGAAGATTAAGAAACTCCAATAGCAGGTGAGGTGCTTGTGGGTTGCCGATTTTGATGCCATCTGTCTTGTTGGTTGCTTGCGGTTTGATAATGGTGATATCCATGGGTTCCTCCTTGTAATTGGTCTATTTCTTTCTCTTAGTCTAACTGATTTATAAAGAGCCTGCAAAGGATTGTGATTTTATTGTCTGGATGCGACGATTTGCGCCTTCATCGCCATCTTCGTGACTTGAAGGCGTTCGTTCTTGTATTGACACTGAGCGGAATCTCAGAAATTGTTGGCTTCATTAGGCTTTTTAAATGAAAACTCCATCAACTTTTCAAGATTATGTTATACTGTTTAAGAAATATCTGTGCAAAGGGAGTCTGCCTATGTCTTTTAATTTAACGGAATTTTTCGATTTTCGATATTGGAAAGAGATTTTTAGTACTGACATTTTTTCCGTAAGTTTTCTAGTGAATGTTCTGGATATTTTGGTCGTTTGGTATATGATCTACAAACTTATCCAGCTTGTCCGGGGCACCAAAGCGATTCAGCTTTTTAAAGGAGTGGCGATTTTCATTGCGATTCGCTTTGCTGCTGAGTTGATTGGTCTACACACCTTGTCTTGGTTGATGGATCAGATTATTACCTATGGGGTGATAGCCGCGATCGTGATTTTCCAACCGGAAATCAGGCGGGGGTTGGAACATCTCGGTCGCAGCACCTTGTTTAAGACCTCTAAGCAAGAACAGCGAGAAGAAGAAAAGTTGATCAAAGCGTTGGAAAAAGCCGTACAGTATATGTCCAAGCGACGTATCGGAGCTTTGATAACCATCGAACGCAATACTGGTTTGGAAGAGTATATCGAAACCGGCATCCCACTAGATGCGGATATTACCGGTGAGTTACTGATTAATATTTTTATTCCCAACACGCCCCTTCATGATGGTGCGGTGATTGTTCGGCAAGATAAGATTGCCGTAGCCTGTGCTTATCTCCCTCTTTCGGAGAGTATGCTGATTCCAAAAGAATTTGGGACTAGGCATCGGGCAGCAGTAGGGGTCAGTGAAGTCAGTGATGCCTTGACAGTGGTAGTCTCTGAGGAAACCGGTGATGTCAGTATCACTTTAAACAATGAACTGCGCCCTGGACTTACGCAAGAGGAATTTTTAGACACCTTGAACCGTGAGTTAATTCCAGAAGAAAAAACGGACAGCAAGCGCAACCTTCTGCAATCCTTCATCGATGGCGTGACGAAAGGAGGAGGGAAAAAATGATTAAACCCAAATTACGGAGCAACTTGATGTATGGTGTGGTGGCTTTCATTTTTGCCTTAATCCTCTTCTTCAACGCCAATGGTCGCGCTATCCAGTCGCCGATTGGTGGCTCAACTGTCACGACAGAATCCTTTGAAGAGACGGTTAACAATGTGCGCATTGAGGCGTTGTACGATGATGAAAAGTATTATATTCACGGCTACAATCCAACTGTGGCAGTGAAGCTATCCAGTATCAATCGAATCCAACTAAACACTGAAGCCAATGCTGACACCCGAGGCTTTCAAGTCATTGCTGATTTGACTGGTCTAGGGGAAGGCACCCATGAAGTCAAGCTGCGAATTCAAAATATGAGTTCCGCCGTGACCGGTACCATTGAACCAACCAAAATTACTGTAACTATTGAAAGCCGCACCAGTGCTGAAATGCCAGTCGAACCCGCTTATTCAACCAGTAATTTGGAAAGTGGTTTTACCGTTGATAGTGTGGCAGTAAATCCTGAGAAGGTGAATATCACAACTGGCTCCCAAACATTAGCCGAAATCGATCGCTTGGTGGCGACGGTGGATCCGACGAAGCTTACCGACCACAACCTTGAAGAAACCGTGCGAGTTCAAGCTATGGATAAAGAAGGCAACGTCTTAAGCGTCGTGGCAGATCCGCCAGAAGTGACCGTGAATATCACCGTAACAGCACCACAAAAGCAAGTCTACCTTTACCCAGAACAAACGGGAAAGCAGGCTTCAAATGTCGCCAGTTATAATTTATCTTTGGCTGAAAATACGGCTATTATTGGTGGCGAGCAAAGTAAATTGGACACCATCGAAAGTATTGCCGTACCGGTGGATGTTTCCGGCATTACCAAAGAAACAAAACAAAAAGTCCATGTTCCAGTGGAAAGTGGTTTGACTGTCGATCCCACCGAAGTGACGGTGACTATCTCTCCGCGGCTGATGCCAAGTAGCAGTACGCCTAGTAGCTCAGCTGTAGATAGTGGCAAGAGCGAGGAACAGACAAAACCAAGTACTACATCTACAAGTACAGATGAAGAAACAACCACTGAGCAATCAGAGAGCGCTGATGATTCAGCCAGTAAGACGACTAGTGAGGAGTCTGAAGTCTCCACTAGTTCCTCAACTGAAACCACTAGTGAGAGCAGTCAAACTGCTCAAGGGCCCAGTCAAACTACCAGTCAAGGAGATTCTCTCCAAATGGCAGTCAATGATGCTGACGAATCCTCTTCTACTGAAATGAAATAGCAAAAAGCATCTAGTCGATCAGGATTGATGCATCTGTTACAATGGGCAAACTAGTAAGTAAAAGCTAGCGCTGCTTGATTTTTGAGTGTGGCGCTTTAGTAAGACAGCTTGGAGCAATTTACAATACACAAATTATGAAAATGAACGAGGGGTATTAAGAATATGGGAAAATATTTTGGAACTGATGGTGTCAGAGGCGAAGCAAACGTAGAATTGACGCCGGAATTGGCTTTTAAATTAGGTCGTTGTGGAGGCTATGTCTTAAGTCAACACGAAAATAGCGATAAGCGTCCGCGGGTTTTAGTCGGCCGCGACACGCGAATTTCTGGACAACTTTTGGAAACCGCACTGATTTCCGGTTTGTTATCAGTGGGGATTGAGGTCTTTCAATTAGGCGTTATTTCCACACCCGGAGTTGCTTATTTGACTCGTGTCCAAAAAGCCAGTGCCGGTGTCATGATTTCAGCTTCTCACAATCCAGCCCAAGATAACGGCATTAAGTTTTTTGGTGGAGATGGTTTCAAATTGGTAGATGAGCAAGAGCTGGAAATTGAAGCTTTGTTGGATGCCGAAGAAGATTTGCTCCCACGACCATCGGCGGAAGGCTTAGGGACCGTGGAAGAATTTCCAGAGGGGCTATTGAAATATTCTCAATTTCTAGAACAGACTATCCCAGGAGATTTAGCTGGAATGAAGGTTTGTCTAGACGCAGCAAATGGAGCGACTGCCACCACCGTGAATCGTTTGTTTGCTGATCTGGAAACTGAATTTTTCACGATTGGGACAAAACCCAATGGCCTGAATATCAACGATGGCGTCGGTTCGACTCACCCAGAAGCCTTAGCTCAATTTGTAGTTGAAAAAGGAGCAGATGCTGGTTTGGCTTTCGATGGTGATGGCGACCGTGTGATTGCTGTAGACGAACTGGGAAATATCGTGGATGGCGATAAGATTATGTATATCTGTGCGAAATACTTAGCTGAGAAAAAACGCTTGAAACAAGCTACTATTGTAACCACAGTTATGAGTAATCTGGGTTTCCATAAAGCCGTTGAAAATATTGGCTTGAAAGATGTGATCACGCAAGTTGGCGACCGGTATGTCGTCGAAGAAATGCGTAAAAATGATTACAACTTCGGCGGGGAACAATCCGGTCATATGATCTTCCTGGATTTCAATACAACTGGTGATGGGATGCTTTCCGGGATCCAACTGTTGAACATCATGAAGCAAACCGGAAAAAAACTTTCTGAATTGGCTAGTGAAGTGACAATTTATCCGCAAAAATTGGTAAATATCCGCGTGTCTAACAAAGACGGAGCGATGGAAGTACCAGCTATTGCTAAAGTAATCGCAGAAGCGGAAGCTGAAATGAATGGTGAAGGTCGCATTTTAGTCCGCCCTTCCGGTACCGAGCCTTTACTCCGGGTAATGGCTGAAGCACCAACCGATGAAAAAGTAGCCTACTATGTTGAGAAAATTGCAGCCGTTGTTCGTGAAGAGATTGGTTTGGATTAATTTAAAAATGTGACTGAAGGGGTTGTGACAAAACCCTCAGTCTCGCCTGCAGAAATTGAACGTTACTATACGTGAGAAGCAAGTAAAAGAAGCTGATCCTCCAATATTTTTTATTGGAAGATCAGCTTCTTTTCAATTCCTATAAATTTCAAACGCTGACTAGAATACCGTAATTCAATAAGTGATAAAAAAGTTTACCAACAAAATCGGTTAGTCCTATTGTAGGTAAGCTCTATAGTTAGCATTTACTGCTCCTATACCCGAGAAATTTATCGAAAACAAGGCAACCGACTTTTTTACTCAAGTTTAGCAGCCGGTGGTCAGCTTGCTGAAAATAAAGCCATTTTTGGAACTAAGGAATAAAACGTGACCTAGCGAAGGGGATGAAACCCTAAAGCTTTACGGTTACGCCTTAATTGCGTTATTCTTAATAGAGAATGGAGGGGTTGAGATGGACTTTATCAAACAACACCCATTAGCAATTTATTTAATCATTGTCAATATCAGTCTTTTTTTATTAATGGGCTTAGATAAACTGAAAGCAAAGATGGATAGCTGGCGGATTTCTGAAAAAACGCTTCTATTATTAGGATTAGTTGGTGGCGGTTTAGGTGGGATTCTCGGTCAGCAAGTCTTTCACCACAAAACACGAAAAGTATACTTTACGATCTGTTTTAGCTTAGGGTTGCTGTTCGCAATCGGAGGCGTGGTTTGGTATTACTTCAGGTAAAGTCAAAAAAAGCGGGGCAGGCCTTGCATATTGAGGAGTAAACTATGAAAAAGCGAGCGGCACTAAAGGCCCTGCTAAATATTCTATTTGTGATTGGGATATTTATTATTTTGGGTTATTTGATCAAAAATTCCTTAAGAGATATTTTGGCACAATTATTTCAGACACCACCTTTGATAGTAGGAGGTGTGATTCTTTGTGGAAGCCTGTACATACTAGTCGAGGGGGAAAACCTGCGAAAGATGGCGGGAAGCTTTCAGAAAACGTTTAGCAGAGGCGATGGGGCTCTGGCTATGTGTTACGCTGCTTTTTATCGTTTGGTTACTTTCGGCGCAGGAACTTTAGTGGCGGAGGTCAATTTTTATCATAGCAAGGGATTGCGTCTATCTCAGGGAGTCGGGGTCACCGCGCTGCACATGGTGATGTATAAGGTCGCCTTATTTACCTGGGCCTTGATCAGTCTGATCCTGCAGCTGGTCTTCTTCCAAGGAGTACGACCGCTGATTCTCTGGCTAGTTTTATTTGCCATGGTTGTGACTTTTGTGATTGTTGCGGTGTTGTTATCTTTAACCTTGAGTCTGAAGTTTCAGGTTTTGTTTGTCAAATTTAGCAATAAATTTATGAAACGCAAACAATTTCAGAATGCCGTGGATAAGATCAACTTGCAAATCTATTCATTGCGAGAAGCTGTGGACAGTATCCTACTAGAGCGGCCGTTAATCTTTCGTATTTATTTGTTGAATCTTTTGAAAGTGGTTTTCTGGTTTGTCATCCCTTACTTGGTACTGGCACCAAAACACCCGGAGTTGAATTTCTTTTTAGCTTTTGGGTTGACGAGTTTCGCAGTGATTTTAGCCGGATCAATCCCTACACCAGCGGGAATTGGGTCCTTTGAGTTTGTCTATTTGCTCTTATTTAAACCCTTAGTAGGAACTGTCGATGCGGTTAGTTCACTGCTTTTGTATCGTTTCGCATCATATGTCTGGCCCTTTTTGATTGGATTTGGGTATTTTTTGGTAAGTCAGCGACGGAAGATTCAGACGGAGATTCAGGAAAGTAAAGAAGATGAGGGGAAGGAAGAAACTTAAGGGACCGGTTGTTTTACAGATGAAAAGAATAGTAAAAGTAAGTGTAAATGTTTGACCAATGTTGACCAAAAGAGTATACTAATTTTTGTAAGGTTGGGTGCAACCTTATCCTTCATGACAATTACTAGCTTTGAGTAATCTGCTCAGAGCTTTTTGGTGAATCAAGGGGTCTCGTTAGGCTCTTTTCAATCACCAACTGAACATGCTAGAAAGGGCGTGAAGTAATGAACATTGAAAAAATGACAACGACTTTACAAGAAGCCATAGCTGAGGCACAACAAATCGCAGTGACTCGCCACCACCAAGAAATCGATATTCTCCACCTGTGGAAAATTTTTCTACAAGCCAATCATTTTGGGCGTAATTTTTATACCGATGCCGGCTTAAACGTGGAGGCTTTTGAAGCAGAAGTCGATCGTTTATTGGATGAATACCCAACGATTGAAGGTGGCAATGTCCAATACGGTCAATCGATGAGTCAAAATTTGTATCGCTTATTGCAAGAAGCAGATCAGCTACGTCAAGGTTTTGAAGACGAATTTTTATCAACAGAAATCGTGATCTTGGCTTTGATGAAGCTTAAAAACTTTTCTTTGACCAAATACTTAACCAGTCAAGGTTTGACGGAAAAAGAAATTCGTAAAAATATAGAAGAGATGCGGGGAGGGGAAAAAGTGACCTCACAAAATCAAGAAGAACAATACAAAGCCTTAGAAAAATATGGGGTGGACCTCGTTCAACAAGTCAAAAATGGCAAGATGGATCCGATTATTGGTCGAGATGAAGAAATCCGCGATGTCATCCGGATTTTGAGTCGTAAAACGAAAAACAATCCTGTTTTAATCGGTGAGCCTGGTGTGGGTAAAACCGCTATCGTCGAAGGGTTAGCCCAACGAATCGTGCGAAAAGATGTTCCTGAAAATTTGAAGGACAAGACGATTTTTTCTTTAGATATGGGAGCGTTGATCGCTGGTGCCAAGTTCCGTGGTGAGTTTGAAGAACGTTTGAAAGCTGTGTTGCAAGAAGTTAAAAAATCAGATGGACGCATCATACTCTTTATCGATGAAATCCATAATATCGTAGGTGCTGGCAAAACAGAAGGCTCCATGGATGCGGGAAATCTATTGAAACCGATGCTGGCTCGTGGTGAACTTCATACCATCGGTGCGACGACTTTGGATGAATATCGCCAATATATGGAAAAAGATAAAGCCCTAGAGCGTCGTTTCCAAAAAGTCTTGGTGAAAGAACCAACTTTGGAAGATACCATTTCCATTTTGCGAGGCTTAAAGGAACGTTTTGAAATCCATCATGGCGTAAATATTCATGACAATGCTTTGGTAGCGGCAGCAACCTTATCAGATCGTTATATTACCGACCGCTTTTTACCGGATAAGGCGATTGACTTAGTGGATGAAGCCTGTGCGACGATTCGTGTGGAAATGAATTCGATGCCGACTGAATTGGACCAAGTAACCCGTCGTTTGATGCAGTTAGAAATTGAAGAAGCTGCGTTGAAGAAAGAAACCGACGATGCCTCGAAAAAACGTTTAGAAACCTTGCAGGAAGAATTGGCCGAACTTAGAGAAGAAGCCAACGCTATGAAGATGCAGTGGGAGACGGAAAAAGAAGAAGTCAATGCCGTTTCCACTAAACGAGGAGAAATTGATCGAGCACGCCACGAGTTGGAAGATGCCGAAAACAATTACGATTTGGAACGAGCAGCAGTCTTGCGGCACGGTACAATTCCTCAATTGGAAAAAGAATTGGCGCAATTAGAGGACAAAGCCCAAAAAGATGATTTGAAAATGGTTCAAGAATCGGTGACGGAAAACGAGATTGCCACTGTCGTTGGACGCTTGACCGGTATCCCCGTGACCAAGCTGGTGGAAGGGGAACGGGAAAAACTCATGAAACTCAATGAGACCCTTCACAATCGCGTAATCGGTCAAAATGAAGCGGTCGATGCAGTCAGTGATGCAGTTATCCGGGCACGGGCGGGTTTACAAGACCCGAATCGACCATTAGGCTCATTCCTATTCTTAGGGCCAACTGGTGTCGGTAAAACGGAGTTGGCTAAAGCTTTGGCTGAAAACCTCTTTGATTCGGAAGACCACATGGTGCGGATTGACATGAGTGAGTATATGGAAAAACACGCGGTCAGTCGTTTGGTGGGGGCACCTCCAGGCTATGTGGGCTATGAAGAAGGAGGCCAATTAACTGAGGCGGTCCGACGCAATCCTTACACGATCGTTTTGTTGGATGAAATCGAAAAAGCCCATCCCGACGTCTTCAATCTGTTGTTGCAAGTCTTGGATGACGGTCGTTTGACAGATTCACAAGGCCGAGTTGTCGATTTCAAAAATACCGTTTTGATCATGACCTCAAATATCGGTTCACAACTGCTCCTAGAAGGGGTAACTGCCGATGGGAAGATCCCAGAAACTATTTCAGAACAAGTGATGACCTTATTGCGAGGCCACTTCAAACCAGAGTTTTTGAATCGGATTGACGATACGATTTTGTTTACCCCTCTTTCTTTGGAAAATGTCAAAGGAATCGTGGACAAGATTATCGCACAACTTTCCCGTCGCTTGGAAAACCAAGAAATCTATTTGGAAATAGACGATAGCGCCCGTACTTGGATCGCAGAAAAATCTTATGAACCAGCTTATGGTGCTCGGCCGTTGCGTCGTTTCATCACTCGTGAGTTGGAAACACCATTGGCTAAAGAGATTGTTTCTGGTCGGGTGATGCCGAAAACGAAAGTGACGATTCATCTGTTGGACAATCAGCTAGTCTTTCAAAATGAAGCATTAGTGGAAGAATAAACCAATAAAAGAGAGGATAGGCAGCATTTGCCAATCCTCTCTTTTCGTTTTCATCAAAAATAATCGCTAAAATAAGCTTCGGTATCGGGGATGATATGCTCCAAAGTTTTCAAGGTTTGAGCATCTGTGGTTAAGCGTTCAATGCGAGCCAGATAAGAGGCTCTGCGATAATTCATCAACAGACAACTTAAAGTCTGGATATCAAGAACGACCGCTTCACCCAAAGCTTCGCGGGTGACGAGGGCGCGATTGTCTTTTGCCGACCAAGTGAGAGAGAAATTATCATTGTTCCAAGTAGCCACTGGATCAGTCACCTGAAAATGAAAACTCTGGTCAAAAGCGGTGAAGGGAAATTGTGCCAAAAATTGCTCGACATCCACGATTCGGGCCATGTAGTAAGGCTCGATAGTTTCTTTAATCTGACTGTCCTCCAACAAGAAAGCTAAGGGTTCATTTTTATATATATCCCCTTTGACCCAATAGACCATCGAAAAATGAGCGGAGACGAAATTCCAGAGACCATTTCTAGCCTCTTGATTTAAATAAAACATCTCTTTAATATGAAAGACTTCTTCGGCTACCCAATAAAAGAGTACCCCTTGAGGCTTCCCTTGGGCATCATAGTAAATCGCGGCAGTCCGTTCCTCTTCATTTTCATAACGCCAGTATTCTTCCCAGTGAAAGCTTGAGCGGGTTAAGGCACCGTGATTGGCAGCCGCAAACTGATTATAAACCGTGTAAACATCGGCATCAGTGACTCCTTTACGTTCCACCGTTCCCGAGACGGTGACAGGTTTTGGCAACTGGGTGTCGCGGATTTTGAAACTGAGTTTATCACTCATAATTTCCCAGCCTTTGCGACGATAGTAGGGGATGTTATAGGGATATAGATAACTAATCCACTGCTCATCTTCTCGCATATTACTCAAAGCCACCCGGATCAATTCTTGCATTAAACCGTGACCAGCATATTCCGGATAGGTACCTACTCCGGTGACCCCTCCCATTTTGTAGCTAGTTCCGTGGATATTGACTTCACAAGGATAAATGGCAATCTGACTGATTAACTGATCCTGGTGAAACCAGCCAAAGACCTTGGACAAATCCAAGATTGGTTGTTTGGATTTGATCATTTCCTTTTTACTATCATAGCCACTTTCTTCAATGTCCGCATCGGTGATTTGAAAAACATAAGCCAATAATTCATTAAATTGTTGCACGTGTTCGGGACCCAAGGGGCGGATTTCTAGATCTTGTCTGAAATCTGATTCCATACTTTCAACTCCAATAGACTTTTTTTCATTATAGCAGAAGTTTCCAGCTCCTTCATGTTTGTCTGATTCTTAAGAGAAACTTTTTCGATGGATTCAAATGAAATCATCTCTTAAAAAATCAAGAAGAGGAATCACTCCGTTTTTAGCAGGAAAGATTTCTTGTCAAGGAAGATAATTAGCGATGAGAGTTCTTGGTCCATATTCTTGGTCTATTGATGAAAGGGGTGTGCTTGGCTCAAAGGGAAAATGACCAGCGACAACGATCCAGATTTTCTCTTGTGATACAAGCAAAAAACTTTGCTCACTGATTGAGATGTGTTATTTTTGGCTCCGTAAGCTGAATCTATTCAGCAACAAAGGAGGAAATCTAATGAGCGAGTTAAACGTACAAGAGGTTATGGCTTTAATCCCAAATCGTTTTCCAATATATTATATTGATGCCGTGGAGTCCTTAGAGCCGGGTAAAAAAATCCGCGCCAAAAAGAATATCACCTTCAATGAAGACTTTTTCCAAGGGTATTTCCCTCAAGATCCTCAGATGCCGGGAACCTTGATTTTAGAAACCTTGGCGCAAGCCGGGTCCGTTTTAATTTTGAAATCACCAGCCTTTCTGGGGAAACGAGCTTATATCGGTGGGATTAACCGGGCCAAATTTCATGAGAAAGTCTACCCTGGAGATGTACTTTTCTGTGAATTTGAAATAATCAAGCTAAAAGGCCCCGTGGGAACAGCCAATGCGGCGGCTTACGTTGGCGAAAACTGTGTCTGTGAAGCAGAATTCACCTTTATCGTTAATCAAGAAGCTTAAGAAAATAAGAAATCATCGGTCGTTACTGCTAAAATCGAGGAGTCGCCTTTTAGAAAAAATCTAAGGGCGACTCCTCTTTGAATTAGCTAGACCTAGAAAGCAGGAACACTAGCCATCATAGTAACGAAAGTCAGCTCTTTCATAGTCTCGATGAGCATCTAGTTTATGAAGAATCATACTGTTATAAGTAACAAAATAAAAGCAGCCCGTGTTGCTAAACCAGGGTTTTTTACGGAAGAAAACTACACTTCTTGTTGTGTTAAGGATGTTCGAGAACTGAAGACGCTTTTGTACATAGGCTACATCTAAGCAGAAAAACTATGCTAGACTAGCAAATGTCACCAGTTTTTAGTTGATATTACCCATCACACCACAATAATGAGGGTCTCTCAAGAAGCAAGGTTTCCCCCTTTTCTGATAGCTGACGGAAAATTCCTTTAAATTCCTCAGTTTCGTTGGTATAATGAGAAGGCTGGAGTAAATTATCAAAAGCCGTAGTGAAATGCTGCGAGGCATTTTTGAAATTGAAGGTACCAGGCTCAGAGGGGCATTTGAAAGAATATGAAATGAGGAATCAAGTTGAACTTACAAGAAATGCAAAAACGGCAAGAACGGATTCGTAATTTTTCCATTATTGCTCATATCGATCACGGAAAATCCACCTTGGCGGACCGGATTTTGGAACAAACGCATACCGTGACCAAGCGGGAAATGCAAGATCAACTGTTGGACTCCATGGATTTGGAGCGGGAACGAGGCATTACAATCAAGTTAAATGCCATTGAATTAAATTACACAGCTAAAGACGGGGAAACCTATATTTTCCATTTGATTGACACGCCTGGACACGTGGATTTCACTTACGAAGTGTCCCGAAGTTTGGCGGCTTGTGAAGGTGCTGTATTGGTAGTGGATGCGGCTCAAGGGATTGAAGCGCAAACGTTGGCTAATGTTTATTTGGCCTTGGATAATGATTTAGAAATCTTACCGGTGATCAATAAAATCGATTTGCCGGCTGCCGATCCCGAACGTGTTCGGCAAGAGATTGAGGATGTTATCGGTATTGATGCGTCTGAAGCTGTCCTCGCCAGCGCCAAAGCCGGTATTGGGATTGAAGATATTTTGGAACAAATCACCACCAATGTTCCAGCTCCTGATGGCGATCTCGAAGCACCTTTGAAAGCGTTGATTTTTGACTCTGTTTATGATAGTTACCGTGGGGTTGTCTTAAATATCCGAGTGATGGATGGTGTCGTGCGTCCTGGCGATAAAATTCAGCTGATGAGTAATGGGAAGACCTTTGAAGTGACCGAAGTGGGCGTCTTTTCACCAAAAGCTATTCAACGGGATTATTTGATGGTAGGGGATGTTGGCTATATCACTGCTGCTATCAAAACCGTAGCAGATACGCGAGTGGGGGATACTGTCACTTTAGCCGAGAATCCAGCTACAGAAGCACTCCCTGGGTATCGAAAAATGAATCCGATGGTTTATTGTGGGTTATATCCAATCGATACATCTCGTTACAATGATTTACGGGAAGCCTTGGAAAAACTGCAATTAAACGATGCGGCCTTACAATTTGAACCAGAAACCTCTCAAGCTTTAGGGTTTGGTTTCCGATGTGGTTTCTTAGGATTATTGCATATGGATGTTGTCCAAGAACGCTTGGAGCGAGAATTCAATCTGGAATTGATTACCACTGCACCATCTGTTATTTATCATGTTAACAAGACCGATGGCAGTGTGGCAGTCGTGGACAATCCAGCTGATTTTCCTGATCCGGTGACGATCCAAGACGTGGAAGAACCTTATGTCAAAGCTCAAATCATGGTGCCAAACGATTATGTGGGGGCAATTATGGAGCTTTCCCAACGAAAACGTGGCGATTTTGTCACGATGGATTATTTGGATGAATACCGGGTTAATGTGGTTTATGAAATCCCTTTGTCTGAAATCGTCTTTGATTTCTTTGACAAACTGAAATCCTCCACCAAAGGCTATGCTTCTTTTGACTACGAAATGTCTGGCTACCGGCCAAGCAAATTAGTGAAGATGGATATCTTGTTGAACGCCGAAAAAGTCGATGCTCTAAGCTTTATCGTTCACCGAGATTTCGCATACGAGCGAGGCAAGGCGATCGTGGAGAAACTAAAACAATTAATCCCCCGTCAACAATTCGAAGTCCCAATTCAAGCTGCTATCGGACAAAAAATCGTCGCTCGCTCCGATATCAAAGCCTTGCGGAAAAACGTCTTGGCGAAATGTTACGGGGGGGATGTTTCCCGAAAACGCAAACTTCTTGAGAAACAAAAAGAGGGGAAAAAGCGCATGAAGCAAATCGGTTCAGTGGAAGTGCCACAGGAAGCCTTCATGGCCGTTCTGAAAATGGACGAGGACGAACCTAAGAAGAAATAAGGGTTTTGGGCGTATGCCCAGAACCCGTTTTTTTGATTTTCCCACATTTTTCCCACACGAAACTTCAATGTGGGAAAAATTAGTTAAATTAAAGTTGGTTTGATTGCATCATCTGCTCGAAAATATCCACGGTATCTTGTTTCATTTTTTTAGTCACATGGGCGTAGGTGTCCATAGTGGTAGACAGTCGCGAATGGCCCAACCTTGTTTGGATTTCTTTAGGCTTTGCTCCATGTTCTAAAAGCATGGTGGCGTGCGTAAGACGAAAAGAATGGAAGTTAAAATCAACACCTGTTTTCTTTCTCAATACAGCGGTGTACCACTTGATTGAGTTTGGAGTGACTGGTTTGCCGTTTTCTTTGACACAAACAAAATCTGTATCTGTGTATCTTGTGCCGTAGGAAACACGATTCTCTTTTTGACGCAGCTTCATCTTTTTGAGAATCGATAGAAGAGTATTGCCAATCAGTATCGTACGATAAGAAGACTTTGTTTTTGGTGTGCCAATGACAATCTTTTTTCCATCGTTGATCATGATACGTTCGACTGTCAACGTGCCGCGTTCAAAATCGATGTCCTTCCATTGCAACCCGCAGACTTCGGCGCGTCTTAGTCCTGTCTGGAAACTAATCATCATTGGGAGATAGTAAGGGTCACTAGGTTGTACAGCAGTAGACAGCTTTTTAAAGTCTTCCATTGAGATTATTTTCAGATCCCCACGATCCCGCCATTCTTTTTCATCGTATGTTGGGACCTTCGCATATTGAGTTGGGTCTTGCTTTAGAAACTGGTAGGGGAACACAGCCATCTGGAATGCTTTGTTCAAAACGCCTTTAGTAATTCCAAGAGTTTGTCTGGCAAATCCTTTTCAAACTCTTGATTTAATAAATCTTGAATAGTGCCAGCTTTGATTGACTTTAAGTGATAGTCCTTAATGTAAGGGTAGATATGGTTGTCTAAAATACCGCGATAATTCTTCTGAGTGTTTAGCTTGAGATTAACCATTAATAGAAAATAGCTACAAATAGTTTGTACACCTGCTGTACTAGAGCGCTTCACCAGCTAGTTGTGATGATTGAAGCATAATGGCAGGAGTGAAAAGACTAGAAAATTTAGTGAAGGTAGCAAGGCTCATATCGTGTTTGTGGAGCGAGAGCCCTTTTGTCGCAAGGAGATTTCAAAATAATTTTTAGCCAAGATTCGTGGGATAAAGGCGTTGAAGGGGTCCTGCTGGAAGCTTTTCCAGAATTTCATATAATTATCGTTAACGTTTTCAATAAATGTGCTAAACTAATAGCAGGAAATCCGTCACTTTTTTCAATGGAGCTAGTGAAAATAAGTGGTGGATTTTTACGAAAAACTGGAAAAACGAAAGCTAAGGAGGACATGATATGAAACAAGTGAATCTAGGTCCCAATGAAGTGGGTGCAGCTAGTGTCATCTTGGGCTGTATGCGAATTACAGAAGCAGCCGATCCGGTGAAAGTGATTGATACAGCGATGGCAAATGGGATTAATTTCTTTGATCATGCGGATATCTACGGTGGTGGGAAGTGCGAAGAAATTTTTGCGAAAGCGTTTAAAGAAACAGGTTATCAGCGGGATGAAATCTTTCTACAATCCAAATGTGGAATTGTTCCTGGAGTGATGTTCGACTTTTCAAAAGAACATATTATCTCATCTGTTGAAGGCATTTTGAAACGGTTGAATGTGGAATATTTGGATAGTCTATTGCTGCATCGTCCGGATACACTGATGGAACCGGAGGAAGTTGCGGCGGCTTTTGATCAATTGGAATCAGATGGCAAGGTGCGCTACTTTGGTGTCAGCAACCAATATTCACGCCAAATCCAACTACTCCAAAAATATGTTCGCCAACCGCTGATTATTAATCAATTGCAGTTTGGTGTTATGCACACAGGGATGGTGGATTTCGGTCTCCATGTAAATATGACCGATGAAGCAAGTTTTGATCATGATGATGGGATTCTTGAGTTTTCCCGGCTGAACGATATGACGATCCAAGCTTGGTCACCATACCAATACGGCTTTTTCGAAGGGGTCTTTATCGGCAATGAAAAATTCCCTGAGTTAAACTTGAAACTATCTGAAATGGCAGAAAAGTATGGAACAACCCCGACAGGTATTGCCTCAGCTTGGATTTTGCGCCACCCGGCGAATATGCAAGTAATTGCCGGTACGATGACACCTAGTCGGATCGAAGAAATTGCAAAAGCCTCGGATATTCAATTAAGTCGAGAAGACTGGTATAGCATCTATCTGGCAGCCGGTAATATTTTACCTTAAATTTAAAACAAAAGAAGAATGTTCGTAAATCGCGAACGTTCTTTTTTTGTTTTGCGATAACTTATGGAAATAGCTTGCTTTCTCGACTGTTCTGCGCTAAAGTACTATGGGCGCTAGCGACGGATATCACCGCTGTTATCCCAAATGTAAAGGACCATGGAGGATGGACAATATGTTTGATATGAAAGTTTTTGATTATGAAGATATTCAGTTAATCCCGAACAAATGCATCGTGACCAGCCGTTCCCAATGTGATACCACAGTTACCCTTGGCAAGCACAGTTTCAAAATGCCTGTGGTACCTGCGAATATGCAGACGATTATCGATGAAAATATTGCTGAATTTTTAGCCGAAAATAATTACTTCTATATTATGCACCGCTTTAATGAGGAAAATCGAATTCCTTTTGTTAAACGGATGAAAAAACGAGGATTGATCAGCTCCATCAGTGTGGGTGTTAAGCCTGCTGAATATTTGTTTGTCGATGAGTTGGCAGAACAAGGACTAGTGCCGGATTATATAACTATTGATATTGCTCATGGGCATGCCAATAGTGTTATTGAGATGATTCAACATATCAAAAAGCAATTACCGGAGACTTTCGTAATTGCCGGCAATGTTGGTACACCCGAAGCAGTGCGAGAGTTGGAAAATGCTGGCGCTGATGCAACGAAAGTCGGTATTGGGCCTGGGAAGGTTTGCATCACCAAGATTAAGACTGGTTTTGGTACAGGTGGCTGGCAATTGGCTGCGGTTCGTTGGTGTGCGAAAGCAGCTCGCAAACCGATTATCGCCGATGGTGGTATTCGCACCCATGGGGACATTGCTAAATCTGTCCGTTTTGGAGCAACGATGGTGATGATTGGTTCCTTATTTGCCGGTCATGAAGAATCCCCAGGGGAAACCAAAGTTGAAAACGGCGTCGTTTACAAAGAGTACTTTGGGTCTGCCTCTGAATTTCAAAAAGGCGAAAAGAAAAATGTCGAAGGTAAAAAGATCTGGATTCCTTATAAAGGCTCATTGAAAGACACCTTGGTGGAAATGCAACAAGATTTGCAATCGGCCATTTCCTACGCAGGGGGTAAAGATTTGGAAGCTATTCGCAAAGTGGATTATGTAATTGTGAAGAACTCCATTTTTAATGGTGATACGATTTAAGGGTATTTTTTAATAAAAAGCATGACATCTCTGCAATTGATGGAGGATGTCATGTTTTTTTATTTGTTAATCGATTGCTAGCTGGGGTAAGTCCCTCTCTTTTGGTGGATCAGTTCTTGGATTTTACGATGAAGGCGTTCAAGATCCGGGAAGGTGATGAATGGTTCCATCAAAAAAAGCGGGTAATGATCGAAATGTTGCGCTACTGTAAAGGTCGAAATAATTAGATCATACTTTGAAAAATAATCAAACATCATTTCTTCCTCGGAAAACAAAGCTGGAATCGTAGAAAAATGGGCTTTGCGACCAAAATGAGTTTGGAGTGTCTCCTTCATTTTTTGAGTATGGCTAGGATCAAGGTTACTCATCAAGAGAATGTTGAGTTCTTCGGGACCAAAGACCGTTTCGGGAAGTTCATTCAAAGTTAAGTAGAGTAGGCGCTTTTCAAAAGTTCTCGAAGGTTTGTCCTCAGACTTTTGACAATAATCCGTGATAAATTCGGTGATTTTTTGTGTGCTATCAGGGTAATAATTCTGGGCTTTATCCAAAAAACTATCGATTGGTCGGTGAGCCAAAACAACTGGAGTAATCTGAGGACGCAACTCGAGGTTATCTTGGAGAAAGCGATAATAAACTACTACTTTTTGCGAATGTGGTAATTGTAGAGCAAATTCTGTGGCGACGTCTTGTAAATAGTTTTCGATAAAGCAAGACAAATTTGTTAAATCGCAATCCTTTGCTAGGACACTGGCAAGATGACCTTGATTGACAAGTTGGAAGTTGCCATAAGTTAACCACATCAAGTCTGGTAATCGTATCCCTTGTGGATCGTTTAGTTTGAGTTGGCTGGTTAGGTGAGCGACTTGATAAGGATGGGTAACTTGGGGATCTTTCAAATAGGGGTGTTGCCAATGTTCCTGTTTTAAAAAATGTTGATTTTTTTGCCGGATATAGGCGACGAAAAGAGAACGAAAGAGTTTATTGCGGAGACCGTAACTTTCCTCAGCTTGATTGTGGCGAAAGTAATCATAGAGAAATCTTTCCATGGCCACTTCTTGTTCCGTCGATAAAAAGCTGCTTTCTTGAGAAGGGCGGATTTCTCGGAGAAAGTGACAATAGAAATTGCGAATCGCCAGTTCATCACCTTCTAAACGCATTGGCCGGGTCTTTATTTTGATATTTTGAACTCGAAAGAAAGCCTCCAGTTTAAAAATTAAACGATTGCAATTAGAGGTGCTGATATAGAGGGCATCAGCCAACTGGGTTTGGGTGTCATGTTTTTCAAATAATAGCAAGGGCAACAAGCGAACTTCCATCGTGCCAGCAATCAGGCGGCTAGAAATACTGTCAAAGCCAAGAGGACTGGCGATTTTTTGTTGATTTTTCGCTTTATCTGCCGAAAACTTGATTTCAGGAAATAAGAGGGTGAGCTCTTGAAGGTCAAGGGTGAGTTGCCCTAGTGTCGTTCCAATATTCTGAGCCATTTTTTGCTCATCGACAGTCGGGCCTTGAAAGTATAAATAGGCCATGATGGCATAAAGTCGTTGAGTTTTTTTAGGTAAAATTGATAGTAAATCCATAAAAATTCCTTCCTATGTAAGTCTGTTACGAACGGCAGCGCCATAAAGAGAGGTAAGCAACTATTTTGCTTTCGTATTATGCCATAGAAAGCGCAAAAGGAAAACTCTTTTTGAAAATCAGAAGTTACTGTCGGTGATAGGAGGGCATCTTATTGGTAAGCAGAGATGTTCTGAAAACGTACAAGCAACTAAAGGTTGAGTCCTATTAGCATGTATGGGGACTACATTATTTAATTTTTTTGATATGTTTTCGGTAGTGGCCTAGCTAGATAGGCGAGTCTAGCCGAAGCGTCTTGTATTCGTGGGACAAAAAATAATTATTGGAAAACTTTTTGAAGGGGTTACAAAAAGTTTTAATTGGTATAGTGAAAAAGTCTGTATTATAAGAACCTTGATAGGATAAGTTTTTACTCGTTTTTTCGAGGTTAGCTCCTTGTTCGTGACGAATTTCACAATCGCTTTTTCGCTGATTCCTTATACGACAGGGATTTTTCTGTGCCTTCTGTGAGCAATCTGCTTGTCATAAATTTAAAGAAATGATAATTTAAGGATGTAAGATGTTTTTGGTAATAGTACAGAAAATAACGCTGTTACAATCGCCGAAAGATAACCAGAGAGGAAAGTGTGATACATGGCTAAAGAAGTAATCGATTTTAATAAGCTGTTGGATGAAGTCAACGCCGACTTCCCAACCTATCAGGCGCTAGACAAAGATGGCAAAGTTGTGAATGAGGATTTGGTGCCAGACTTAACAGATGATCAATTAGTTGAATTGATGCGACAAATGGTTTGGTCTCGGGTATTAGATCAACGTTCAACCGCTTTGAACCGACAAGGACGTCTAGGTTTTTATGCGCCAACAGCTGGTCAAGAAGCCAGCCAATTGGCAAGTCATTTTGCTTTTGAAAAAGAAGACCGTCTATTTCCAGGCTATCGGGATGTACCACAATTGGTTCAACATGGTCTGCCATTAAAAGAAGCTTTTCTTTGGTCTCGCGGACATGCTGCCGGTAACCTATATCCTGAAGATCTCCATGCAATGCCACCACAAATCATTATCGGTGCGCAATATGTGCAAGCTGCCGGAGTGGCCCTAGGTTTGAAAAAACGCAATAGCAAAAATGTTGCTTTTGTTTATACCGGTGATGGTGGTTCATCTCAGGGGGACTTTTATGAAGCAATGAACTTTGCCGGCGCTTATAAGGCAAATGCTGTCTTCTACATTCAAAATAATGGCTTTGCAATTTCTACTCCTCGTGAAAAACAAACTGCCGCTAAGACTCTTGCTCAAAAAGCTGCAGCAGCTGGTATTCCAGGTATCCAAGTCGATGGGATGGATGCTTTGGCTATGTATACTGTTTCAAAAGCAGCACGGGAATGGGCTGCTAACGGAAATGGTCCAGTGTTAATCGAAACCTTGACGTATCGGTATGGTCCTCACACGTTATCAGGGGACGATCCAACCCGTTACCGTTCAAAAGACTTAGATAATGAATGGCAACAAAAAGATCCATTGATTCGGATGCGTAAATATTTGACAGATAAAGGTCTTTGGTCTGAAGCAAAAGAAGAAGAAGTTATCGAAGCGACTAAAGAAGAAATTAAAGGGGCAATTGCGGAAGCCGATCGCGTGCCGAAGCAAAAAGTATCCGACTTTTTGAAAAATATGTTTGAAGTGCAACCGCAAAACATTCGCGAACAAATTGCATTTTATGAAGCGAAGGAGTCGAAATAATCATGGCGCAAAAAACAATGATCCAAGCTATCACTGATGCGATGGCTTTAGAGTTAAAACGAGATGAAAATATTTTGGTATTCGGGGAAGACGTCGGTAAAAACGGCGGGGTTTTCCGGGCAACAGAAGGTTTACAAGAAAAATTTGGCGAAGAGCGCGTGTTTGATACACCGCTAGCTGAATCTGGTATTGGTGGTTTGGCTTTTGGTTTGGCTTTGGAAGGCTATCGTCCGGTACCTGAAATTCAGTTCTTCGGTTTCGTCTTTGAAGTAATGGACGAAATCGTTGGTCAAATGGCTCGGACCCGTTACCGGATGAGTGGTACCCGTAATCTGCCAATTACGATTCGCTCACCTTTTGGCGGTGGGGTGCATACACCAGAACTTCACTCAGATAACTTGGAAGGGTTGATTGCTCAATCTCCTGGTATCCGAGTAGTAATTCCATCTAACCCTTACGATGCCAAAGGATTATTGATTTCTTCGATTCGTAGTAATGATCCAGTAGTCTTTTTGGAACATATGAAACTTTATCGCTCTTTCCGGGAAGAAGTGCCGGATGAAGCCTATGAAGTACCTTTGGATAAAGCAGCCGTGACCCGAGAAGGGAAAGATGTATCGATTATCACGTATGGCGCGATGGTCCGTGAAGCGATCAAAGCGGCTGATAATCTGGCAAAAGAAAACATTGATGTGGAAATTATCGATTTGCGTACGGTTGCCCCATTAGACATCAATACGATTATCGCTTCTGTAGAAAAAACAGGTCGGGTCGTTGTTGTTCAAGAAGCCCAAAAACAAGCAGGAGTTGGCGCTCAAGTAGTTTCCGAAATTTCTGAACGAGCAATTTTGTCACTACAAGCACCGATTGGACGAGTATCTGCACCGGATACCATTTTCCCATTTGGACAAGCTGAAAACATTTGGTTGCCAAATGCGGCTGATATCGAAGCAAAAGTCAAAGAAATCATGAACTTTTAAGGGAAAGTAGAAGGGAAGTAGAACAATGGCTTATCAATTTAAATTACCTGATATCGGTGAAGGTATCGCGGAAGGTGAAATCGTCAAGTGGTTTGTCAAAGCTGGCGATACCATCAAAGAAGACGACACTTTACTAGAAGTCCAAAATGATAAATCCGTCGAAGAAATTCCTTCACCTGTGACTGGGACTGTCAAAAATGTCCTGGTCCCAGAAGGAACTGTCGCAAATGTGGGAGATATTTTAGTCGAAATCGACGCTCCCGGTTTTGAAGGCAATGACGCTGCCCCTAGTCAAGCGGATGCGGCACCTGCTGAAACTAAGGAAGCAGCACCAGCGGCTTCTGACGGTGGCGTTTATCAATTTAAACTACCGGATATCGGTGAAGGTATCGCAGAAGGTGAAATCGTCAAGTGGTTTGTCAAAGCAGGCGATACCATCAATGAAGATGATACGTTGCTGGAAGTTCAAAATGACAAATCCGTCGAAGAAATTCCTTCACCTGTGACTGGGACTGTCAAAAACGTCCTCGTCCCAGAAGGAACAGTGGCTAACGTAGGGGATGTTTTAGTCGAAATCGACGCTCCCGGGCACAACGGTCCAGCAGCTGCCCCAACTCAACCAGCAGCTAACGAACCTGTCACAAAAGAACAACCGGCAACTACACCAGCCGAAACGTCGGTGGTCACTGCCAAAGATCCGAATAAACAGGTCTTAGCTATGCCATCCGTTCGTCAATATGCACGGGAAAAAGACGTGGATATCACACAAGTTTCAGCAACCGGTAAAGGTGGCCGGGTAGTCAAAGAAGATATCGATAACTTCTTAGCTACCGGTGGGAGCCAGCCTGCTCCAGCTACTGCAGCTGCTCCTGAAGCTACAACTACAGCAGAAGCAGCACCACAAGCAGAAACAAAAGCTGCTGCACCAAAAGCCTTTACTTCAAATATGGGTGAAATGGAAACCCGTGAAAAATTGACGCCAACTCGTAAGGCGATTGCCAAAGCGATGGTCAATAGCAAACACACCGCTCCTCATGTGACTTTGCATGACGAAGTGGAAGTTTCTAAACTCTGGGACAACCGCAAACGGTTCAAAGAAGTGGCGGCCGCTCAAAATACCAAGTTAACTTTCTTGCCATATGTAGTTCGAGCATTGACCGCAACAGTCAAGAAATACCCTATCTTGAATGCCTCAATCGATGATGCCAATCAAGAAATCGTTTATAAACACTACTACAACATCGGTATCGCTACTGATACGGATCATGGGTTGTATGTACCAAATGTGAAAAATGCCGATACCAAGGGCTTGTTTGCTATCGCTGATGAAATCAATGAAAAAGCTGCTTTGGCTCATGATGGCAAGTTATCAGCTGAAGATATGCGCAACGGCACCATCACTATTTCGAATATCGGTTCTGTTGGTGGAGGCTTCTTCACCCCAGTTATCAACTACCCAGAAGTGGCTATTTTAGGTGTGGGGACGATTGCCCAACAACCGATAGTCAATGGGGAAGGGGAAATCGTAGTCGGTCGTGTGATGAAGCTGTCTCTAAGTTTTGACCACCGGATTGTCGATGGCGCAACAGCACAAAAAGCGATGAACAACATCAAACGTCTGTTAGCAGATCCTGAATTGATGTTGATGGAAGGATGATAAAACAATGGTAGTTGGAGATTTTGCTATCGAATTAGATACAGTCGTAATCGGTGCCGGACCTGGTGGCTATGTAGCCGCCATCCGGGCTGCTGAAATGGGTCAAAAAGTGGCCATTATTGAACGAGAATTTATCGGCGGGGTTTGTTTAAACGTCGGTTGTATTCCATCAAAAGCCTTGATCGCAGCAGGTCACCATTTGCAAGAGTCAAAAGATTCTACTGTTTTTGGCGTCTCAGCGGAAGATGTGCAATTGGATTTTGCTAAAACTCAAGACTGGAAAGACAACACGGTCGTTCATAAATTGACTAGCGGTGTCGAATTTCTCTTGAAAAAACATAAAATTGAAATTTTGATGGGGGAAGCCTTCTTCGTTGATGATCATACGTTGCGAGTGATGCACCCGGATTCAGCTCAAACTTATTCCTTTAACAATGCGATTGTGGCAACGGGTTCTCGTCCAATTGAGATTAAAGGGTTCAAGTTTGCCGGTCGCGTGTTGGATTCCACTGGTGGATTGAACTTAAAAGAAGTACCGAAAAAATTCGTAATCATCGGTGGTGGCGTCATTGGTGCCGAACTCGGTGGTGCCTATGCGAACCTTGGCTCTGAAGTCACAATCCTGGAAGGTTCTCCACAAATTTTGCCAACTTATGAAAAAGATATGGTGAAACTGGTAGAAGATGACTTTAAGAAAAAAGGGATGACTGTGGTGACGAATGCCATGGCCAAAGAAGCCATCGATAATGGGGACAGTGTCACAGTCAAATACGAAGTAGACGGCAAAGAACAATCGGTTGTTGCTGATTACGTCATGGTGACTGTTGGTCGTCGCGCAAATACCGACGATTTAGGTTTGGAACAAGCAGGAGTCGAAATCGGTGAACGAGGACTCATTCCGGTGGATGCTCAAGGACGGACCAACGTGAAAAACATCTTTGCTATTGGGGATATCGTCGCCGGTGCTGCGTTAGCCCATAAAGCAAGCTACGAAGCTAAAATCGCCGCTGAAGCAATTTCTGGGAAGAAAGTGGCAGTGGACTATAAAGCGATGCCCGCTGTAGCCTTTACCGATCCAGAATTGGCCTCGGTTGGTTTGACGATTGCTGAAGCGAAGGAAAAAGGCTACGATGCCAAAGCCTTCAAATTCCCATTTTCTGGTAATGGCCGGGCGATTTCCCTGGATAAAACGGAAGGCTTCTTGCGTTTGGTAACTACTGTTGAAGACCATGTCATCTTAGGTGCGCAAATCGCTGGCGTTGGTGCTTCTGACATGATTTCGGAATTAGCGCTAGCCGTTGAATCCGGGATGAACGCGGAAGATATCGCCTTGACGATTCACCCACATCCATCTTTAGGTGAAATTACCATGGATACGGCAGAATTGGCTCTAGGCTTACCAATTCATATTTAAGCAAATGAGTAGACGCAGCATTTTTGTCACGGGTTCGTGGCGAAATGCTGCGTTTTTGATTGGTTAGCCAAAAACCCATAGTGCGTTGGGGTTTTGACCAATTTCGAACATTATTGAAAGTAGCGAGTCAGGATAGGGGATAAAACAGCCCGCTGCCACCAATTGTTTTACTTCTTCAAAGGTTGCCCAACGGATTTGTTGCACTTCAGTCTTTTGTAAGGTGAGCTCTGATAGCTGATCAAAGTCAGTTTTGAGAATATAAAAATCATTATAGGCTTGTCCACTAGTAATGGTGAGTTGTGGCTGTCGCGGAGTCTGAGGCAGCAAAAGGCCCAATTCTTCATAGCACTCTCTCTTGGCTCCTTGCCAAGAAGTTTCACCGGCTAAGACACTACCTCCAGCTGATAGATCCCAGTAATTGGGCCAACCGCTTTTGGTGGAAGTTCGCTGTTGAATGAGTAAACTCCCATTGTCCGAGAAGAGGGCGATTTTGGCTACTAAGTGAAAGTGTTCCATCGGCCAAGGTGTTGTTGAGTCCCGATTCCGGAGCCTTCCTGTGAGTTGACGTTGGTCATCGTAAAGGTCCCAAGTTTCCATCTTTCCGTCACCTACCTAAAAATTTTCTTTAAGTGTAACATGCTTGCGGAGTTTTCGGATACTTGGCAGTTGTGTTACACTGGGGAAGAATGCTGTCAATGATGGTTGGGAAGACAATTTGATGCCATCATTGATTGACACAAGCAAGGTTGAGGTGAAGATATGCGGGATTATCAATATCCACTAGATTTGGATTGGACTACCGACGAGATGGTAGCTGTGATGGGGATGTGGGCCGTCTTGGAACAAGCATATGAAGAAGGAGTTGCCGTGGCTTCTTTTATGGAGGCCTACAAAGCTTTCAAAAAAGTTGTCCCCAGCATCGGTGAAGAACGGCGCCTGGGACGAGAATTTGAAAAGTTGTCAGGATATTCCTTGTATTGTGGCTTACAAGCAGCAAAAGCCCAAGGGCGGGGACGCTTTAGTCTGGCCGATTCGAAAAAGATGCAAAAAGAGAGGAAGAAAAAATGACAGAGACGAAGCAAATGGTTGAAGAAATGAAAGGCTGGATTTATGCAGCAGCTGAACGAATTAAAATGAGTTTAAAAAATGAGCAGCTAGAAATAGAAACTAAAAGCAATCGCACCGATCTTGTGACGGATATGGATAAAGACACGCAAGATTTTTTGAGCAAAAAAATACTAGCTTTTGATCCTACTGCAAAAATTATGGGAGAAGAAAATGGAAAGGATCATTTGGCTGATTTATCTGGTCGCGTATTTATTATTGATCCCATTGATGGCACGATGAATTTTGTGTTAGAAGCAGAAAATTTTTGTATTATGATGGCGCTGTACGAAGATGGCATTGGTAAGCTCGGATTCGTTTATGATGTGATGAAAGATGAATTCTTGTATGGCGGCCCGGCGTATGGGGTCTACTGCAATGGCGAGCCAGTGAGTCCACCGGAAAACAAGTCCCTCGACCAAGGGTTAGTCGGGCTGAACCATGTGATGTATCGAAAGGATGATTACCATGTACAAGCGATTGGTGAAATCGCCATGGGAGTCCGGATGTCAGGGTGTGCAGGCTATGAACTAATCAACTTGGCGATGGGACGACGAGTGGCCTACATCTCACGTCTAGCACCTTGGGATTACGCTCCTGGAGGGGTATTGATCGAAGCTCTGGGATTAAAAATGTCCAATATTACAGGGGCGAAGTTGCAGTTAGCTGATCGAGAAGTCTTTTTAGCAGGGACCGTCGCAGCATATGAGGCATGTTTGCAACTGGCAAATTCGTGAAACTTTGATGGAAATGATTGGCTGTTGTCATTTTCAATGAACTAGCTGTTGACAAATGGCATCATATTTCAGGGATTTTGGATGGAAATAGTGGAAATTTCTTTAAGAATGCTTGTAATTGAAAGAAATGAAACATTTTCACTATATTTCAGAAAGAGTTTCTGCTATAATAAGCCGTCGAGTGAAACAATCGTGTAAGTGAAACCGGCCAAGACAGGCTGGTTTTTTTGAGAAAAGGGGTAAAATATCAGTGAAATTACGTGAAGATATCCGCAACGTGGCCATCATCGCCCACGTCGACCACGGGAAAACAACATTAGTTGATGAATTATTGAAACAATCCGATACCTTGGATAGCCATACTCAGTTGGCTGAACGGGCAATGGATTCAAATGCTTTAGAAAAAGAACGTGGGATCACCATCTTGGCGAAAAACACTGCTGTTGAGTACAAAGATACAAAAATCAACATCATGGATACACCAGGGCACGCGGACTTCGGTGGTGAAGTTGAGCGGATCATGAAAATGGTTGATGGGGTCTTATTGGTAGTGGATGCTTATGAAGGAACCATGCCACAAACTCGTTTTGTATTGAAAAAAGCGTTAGAACAACATTTGACACCTATCGTAGTCGTCAATAAAATCGACAAACCATCTGCTCGCCCTGAATACGTCGTGGATGAAGTCTTAGAATTATTTATCGAACTAGGAGCAGACGACGATCAGTTGGATTTCCCAGTAATCTATACTTCTGCTTTAAACGGGACTTCAAGCACCTCTGATGATCCTGCAGACCAAGAAGCAACCATGGCACCAATTTTTGATACCATCATTGAACACATTCCCGCACCAGTGGATAACAGCGAAGATCCGTTGCAGTTCCAAGTATCTTTGTTGGACTACAATGAATACGTTGGTCGAATCGGGATTGGCCGGGTATTCCGGGGAACGATTCGCGTCGGGGATCAAGTTGCTTTGATGAAACTAGATGGTTCAGTTAAAAAGTTCCGCGTCACTAAGCTCTTTGGTTTCTTTGGTTTGAAACGTTTGGAAATTCAAGAAGCTAAAGCTGGGGACTTGATTGCAGTTTCTGGGATGGAAGATATCTTCGTAGGTGAAACGGTGACACCAGTTGATCATCAAGATGCTTTACCAATCTTGCATATTGATGAACCAACGTTGCAAATGACTTTCTTGGTGAATAACTCACCATTTGCTGGCCGTGAAGGGAAATTTGTCACTGCTCGTAAAATTGAAGAACGGTTGATGTCTCAGTTGCAAACAGATGTCTCTTTGCGAGTCGATTCCATCGCACCAGATGCTTGGATTGTTTCTGGTCGTGGGGAACTACATTTGTCCATTTTGATCGAAAACATGCGTCGGGAAGGCTTTGAATTACAAGTATCTCGTCCAGAAGTTATCGAACGCATGATTGATGGCGTACGTTGTGAGCCTTTTGAACGGGTGCAAATTGATACCCCTGAAGAATACATGGGTTCTGTGATTGAAGCTTTAGGAACTCGTAAAGGTGAAATGCAAGATATGATCCATACGGGCAATGGCCAAGTTCGGATTATTTTCTTGGTTCCAGCACGGGGCTTGATTGGTTTTAGTACAGATTTCTTATCTATGACTCGTGGTTATGGGATTATGGCCCATACTTTCGATGCTTACCTTCCAATGGTACCAGGCCAAATTGGTGGTCGTCACCAAGGGGCTTTGGTTTCAATCGATCAAGGGAAAGCAACCACTTATTCAATCATGTCTGTCGAAGAACGTGGTACGGTCTTTGTTGAACCAGGTACGGAAGTGTATGAAGGCATGATCGTAGGTGAAAATGCTCGCGAAAAAGATCTGACCGTCAACATTACCAAAGCGAAACAAATGACCAACGTCCGCTCTGCCAATAAGGACCAAACGTCAGTTATCAAACGTCCACGGATTTTGACTTTGGAAGAATCGCTTGAATTCTTGAACGAAGATGAATACTGTGAAGTAACCCCTGAAAGCATTCGTTTGCGGAAACAAATCCTCAATAAGAGTGAACGGGAAAAAGCATCTAAAAAGAAAAAAATCGCTGCTGAATAATAGGTAGTTATAAGCACTGTCTCGTTGGAGGCAGTGCTTTTTTCTTAGAGTAAGTGACATAAGTGCCACCGACTCCCTAGTGTATTTGCTAGTCTTTCTTAGCGTTCTTTTCCTCAAAATGAGAGTATGTACATTGGTTTTATAGCGATTACAATCTTGAATACTACTGTCATATCAATCCTGCTGCACCTAATGTCACCCTTTTTACGGTATACTTGCTGGAGAAATTCTTTGAAAATGAGTCAATTCTACGTTGTTAAAAACTTATGCGTTTTTTACAGCCCATGAGCTATGGTAGTTAGGAGAAAAAGCTGATCCGATTGTGATGTTTCGATTGCAAAAAAGCTAAATCTCATTTACTGCCTCCCGTGGGTAAGCTCTCAGGAACCGAGTCCTCCAATCGCCAATAAAAGGGAGTTATCTTTCAAAGTCAATCCTTGCCTCGTGTGGAAAACTATTTGAAGTCATTAGCGAGCTTCCCTAGTTTTAAAGCTTTTAGTGAAAAAAAAGACTTGCGAAAAGCAGGGCCCACCCTTTATAATGTTTCACATATATCTTTTGTTCCACGAATCAATCGAATCATAGCTAATAAAAGAAAGTAAACTAACGGAGTTTTTCTAGGTTTTTTGAAAATATTATGAAAGGTACTTGGGAAGTTACCCAAATTCACCATAAATTATGCTATAATGATGAAACTAAAGAGATTCTATCAACGTTGGGGAAAATATCTGCGTTGAGGAGCGAAAGGAAGGGTAGAAATGGATTTTTCACCGGAATTCGCATTGGAATTATTGGTTCAAGATGCTGATCGGATAAAAAAACTGATCAAAAATCAAAAGAACAGCCAGTGTATCTCACAATGCAAAGCCTTTGAAGAAGTAGTGGACACACAAATGTACGGGTTTTCTCGCCAAGTGGCTTACGCTGTCCGTCTCGGGTTGGTTACCAATGAGATGGGCCATCAGTTATTGTCCGAGTTGGAGCGAGAATTAAACCGCCTTTATACTGAGGTCTATGAAGACCAAAAAAATGATGTAAGCAAGGAGGCTTAATCTTGCCTACAAAATTGAAAAAACGTCACCTGATGGATTATGGAATTTTGATTCCTTACCTGATTCTTTGTATTTTTGGTTTGGTGATGGTCTACAGTTCGACTTCCTACGATCAACTGGTACACGAGTTGAATCCGATGGAGCCGGTAGTGAAACAAGCGGTTTTCTTTGCCATCAGTTTAGTCTTGATTGCCGTTATTTACAAAATGAAAACCAATTTTCTAAAACGTAAAAACCTCTCAAATATCGCTATCGTTATTTTGGTGGCTGCCTTACTGTTCACCCGTTTTGCTTATAATCATCAAGTCAACGGCGCATATGGGTGGATCAAACTTCCTGGGATGACGATTCAGCCAGCTGAGTTTTATAAGATTATTGTTATTTGGTTTTTGGCGGTCAAACTTGCCGGTCGTCAAAATCTAATCAATGAACCAGGTACGAAAAAACGTTTGCTATGGCCTTTGGTGATTGTTTTTGGCGGGATTGGGGTGGTTGCTATCATGCCCGATTTAGGAAATGCAGCCATCCTTACCTTAATAGCCGTCGCGATGTTATTGGGTAGTGGTATTAATTTCTGGTATAGCATCCTCACTGGAATTATTGGTGTTGTCGGTTCTATTGGCGTAATTAAAGGGATTGCTTTACTAGGCCAACAATTAGGGGAGAAACTTTCAAGTATCCCTTTCAGCCACGCCTTGGAACGGTTTATCGTCTTCCAAAACCCCTTTGATTATGAATTTAATCAAGGGCATCAGCTAATTAATGGGTATTATGCCTTTTATAATGGGGGCCTCTTCGGTCGTGGTTTAGGAAATAGCATCCAGAAAAAAGGATTTCTCCAATTTCCTTATACCGATTATATTTATGCAGTAGTGGTGGAAGAGCTCGGCTTGATAGTTGCGGTTTTAGTGTTGTTGTTAGTTTTTTATATGATTTGTCAGATTTATCTCGTTGGTATTCGTTCGACGGATCCTTTTAACTCTTTGATGTGTATTGGGATCGGAACGTTGTTTATGGTCCAAGTCTTCGTCAATTTAGGCGGTGTCACGGGGATTATTCCTTTGACGGGGGTTACTTTCCCCTTCTTGAGCCAAGGGGGGTCTAGCCTGCTGATGCTTTCCATCTGTATCGGCTTTGTCTTAAATATCAGCGCGGAAGAAAAACGTAAAAAATACGGCATTAGCTTGGGGCGTTAGCGAAAGCATGACGTATCTTTCGATTAAAAATTGCACACGGCATCTCGCTTTTTGAGAGCCGTGTCTTTTAAAATAGAAGTGTCACAATTTTCAAAAACCTAATGAAGTAAGTGGTAGAGTAACTAGGTTAAATCAGTGGGTATCAGATAAAGTAATAGCCAAAAAAGGAATCTGACGAAGCCATCTAGAAAGCGGCTAGCTTACGGATTGCTCGTCTTGACATTCATACAAACTAGGAGTGGTAAAATGAAAAAAGTTCTTGTGGCAAACCGCGGAGAAATCGCGATACGTGTATTTCGAGCGTGTAGTGAATTACACATCAATACTGTCGGAATTTATGCGGCAGAAGACGAGTATTCTGTTCATCGCTTCAAAGCGGATGAAGCTTATCTAGTCGGCAAAGGGAAAAAGCCCATCGATGCCTATTTGGACATCGATGATATTATTCGGATTGCCAAAGAATCCGGAGCGGAAGCGATTCATCCCGGGTATGGTTTTTTGAGTGAAAATCTTGAGTTTGCCCAGCGTTGTGAGTCAGAAGGGCTTATTTTCATCGGACCGACGACGCATCACTTAGATATTTTTGGCGACAAAATCAAAGCCAAAGAAGCGGCAATTGCGGCAGGGATTCAATCAATTCCTGGTACTGATGGCCCGGTGGCTTCGATTGATGAAGTTTTGGACTTTGCCAAAACCCATGGGTACCCGATTATGATCAAGGCGGCTCTGGGGGGAGGCGGTCGTGGTATGCGGGTAGCTCATGATGAAAAAGAAGCTCGGGATGGCTATGAACGAGCGAAAAGTGAAGCCAAAGCTGCCTTTGGTTCGGATGAAGTTTACGTTGAAAAATATATTAGTAATCCCAAACATATTGAAGTCCAAATTTTAGGAGATAAACAGGGGAATGTCGTTCACCTGTTTGAACGGGACTGTTCGGTTCAACGTCGCCATCAAAAAGTTGTTGAAGTCGCACCTTGTGTTTCGTTAGATGAGGAGCAACGGCAAGAGATTTGTCAAGCTGCTGTGCAGTTGATGAAGCATGTAGGCTATGTCAATGCTGGTACAGTGGAGTTTTTAGTAGAAGGCAACCAGTTTTACTTTATTGAAGTCAACCCACGGGTTCAAGTGGAACACACAATCACAGAAATGATTACTGATGTGGATATTGTGACTTCACAAATCTTGATTGCAGAAGGTAAAGATCTTCACCAAGACATCGGTATTCCACAACAAGCTGATATCCAAATTAAAGGGGCGGCTATTCAATGTCGGATCACTACTGAAGATCCCTTGAACCAGTTTATGCCGGACACTGGGAAAATCGATACCTATCGTTCACCTGGTGGCTTTGGCGTTCGTTTAGATGTGGGCAATGCTTACGCTGGGGCTGTGGTATCGCCGTACTTTGATTCTCTTTTAGTGAAAGTTTGTACCTTTGGAGCGACGTTTGAGCAAGCTATTCAAAAGATGCAACGTTGTCTGCGAGAATTTCGGATTCGTGGTGTGAAGACTAATATTCCATTTATGCAAAATGTCATCAATCATCCTGAGTTTCAATCAGGAGCTGCCAAGACAACGTTTATCGATAATACGCCTGGCTTGTTCGAGTTTCCTAAACTACGAGATCGTGGGAACAAGACCATGAAATATATTGGAGAAATTACGATCAATGGTTTCCCTGGTATCGAACAATCAAAGAAAAAATATTACGATGCCCCCCGGATACCAAAGAAATTGGTTACTTTAGATAATTACCAATCTGCTAAAAATATCTTGGATGAACGGGGCGCCGAGGGATTAGCTACTTGGGTGAAAGATCAAAAAGAATTGTTGCTGACGGATACTACTTTCCGAGACGCTCACCAAAGTCTTTTGGCCACACGGGTGCGGACTAAAGACTTTAGCAAGATTGCTGATTTAACAGAAAAAGCCATGCCACAACTATTTTCAGCTGAAATGTGGGGGGGAGCGACCTTCGATGTGGCTTACCGCTTCTTAAACGAAGACCCTTGGCAACGGTTGCGTATGATTCGCCAACTGATGCCAAACACGTTGTTGCAGATGCTGTTCCGAGGTTCCAATGCGGTGGGGTATTCTAACTACCCAGACAACGTTTTAGTGGAATTCATTAAAGAAGCTGCTGCCCAAGGGATTGATGTTTTCCGGATTTTTGATAGTCTGAATTGGATTCCTCAAATGGAAAAATCCATTCAAGCGGTTCGCGATACTGGTAAAGTGGCGGAAGCGGCGATTTGTTACACTGGGGATATCAATGATCCATCAAGGGATAAGTATACGGTTCAATACTATAAAGAGATGGCCAAAGAATTAGAAAATTGTGGGGCTCATATTATTGCGATTAAGGATATGGCTGGCTTGTTGAAACCACGGGCAGCTTATCGCTTAATTAGTGAATTAAAGGCGACGGTGGACCTACCGATTCATCTCCATACCCACGATACAGCTGGTAATGGGGTGATTACGTATTCTGCGGCAACGCAAGCCGGTGTGGATATCGTCGATGTTGCCATCAGTGCCATGAGTGCTTCCACGAGTCAGCCAAGTCTCAGTGGCTTGTATTATGCTCTTGCTGATGATGAACGCCAACCGCAGATTCATGTGGACAATGCCCAACAAATTAACCACTATTGGGAAGATGTCCGCATGTATTACAAACCTTTTGAAAATGGCTTAAATGCGCCGCAAACAGAAGTTTACAAGCATGAAATGCCTGGTGGTCAATACTCCAATTTACAAGTTCAAGCCAAAGCAGTGGGCTTAGGGGATCATTGGGATGAAATCAAAGACATGTATCACACGGTGAACATGATGTTTGGTGACATTGTTAAAGTAACCCCCTCTTCTAAAGTTGTTGGGGACATGGCTTTATTCATGGTTCAAAACAATCTGTCCGAAAAAGACGTCTATGAAAAAGGGCAGGATTACAATTTCCCTGAATCCGTCGTGACCTTTTTCCAAGGTGAACTGGGACAACCTGTTGGCGGTTTCCCGAAAGAATTACAACAGATCATCTTAAAGGGTCGCCCAGCCTTTACAGAACGTCCTGGAAGCTTGGCCGCACCGGTTGATTTTGCGAAAGTAAAACAGGAGTTAGCAGCGAAAATCGGTTATGAACCACGAAAAGATGAAGTGTTGAGCTATCTGATGTATCCTCAAGTTTTCTTGGATTACCGAACAGCTTACAATACTTTTGCTGATGTGACGATGTTGGATACACCGACATTCTTTAAAGGAATGCGCTTAGGTGAAACCATCAATGTTGAAATTGAAAAAGGCAAAATCTTGATTATTCGCTTGGATGAAATCGGAGAAGCGGATATCGAAGGCAACCGCACCTTGTTCTTCAATTTAAATGGTCAACGTCGTGAAATTGTCGTAAAAGATGCATCGATTAAGAGTGCGATTCAAACCAAACGCAAAGCTGAACCAACCAATAAAGAGCAAATTGGTGCGACGATGCCGGGTTCTGTTTTGGAAATTATGGTGAAGAAAGGCGATCGAGTGAAACAAGGGGATACCTTGATGGTTACTGAAGCCATGAAGATGGAAACAGCCATTGAAGCACGCTTTGACGGCCAGATCAAACATATCTATGTAGCAGAAGGGGAAGCCATCGCTCAAGATGATTTATTGATTGAAGTCGTGGAGAAATAGTTTTTGGTGAGAGACAATGTTAAAAAGGACTGTGACTTGCTTGCAGTCCTTTTTATTATCAAAGACTTACAAAAAGTTAATCATCAAAAAGGCCAATGGATCGGGATTTTAGAGTGAGACTATACTGTTATTCTAATGCTGAAAAACAAAACCAAAAGAGTATTTGTGATTGGTCCCTGAGTTTCAAATTTCAAATAAATATCAAAAGGTGTACTTGCTCAAAGTACCTTCATTTCAGTCTTTGGAGTGACGGGCAACCTTTTTTTACTATGTCAAAGTTCATCTTTTTAATAAGAGTCTTTTTTTAAGCAAGATTAAGTAGCCAAGCCAATCAATCACTTATGGCCAAGATAAAATGGGGCGTTGATTAGCTAGATTTGGCCTGATAAGCTAGTGGAATCGAAAACTTGATTAATAATGGCTGAGTCCACTACAAAGCTAATGCCAAGAGAAGAAAACTTTTTAAAAACTATTTGCTGCATGAAACACACCAGAATGTCAAGCGTTGAAAACTAGTTCGTTATTCCTGCTAGATTTCAAACATTCCCCTGAAGAGTTTGAGGAACTCTGAATAGTGGACAGTCTTTTAAAAGTCTATTGTTAGTAGAATATCCAGTTCATTTTAGTTTTTGCCGACTTTTGTTAAAATAAGTTTATGGATAAAAAGGAGGTCCCCATGACGAAAACATTATATCTTATGCGACACGGCGAAACGCTGTTCAATCAGCTGCATAAAAAGCAAGGGTGGTGTGATTCCCCATTAACTGCCAAAGGTATCGCCCAAGCAAAAATTGCTGGAGCGTATTTTAAACAGCGAGGTATCCTTTTTGATGCGTGCTATTCCTCGACTTCAGAAAGAGCCTGTGATACGTTAGAGCTAGTCACTGAGCAGCCTTATCAACGGCTTAAGGGTCTAAAAGAGTGGTATTTTGGCTTGTTTGAAGGCCAAGATGAAGTCTTGAACTCCAAGTTACCTTATGGTGATTTTTTTGTGCCCTATGGAGGCGAAGGGGAGTTGGAAATGCGGCAACGGCTTAATCAAACTTTGTCAACGGTGATGGCAGAAACTGCTGGAAAGACCATCCTCGCTGTCAGTCATGGGGCTGCCATCCGTGGCTTTATGCGCGTTTGGGAGGAGTATACTACGGTCCCTCCAACCAATCGCTTGCCAAACTGCTGCATTGCTCGCTTTACTTATGAGGACCAGAAGTTTGTCTTAGAAGAAATGATTACGCATGATTTTTCAGAAATTTGAGAAGAGGGATGACTGATGTTCATCTTTGTTGGCTGTGCAGGCGGAGGGACGTCTAGCATGTTTTGTCAAAAAATTGTTAAGGAAATCAATGGCACTGATAGCAATTTGACAGCAGCTTTTGACCATTTTGAAACCATTATGAAAAAACAGCGAGGGTATGGAGAAGCCTATGATTTGGTTTTTGCTTATGGTGGTATGGATGCCCTCAAAGGTTACAATGCGTTTGAATTTGGTAAATTATTCGATGTCGTATTAGTGGCACCCCAAGTCCGTTATTTGTTACCGGAAAAGCAACAACTTTTACGAAACTATCCCACCATTGTTCGAGAGATTGCGCCTCAAGTTTTTGGCTATATGGATGGTGCAAAAGCCTATCGACTGTTATTAGATGACCTGATCGCCTTAGATGATGAACGAGCGTATCGTTCCAGTATCCTTGATCCTACTAAAGCAGCGGATAAAAACTTGGAAATCTTTGTTTTAGCAGGGGAACGCAACAATAGCGCTTTGATGCGTTTGCGGGAGCATTGGCAACAGATGGGCTTACGGATATTACAACAGGCCTATCAACTAGAAACTCTTTATGATTTTGAACCTGAAGCCGATTTTGATATTCGCTTGATTTTCGGAGCTTCTGACGCTTTTTCAAAAGTCGATTTACCAAAAATTGCTCGACGGATTGATGGGGTGATTGCTGCGCCAATTGCTAAAGGGAAAATCAAGCAGGTCTCCTCCTGGCTCAAAGAATACCAGATTCCCGTCTATCAAATGGCTGATGAGGAGTATTATGACTTAAGAGGGCAAGCAGATTTAGGATTGCTGGATAATTTTTTGACTACAGTAGCCGTTGCATCGGAGTTTACTACGGAAATAGCAGTTGCCGCTTTAGAGGTAGAAAAGCTAAAGCCACGAAAAAAAATCTTGTTTGGTTTGATTAGTTGGGATTCATGGTGAAAATCAAAAAAAGATCGGAAAGCTTGAGGGAGATCCTCAATGTTTTCCGGTCTTTTTTTGATTGAGTGCAATCACCATTGCACAGCGAGCGTTTTCAGTTGGGCTCAGCTAAGAGAAAACATCCAGTCCCAAATCAGCTAGTCTGTGGGAAACCAAGTTTAACTGACGTACGAGGGAGAGTTGTACCCCATGATTTTCTTGAGAAAGCTTGTGTATAGGAGGTGTTTGTTGTGCTTGTTTACGTAATTTACTTAGTCGGCAATGTAATTGTAAAGGGTGTACTTGGAAATGTTAAAGAACTTGGAAATCTTGTCACCACTTTTGGTAATGAGAAATGCGCCTTTTTTATTGAGAAACTGAATGGCCCGAATCTTATCGTCCTTGGTCATCATAGCGACAGGTTTCCCGACGATTTTCACTGATTCCATGATCAATTCGTCCAACAGTTCATTGACATCTTTTGGAATGAAATCTGGATCGGTGGTTTTTTCATCTTCGGCTGTCACCGTCAGTTTTTTGATGGCATTTTCGGCAGCGTACAAAGATGAGGTATCGAAATTGATGGAGAAGATTCCTTCTAGCTGGCCCTCTTGATTTTTAAAATAAATGGTTGAGGATTTTAGTACCCGACCGTCATGGGTTCTAGTAAGGTAATTAAAGCGGTTTTGCAATTCGGCGGGGTCTTTTTTCATGGTATCGAGTACCACTTGAGAAGGACCGTCGCCAATAGTGCGGGCGGTGACGTGACCGTTTTCGATGGAGATGATGGAGTGATCCATGTCTTCTGGATCGATTTTGTGGATGACAACTTCACAATCTTCGCCGAATTGAGTCGCGATAGCTTGACCTACTTGTTTCAAAAAATCTAAATTTTTATCTGATAACATGACTTGTCCTCCAATGGCTGAAAAGTGCGCCACATAAACTTTTATCAGGGATAATCATAACATTTTTGAGAACGTTTTACAAATTTAACAAAAATATTTTTTAGTACCCCTTTTTATTTTTTAGGTTCGGTGGTATACTGGGTTGTGAAAAGAGCTACAGGTACTTTTTTGAAGCAACCAGCACCGGTAAATCAAGTTTTCTCAGGTAACCAACGAAACACCTCTTTGTTTTTATTATAACAAATAGGTGTAAAAATAGCCAAAAGCTGAAAGCGTTTCCTAGCTGGTTGAAGCGAAAAAAACTAAAAAATTTTTAGCTTATGTTCAATACCACTTTTGAAATGGAGGAAAAGAATGATGCTGTTGATTGGAAATGGGAATCTTATCACGCGACAAAAGGAAAAGGCTTTCATCAAAAATGGTGCCGTTGCCATTGAAGGGACGACTGTTACAGAGGTGGGGACGACCGCTGACTTGCAGCAAAAATATCCTGATGCCGAGTTTATTGATGCTAACGATGGCGTGATCATGCCCGGGTTCATCAATATGCATAATCACATTTACTCTAGTTTTGCCCGAGGCTTGAGTATTAACGGGTACCATCCTAAAAACTTCATGGATATCCTAGCAGGGCAATGGTTCAAATTGGACAGCAAGATGGATAATCAAACCACGTATCATAGTGGTCGAGTAGCTTATCTGGATAGTATC
Organism: Enterococcus diestrammenae; assembly: GCF_049384045.1. Classification (NCBI taxonomy): domain Bacteria; kingdom Bacillati; phylum Bacillota; class Bacilli; order Lactobacillales; family Enterococcaceae; genus Enterococcus; species Enterococcus diestrammenae. The sequence continues at coordinate 139,674 of NZ_JBMRGR010000005.1, forward strand.
AAAAATGGGGTCACCACGATGTTTGATCATCAAGCCAGTTATGGTGAAATTGCTGGTAGCTTGGATAGGCTTTCGCAAGCTGCTGATGAATTTGGTGTCCGAACTTGTTTGTGTTATGAAGTCAGCGATCGCCATGGGGAAAAGCAAGCCCAACAAGCGATTGATGAAAATAGCCGCTTTATAAAAGAAGTTGCCAAACGAACTGATGATATGCAGTATGCCATGATGGGAATGCACGCCGCTTTCACGTTATCCGATGAAACGATTACCAAGGCGCGGGAAGTAACGCCAGAAAATGTTGGTTTTCATATTCACGTGGCTGAAGATTTGGCAGACGTCCAAGATTCGTTGCATAAATACAATAAACCAATCATTAATCGCTTGTTCGATTTAGGCATTTTGGGTTCAAAAACTATGCTGGGTCACTGTATCTACATCAATCCCCATGAAATGAAACTGATTAAAGACACCGATACGATGGTGGTCACCAATCCAGAATCTAATATGGGGAACGCTGTAGGATGTCCACCAGTGCTCCGGATGTTCAATGAGTTTGATATTTTGTGTGGTTTGGGAACGGATGGTTACACCAATGATATTACCGAATCTTACAAAGTTGGCAATATCATTCATAAACATCATTTGGCAGATCCAAATGCAGGTTGGAGCGAAATTCCGACGATGTTGTTTGAGAACAATGCTACTATGGCCAACCGTTACTTTAAAACGAAGCTCGGGGTTTTAGAAGCTGGAGCCGCAGCCGATGTTATCGTCTTGGATTACTATGCACCGACACCGATGACAGAAAACAATTTCAACAGTCACATCTTATTTGGTATGAACGGTAAAGATGTTCGGGATACCATCATCAATGGTGAAGTGAAGATGCGCAACCGCGAAGTCGTGGGAGTCGACCAAGGGGAAGTTTACGCTCACGCTAGAGAAGAAGCCCAAAAACTTTGGAATCGCATCAACGGCTAAGTTTCAAATAACTGAAAATCTAACAGATCAGAGTATTACCGGTAGGGGAAAGTAGTAGGCCGGTTTAATTATCTAACGAGGTGAAAGAGATGAGTGACATCATGCGCCCGATTTCCATCGAAGGTTTGCTTTCATGGATGATGGCTGAGTACAAAAAAAGTAATACAATTTTTGGAATTCGCAAGTTTTATCAGGCAGAAAAAGGCAAAACCATTTCCTTATTTAATGAACAAATGGAAACGCCAGTTGGTCCAGCAGCTGGCCCCCATACTCAATTAACCCAAAATATTGTAGCTGCTTATTTGACTGGCTCGCGCTTTTTTGAAGTAAAAACAGTACAAGTATTGGATGGGGAGGATTTACCTGTAGCAAAACCTTGTATTGCTGCACGAGATGAAGCCTATAACTGCGAATGGTCTACGGAATTGCGTGTCCCACAAGCGATGGAAGAATACATCAAAGCTTGGTTTATTCTCAAGCTATTGGCCAAAGAGTTTGAACTGGGGGACCCTGATGGTTTTATCTTCAACATGAGTGTTGGTTATGATTTAAAAGGGATCCAAACACCGAAGATTCAAGCTTACATCGATGGTATGCAAGATGCTTCAAAAACTGCAATCTGGCAACAATGTATAGCAGCGGCTAAAGCTCATTTGGACTTGTTCACCCGAGTGGATGAAGCCTATATCGATAGTATTAGCCCGAAAGTATCTCATTCCATCACTTTATCAACCTTGCATGGCTGCCCACCAGATGAAATCGAACGGATTGCTGTTCATCTGTTACGGGATAAAGGACTAAATACCTTTATCAAATGTAACCCTACCTTATTAGGTTACGAGTATGCGCGCAAGACCATGGATGATCTCGGTTTTGATTATATGGCTTTTGATGATCATCATTTTAAGGAAGATTTGCAATTTGATGACGCGGTACCAATGCTCCAACGGCTACAAGCCTTGGCGGATCGTAAACAGTTACAATTTGGTGTAAAAATCACCAACACCTTCCCAGTGGATGTGGCCCAACAAGAGTTGCCATCAGAAGAGATGTATATGTCTGGACGTTCTTTGTTCCCGCTCTCCGTGATGGTAGCTAAAAAACTCTCGGATGCTTTCCAGGGGAAACTACAAATTAGCTACTCTGGCGGGGCAGATATTTTTAATGTGAAAGATTTATTTGAAGCGGGGATTTGGCCCATCACAGTAGCGACGACCTTGCTAAAACCAGGGGGTTATCAACGAATGCAGCAGATAGCCAACTTGGTGAGTTCCTTGGCTTATCCTACTCATGTGCGGTTGGATTTGCCGAAACTGACGGCCCTCGTGGAAAAATCAAAAACACAAGCCCGTTATCAAAAATCAATCAAATTACCAGGTTCTCCGAAAATCAAAGAAGAAGTTCCTTTATTAAATTGCTATACGGCGCCATGTCGGGGAACCGGCGGCTGTCCGATCAATCAAGATATCCCAGCTTATTTGCGCTATGTAGCAGAAGGAAACCATTTGGAAGCCTTAAAGGTGATTACCGATAAAAATCCCTTGCCATTTATCACCGGGACGATTTGTGCCCATCCATGTGAAACAAAATGTACTCGTCAATTTTATGAGGGAGCCATTGATATCCGTGGGGTTAAATTAGAGGCTGCGCAACAGGCTTATGATGAGTTGCTTGCTACCATGACAAAACCTGAACCGGTGGCGAATGCTCCGAAAACGGCCGTTGTTGGTGGTGGGCCGGCTGGGATTTCAGCGGGCTACCTCTTGGCTCGTGAAGGTTTCCCTGTGACCGTCTTTGAGAAAGACGAAACCATCGGCGGGGTGTGTAGTCAAATCGTTCCAGAGTTTCGAATCGCTATGGAAAGCGTGCAACGAGATGTGGATTTAGCAAAATTCATGGGGGCTGAATTCAAATGTGGGGCAGCAGCACCTAGTTTGTCAGATTTGAAGCAGCTTGGTTATGAAAAAATCATCTATGCGATTGGCGCTTGGAAACACAACAATTTACAGCTTGAATCGGGTGAAGCCATCAACTCTTTGGAATTTTTGCGAGCTTGCCGCCAAAATAGCCATGTAAATCCTTATGGTGAAGAAATTATCGTAATTGGTGGGGGCAATACCGCTATGGACTGCGCGCGAGCAGCCAAACATTTACCTGGAGTAAAAAATGTTTCCTTGGTTTACCGTCGGGACAAACGCAACATGCCAGCTGATGAAGAAGAATTGTATTTGGCTTTAGCAGATGGCGTAACCTTTAGAGAACTTTTGGCACCGATTCGTCTGACTGATGGCAAACTGAAATGTGAAGTAATGACCTTGGGAGCCCGCGATGCTTCCGGGCGTCAAAAACCAGTTGCAACTGGCGATTTTGTGGAGATTCCAGCGACTACTGTTGTTTCTGCTATCGGTGAAAAAGTCGATGATAGCTTCTTTAACCAACTAGGGATTCAAACGGATAATCGCGGACGGGTCATTGTAGATAATGATACCTTGGAGACCAATTTGCCAGATGTCTATGTGATTGGGGATGCAAATCGCGGACCGGCAACCATCGTGGAAGCAATCGCGGATGCTACTAAAGCTGTCAATGGGATCACCACCGTGCATAACCAGCACTTCGAACGAGCAAACCAAAACATTGATCGTCGCATTCCTCGGAGTAAACGAGGGTTACTAGTGACGGAAGAAAATCCAATGAGTCAGGGACAACGATGTCTTGAGTGTTCCACGATTTGTGAATCTTGCGTCGATGTTTGTCCAAATCGCGCTAATGTAGTGATCTCAGTCAATGATCAACCGCAAATTTTGCACATTGATCGCATGTGTAATGAATGTGGCAACTGTGAAACTTTCTGTCCGTATTCTTCCGCACCATACAAAGATAAATTTACTTTATTTAATACGGAAGCTGAATTTTATGACAGTCAAAATGAAGGCTTTTATCCAATGCTTGATGCAAACCAACAAGTGTTGTTGCGTTACAAAGGTGACGTCTTGAATCTGGATTTGTCAGCAAATCCTAGTGATGTTCCTGTTGGTTTACTGGATTTCATGAAGACGGTCATCACTCACTATGCCTTTATGATGGTCGAATAATTCGGGTTACACATTCGAAAAACTAGGGGCAGTGACTTCTAAGTAAAACTGAAGTTCCCATCAAAACTCCTGGCTCTTAGAAGTCGTTGTCCTGGCTTTTCGGTATGTCTTTATAAAGAGAGTTGCACTTTTTCAGGTTTGTCTTTTGGGCAAAGGAGATAGTCCCTCTCATCGTTATCAGGCCTGGAGCTGTGTTACTGATAACTGGTACCTTCGCTTTGTATAGCGATTGCTACTTAAACAAGGTGTTAGCATCATGAATACACCATAAAATAGGAGGAATGTAGGTTGGATAAGATCAAATGGGTGAAAAACGAAATGCCTCAAACCAAGGATGGCTATCTGCCATTAATGGATGAAGGCAACATGAAAAAAGCACGTCGTTTTCACCAAAGTTTTCCTCAGTACAGTGAAACGCCACTGGCTGATTTGAAAGAAATGGCTAACTATCTTGGGGTGAAGGATTTCTTCGTAAAAGATGAGTCCTATCGTTTCGGGTTAAATGCGTTTAAAGTTTTGGGTGGCTCGTATGCGATTGCCAATTATATCGCTGAAGAAACCGGCAAAGATGTGGCAGATCTCGGTTACGATAGGTTGACCTCCCAAAAGCTGAAAGATGAGTTTGGCCAAGCTACCTTTTTTACCGCTACTGATGGCAATCATGGGCGGGGCGTCGCTTGGGCAGCTAATAAACTAGGTCAGAAAGCGGTAGTCTTGATGCCAAAAGGCTCAGCAAAATCCCGCTTTGACAATATTGCTAAAGAAGGTGCCAAAGTAACGATTGAGGACGTCAACTACGACGAATGTGTACGAATGGCCAATCAAATGGCCGAAGAAACGGAACACGGGGTGATGGTTCAAGATACCGCCTGGGAAGGGTATGAAAAAATCCCAACTTGGATTATGCAAGGCTACGGCACGATGGCTTCAGAAGCTGGTGAACAGTTAGCCAAAGCCGAAAAACGCCCGACTCATATCTTCATCCAAGCGGGTGTTGGTTCTTTAGCGGGAGCCGTTATTGGCTATTTCGCCAATCTTTATCGGGACAATCCACCGAAAATGATCGTGATGGAAGCTCAAGCTGCGGACTGTTTGTATCAATCAGCATTGGGTAAAGATGGCAAGATTCGTTTTGTGGAAGGCGATTTGCAAACCATCATGGCAGGTTTGGCTTGTGGGGAACCAAATACGATTTCCTTTGATATTTTGGAAAACCATGTGGATGCGTTCGTTTCTTGTCCAGACTGGGTAGCTGCCAAAGGGATGCGTATGTTAGCTGCACCTTTAAAAGGCGATCCACAAGTGATTTCCGGTGAGTCTGGTGCAGTAGGCATGGGATTGGTAGCCACCTTGATGCAAGATGAAGCATACCGTGATTTGAAAGATTTCTTAGGCTTAAATGAGGATTCAGAGGTTTTGATGTTCTCGACAGAAGGAGACACCGATCCTGAAAATTATAAACACATTGTGTGGGGGGAAGAATAAAAATGGATTTTGAAGCAATCAAAAAAGCAGCAGTAGGTTATGAAAAGGATATGGCTAAGTTCTTAAGAGATTTGGTTCGTATTCCTGGTGAATCATCTGGGGAAGGGGACAAACTCAATCGGGCCAAAGAAGAAATGGAAAAATTGGGCTTTGATAAAGTTGAAATCGACAAACAAGGGAACTTGTTAGGCTACATGGGTACCGGGAAACGTTTGATTGCTTTTGATGGCCATATGGATACAGTAGCCATTGGCGAAATCAAAAACTGGACGTTTGATCCTTATGAAGGCTATGAAAATGATACGGAAATTGGTGGTCGCGGGACTTCTGACCAAGAAGGTGGGATTGTCTCTGCCGTCTATGGTGCCAAAATTATGAAAGATTTAGGTTTACTAAATGATGAATACACTGTTTTAGTAACCGCTACCGTTCAAGAAGAAGATTGTGATGGTCTTTGCTGGCAATACATTATCAAAGAAGATGGTATTCGCCCAGAATTTGTTGTATCCACTGAACCAACAGATGGTGGTATATATCGTGGACAACGGGGCCGGATGGAAATTCGCGTCGATGTAAAAGGCGTTTCTTCCCATGGTTCAGCACCAGAACGTGGCGACAATGCCATCTACAAAATGGCAGATATCTTAAATGATGTGCGGGCCTTGAACAACAATGGCTGTACGGAATCGACAGCCGTGATTGGTCTGGAAAAAATGCTCCATGAAAAATGGAATCCAGAACATTGGCAAGAAGCTCGTTTCTTGGGTCGCGGGACCGTAACGACTTCCCAAATTTACTTCTCCTCTCCTTCTCGTTGTGCGGTTGCGGATGGTTGTTCCGTATCCTTAGACCGTCGGATGACTGCTGGTGAAACTTGGGAAAGCTGTTTAGAAGAAATTCGCCAATTGCCAGCTGTTAAGAAATACGGGGACGATGTTGTGGTGTCAATGTACGATTACGATCGCCCAAGCTACACTGGTTTGGTTTACCCAATCGAATGCTACTTCCCAACTTGGGTGATTCCTGAAGATCACGAGGTAACCAAAGCTTTGATGGAAGTTCATCACAATTTGTATGGTGAAAAACGGCAAGGCCCAGACACGCAAATTAAAATGCGGGAAGCTCGTCCTTTGTTGGATAAATGGACCTTCTCGACTAATGGGGTTTCGATCATGGGTCGTAACGGAATTCCATGTATCGGTTTTGGTCCTGGGGCAGAAGATCAAGCCCATGCGCCAAATGAAATCTCTTGGAAAGAAGATTTGGTTCGCTGTGCGGCTGTCTATGCTGCCCTACCAACTGTTTATACCAACAATACCAAATAAGTAGAGCAACGTTTGTTTCAATGCAGGTAAAGGCGTGGGTCAGTAACAGATAATTTTGGTTTTCCCTGCAAAATGCTGAGTTTGCGGGGAAACCTTGATTTCCTCCTAAAGCTTATTTCGTTGCTGCCCAAGCCATTCATAAAGTAACAGTTTCACTCGATAATACGTACTTATAAAATGACAAAGGAGTTCCATAAAATGACCGATTTTAAAGAACTAGTAAACGTGATTAATGAAAAAGATACTTCCAAAATGTTTGAAAATGATTTTATGCAAACTTGGAAAAAATCTGATGATGAAATCCGCGCCACCTTGGCAATGGCGGATGCTTTGCGCAACTTACGGGAACGGAATATCTCAACCAAAATTTTTGATTCCGGCTTAGGTGTTTCCATTTTCCGGGATAATTCCACCCGGACTCGTTTTTCATTTGCTTCTGCTTGTAATATGTTAGGGTTGGCTATCCAAGATTTGGATGAAAAGAAATCACAAATCTCTCACGGGGAAACTGTTCGGGAAACTGCGACGATGATCTACTTTATGGCTGATGTGATTGGGATTCGTGATGACATGTATATCGGTAAAGGTGCCGCTTATATGGAAGAAGTCATCGAATCCGTTAAAGACAGCTATCGCGATGGCATATTGGAACAACGACCAATCTTGGTGGATTTGCAAGATGATGAAGACCATCCTACACAAGCTTTGGCTGACTTGAACCATATTATTCATGAAGTTGGCGGCATTGAAAACTTGAAAGGTAAAAAGATCGTCATGTCTTGGGCCTATTCCCCATCATATGGTAAACCTTTATCTGTAGCTCAAGGAACGATTGGCTTAATGACACGGTTTGGTGCCGATGTAGTGTTGGCCCATCCAGAAGGTTATGAAGTGATGCCGGAAGTCGAAGAACTGGCTCATAAATATGCGGAAGAATCTGGCGGCTCCTATGCACGAACCAACGACATGAAAGAGGCCTTCACTGATGCCGATGTCATTATTTGTAAGAGTTGGGCGCCTTTTGAAGCGATGGAAAAACGGACCCAATTGTATGCGGAAGGGGATTTTGACGGCATTGATAAGTTGGAAAAAGAACTCTTAGCTGACAACGGTAAGTTTAAAGACTGGGCTTGTACTGAAGAAATGATGAACTTGACTAAAGACGGGAAAGCTTTGTATATGCACCCACTACCTGCTGATATTACCGGTGTTTCTGCTGAAGAAGGGGAAGTTGATGCTTCAGTCTTTGATCGCTACCGGGACGAGTTGTATCGTCAAGCATCAAATAAACCTTATGTAATTGCGGCAATGATCTTCCTAAGTAAATTCAAAGATCCAGCTAAAATGTTGGAACAATTGGAAGCTCGCGGACAAGAACGGAAAGTCTCCGAAAAATAAGCAGTCAATTTTTTAGGATCTGAAAGCAACCAAGATGCCTGCTATCTTAAGATGTACCGTAGCGCGTCTTGGTTGTGAAAAGATCGACTTAAAACCAAAGAATAAAAAGCGTTTTCATTAAAGTCTCTATACAACTTATAATCAAAGGAGTATCATTTAAATAACGATAACCTGAGTCGAAATAGGATTTTAAGAAAACGTTGAAAAGGGGAAAATGTATGGCTAAAGTGGTAGTAGCCCTCGGTGGGAATGCCCTTGGTAATAATTTGATTGAACAGATGGCAGCCGTCAAAGAAACAGCAAAGTCGATTGTTGATTTAGTTGCAGAAGGGCATGAAGTCATTTTGGTTCATGGCAATGGCCCGCAAGCTGGGATGATTCAACTGGCGATGGATGAGTTAACTGCTGATGATCCTACGAAGTATCCACCAGTTCCGCTATCGGTCTGTGTTGCCATGAGCCAAACGTATATCGGCTATGATTTGCAAAATGCCTTGCGGGAAGAAATGCTCCACCGCAACATTCACAAACCGGTGATCACCGTGGCAACACAAGTGGTAGTAGACAAAGCTGATCCGGCTTTCAACAAGCCAACTAAACCAATCGGCCGTTTTATGACGAAAGCTGAAGCGGATCAGTTAGCCAACGAAGGCGTTGACGTGATGGAGGATGCTGGACGGGGCTATCGACGGGTAGTGGCTTCACCAAAACCCAAAGAAATCGTTGAATTGGAGACGATTGATACCCTTTTGAAAGCTGATCAACTGGTTATCTGTTGTGGTGGCGGTGGTATTCCCGTTATTAAGCAAGAAAATGATCATCTACAAGGGGTAGCAGCAGTTATCGACAAAGATTACTGTTCGGCATTACTAGCGGCCACGATTGATGCCGACATGTTAGTCATTTTAACGGCAGTAGAAAAAGTGGCGCTGAATTTTGGCAAACCAGACCAAAAAGAACTAGGGGAAGTGAGTATTGCTGAAATGAAGCAATATATCGCAGAAGGGCATTTTGCTCCAGGGTCGATGTTGCCAAAAGTAGAAGCAGGCTTGAGTTTTGCTGCGAAATCTGGCAAGAAAACGCTGATTACTTCATTGGAAAAAGCCAAAGATGGCCTAGCAGGTAAGACTGGAACCGTTATTGTAGGCTAAAATCAGTGGCATTGGGGAGTAAGTTAGAAAATGGAAACATCAAGTTTAGGGATACTTAGGGGTTGTTTGTGATTGGTAAGGTTTTGGGGAAGTCTTACCGAAGTTGAAGAGAGGAAGTATCATCATGAATAAAATGTTTAATGCAACAAAAGGACCAGCAGCTGTCGGACCGTATTCTCATGCGGTCATTGCTGGCAATACGATTTACGTTTCCGGTCAGCTGGGGATTGATCCAGCGAAAGGACAATTGGTGGAAGGCGTCGTTTCTCAAGCAAAGCAAGGCTTTATCAACCTGGAAGGGATTTTAAAGGAAGCCGGTTTTCAGTTAAGCGATGTGGTAAAAACCACAGTCTTCTTGACAGATATGGGGAATTTTGCTGAAGTCAATGCTGTTTATGGGGAGTATTTTAGTGAGTGGAAACCAGCCCGTTCTTGCGTGGCTGTTCAATCTTTGCCCTTAGGTGGAGAATTTGAAATTGAAGTCGTTGCGGTAAAATAGTTCATCCGACAAACCTGACCGAGTTTGACCTTTGAGGAATCATGTGGTGCCGGAAAACAACATGATGTATTCGTTAAATGAAAACGCTTAAGCGCCGGTGCCACGCTTTCTCATGAATACATATCAGAATGGAGAAAACTATGGATAACACAAAGGAAAACAAACAAGGATTATTTGAAAAGAAAACTATTCATCAGGAAAATCGAGAAATCTTTAAGTGGGAAGGTAAACCAACCTTTAGTCAAACCTTTCCTTTAGCAATGCAACACGTGGTGGCGATGGTGGCAGGATGTATCACGCCAGCCTTAGTTATTTCGGGAGCGGCTGGATTGACAGAAGCTGATCGCGTTATTTTGATCCAAATGTCATTGATTGTTTCAGGAATTTCGACCTTAATGATGCTTTTCCCGCTATTTGGCAAACTAGGGGCGCGCTTGCCGGTCATTATGGGGGCTAGTTTTGCTTATGTACCGACGATGTCTGCAGTGGCAGCTTTGTATTCAGGTACGCTAAATGACCCTAGACAAGCTATCGGGGTTATTTTAGGTGCCCAATTGGTAGGGGGTGTCTGCGCCGTTTTACTGGGGATGACCATCAAAGTTATCAAGCGCTTTTTCCCTTCAATTGTTACGGGAACCGTGGTGTTTGTCATTGGCTTATCCTTGTACCCGATTGCTCTGAGGTATATTGGGGGTGCAGGCAGTGTGACAGCTGAAGTGGCGATGGCGAATGGCCAGACGATGCCTTGGGGATCCTGGCAGTTTTGGCTAGTAGGCGGCATCACCTTGGCTACTGCCTTTGTTTTAAACAACTTTACTAAAGGTATTACTAAACTGTCGAGTGTGCTTTTTGCGATGATTATCGGGTATCTGATTTCAATTCCTTTTGGCATGGTGGATTTTAGTAAAGTAGCCAGTGCGGATTGGTTGAAAGTCGCTTCCCCACTACATTTTGGTTTGCGATTTGAACCAGCTGTTATTATTTCGTTTGTCATTTTGTTTATTGTCAATTCCATTCAAGCCATTGGGGATTTAACTTCCACCACGGTGGGAGGGATGGATCGGGAACCGACAACCAGTGAATTGCAAGGGGGCATTCTTGGTTATGGTGTCATGAACATTATGGGGGCGTTGCTGGGAGCACCGCCAACTGCGACATTCTCACAAAACGTGGGGATTGTTGCTACCAATAAAGTCATTGCTCGACGGGTGTTTACGACAGCTGCCGTGGTGATTTTAATCGCCGGTTTGTTCCCTAAACTTTCAGCAATTTTAACCACCGTGCCTTACCCTGTTATTGGTGGGGCCACCTTGTCTGTCTTTTCGATGATTACGATGAATGGACTGAAACTGATTGCTAAACAACCACTGACATTTCGTAATTTAACGATTGTGGGGATGTCAGTTGCCATTGGGATGGGCTTCACAGCAGTATGTACGGAAGCCTGGAATGCCGGCATGCATTTTATACCCCAGGAATTATACACAGCGATTGGGACTTCACCAGTGGTACTAGCGACGATTGTAGCGATTGTCCTAAACTTATTGTTGAAAGAAACCGCAGCCGATCGTTTACCAGAAGATACTAAATAACTCATGACGTCAGGTTTGTCAAAAAAATACCACAGAAAACGACCAGTGATTCAATTACGAGGAGGCTAGCACATAAGTCATTATCGGCAAATGTTTCCCAGCGCTTAAATGCGATAAGCGTTGTTAAAGCAATGGCGGTATTTAAGCCCATGGGAAGCTTTACTGATAGCCAGACTTATGGACTAGTCTCTTCAGTTTGTTGATTTGGTAACAGATTTTATTAAATGTAGCTCATCTCCGGTTTTGTCCAAGGTTGGTTGGGATCTTTGGACAAGGGCGGTTGATTCGCTGAAGATACCAGGACCTTATCAAAGTTCGATAAGCAGTCGTTGGTACAAAAGAGAAAAGAGGCAATAGTTTATGGATAAAGAAAACACAAAAGAAAATCGTCTGTTTACTTTTGATGGTCGTCCGGCTTTCACTGAGGTGATGCCACTAGGTTTGCAACATGTGGTGGCGGCTGTGGTGGGCATCGTGACGCCGGGTTTGATGATTGCCAAGATATGTGGTTTAAATGCTAGTGATACCCGCTTAATTATTCAAACCTCCCTGGTCTTTTCTGGATTGGCGACTTTATTGCAGTTATTTCCCTTATTTCGACGATTTGGAGCCCGGTTGCCAATGATGATGGGAGCGAGCTTTGCCTATGTGCCCATCTTACTTTCTATCGGCGCTGACTTTGGCATTGGAGCTATTTTTGGCTCTCAGCTGGTAGGTAGTGTAGTGGTGATTGTCATCGGTTTGTTTATTGATAAGATTCGTATTTTATTTCCACCAATCGTAACAGGGACAGTGATTTTAAGTATTGGCTTGTCCTTATTTCCGGTAGCGATTAAGTACATGGCCGGTGGTGCAGGCAATCCTTGGTATGGAACGCCTCACAATTGGCTGGTGGCCCTGGTGACTTTTGCGGTGGTTTTTTATTTGAATCATTTTGGCAAAGGCCTCTTGAAACTGTCCTCGATTCTTGTAGGCATGGTAGTGGGCTATATTTTAGCCTTATTCATGGGTATCGTGTCTTTTGATGCTGTGACGACGGCCCCGATGTTTCAAATGATTCAGCCAATGCATTTTGGCTTTGAGTTTAAACTTGTTCCAATTATGACTTTGATCATCATGTTTTTAGTAGACGCTGTCCAGTCGGTAGGTCAATTTACTGCTACCACCGTTTCCGCGATGGAGCGCCAACCTACCAATCAGGAGCTTTCCGGAGCCATCATGGGTAGTGGCCTAACCAATTTTATCGGCAGTTTCTTTGGCTCAGTTCCCTGTGCCACCTTTGGTCAGAATGTGGGCCTAGTGATTGCTACGAAAGCGATTAATAAGTACATTTTGGTTTTTGCCTCCAGTATTCTGCTATTGGCAGGCTTTCTCCCAAAAATTGCTGGTCTTCTGACGACGATTCCATACGGTGTGATTGGTGGGGCGACGATCTCCGTCTTTGCAACGATTGCCATGACGGGAATCCGTACCATTGCCAATGAAAAACTAACTCCGGAAAATACGACAGTGGTGGGGTTGTCATTGGCCTTTGGAGCAGGAATTGTCATGTCTGAAGGGGCTTTAGCTGGCTTTCCAGAATGGGTCACAACGATTTTCGGAAACTCAGAGGTGATTTTGACGACAATTTTAGCGATTGTCTTTAATTTAATCTTGAACCAGCCACTGCGTAAGAAAAAAACTAATCGTGAAACTGAAAACCTGCAAAAGCAAGTTAAAAAAAATGCTAGTGTTCCTGCGCCAGCCAATTCAAAATAAGCTGGCTAATGATCAGAGTCAACCATTTGCCAAAGGAGGACAAAATGGCAGCGAGACGATTAGACTATGTGATGACACTGCGAATCAAAGGCGAGGAGGTGTTCTTTGGTCCGGGGGTGGTGACAGTGATGGAAAAGATTGAACAAACTGGCTCATTATCCAAAGCAGCTAAACAGATGGGAATGTCTTACAATAAGGCTTGGCGTATTTTGCAACGGGCGGAAAAAAACTGGGGCCAGCCGTTAGTGGAAACTAATATCGGCGGTGCTTCTGGTGGCGGCACTCAGTTGACTGCAGAAGGTCGAAAGTTGGTGGCGACTTACGTGGGCTTTCGTCAAGAAGCGGAGGCAGTGGTAGCTGAGCTGTTTCAGAAATATTTTGGGTAACGTAAAAGTGTAAAAATAGGGCTTATTTACCAAGCTGGTCTCTGAAAATAGTGAGGCTAGCTTGTTTTTTTAAAAAGATTGCGGTATACTTTTTTTAAATTCGTTTCAAGAAAGTAGGATGTTTTGTGAGTGTGCTAGGTATCTAATTAGCAATTGAAGCCAAATGAAGCAATGTTTATTTGGCATGCCTGCAGATACCTTACTGATCAAAGCGTTAAGAGTAAGAGACAGGCGGGAGTCTGTCTCTTTTTGCATCTAAAAAGAGAGACTTTCGTGGCTTGTCTGGATTTTTAGCGAACAACTGAAACGAACTGTCGTGGGGCTGCGGTCTGCCAATGAGAAAGGACCGAAATGAAAACAAATCAAATTGAACAAGTCAAACTTTATCAAGAAAGTGGTTTCGCTGAGATTTTAGAAGAAGTGAAGCAATTGATTATTAGCGATTTTGCGCGAGAGGCATTTATGGAGAGACGACCGGCGACGGATTTAGCGACTGCTGAAAAACGCTTGACGGAAACTGCGGAAGCCATGAATTTATTGGGTTCGGGGCAGCATGTGCCTTTTATGGGGATGGCAAATATTCGGCGACTGACCGAGAAAATCAATCGAGGCTTATTATTAGAACCAGAAGAACTGACGGAATACGGCGACTTTCTGCGGAGTTTTCGTCTGATTGGCAAACTTTTTGAAAAAAATCAGTACCAAACACCGGTCTTGTACCGTTATACCCGTGGTTTGGGAGATTTTCACGAAATTACAGCTGAAATCGAAGCCTGCGTCAATGGCCATCGCCTCAGTGATGACAGTTCACAGGAATTACGGAAAATACGGGGACGAATACGTACCCTTGAACAAGACTTGCAACAAAGCTTGGATAAATTTATCAAAAATCCTAGTGTCGCTAAGTACCTGCAAGATCGCTTGGTAATTGTCAAAGAGGAACGATACACGCTACCAGTTAAAACGGAATTTCAAAGTCGTATCAAAGGCAATCTAATTGATCGTTCTAGTAAAGGGACGACGGTTTTTATTGAACCTTTGGGAGTGGCGAAGTTAAATGATCGTCTGATTATGGCTAAAGCGGAAGAAACTGCGGAAGTCTATCAAATTTTGGCGGGTTTGACGGGGATGATTGCCGAAAAACTAGAGGAGATTGGGTATAGTCGAGAAATTCTCGGTGAACTAGACATCATCTTTGCGCGGGGAAAGTATTCTCGTCGTATCAATGGCCAGCCACTGACGGTCAATGATCAAGAAAACCTGATTTTTGATGGAATAACTCATCCTTTGTTAGGCTCAGCAGCGGTGCCTTTGAATCTTTCTTTAGGTTCCTCAGCTCGCGGATTAGTCATCACCGGGCCCAATGCCGGAGGGAAAACTGTGGTGTTGAAAACCGTTGCTCTAGTTTGCTTGATGGCAACTTCAGGGCTCTTCCCCTATCATCAGGGCCAGACAACTGTGCCGATTTTTAAAAATATTGAGATTGATATTGGCGATCAGCAAAATCTAAGCAATGCTTTAAGCACTTTTTCGGGGCATATGGAAAACCTTAGTCGTATTTTGCAGGTGAGTCATCGCAATAGTCTGGTTTTAGTCGATGAAATTGGTAGTGGAACCGAGCCCAAAGAAGGGGCCGCATTGGGGATTGCAGTGATGGAAGCTTTATATCAACAAGGCGCGTTAGTCATTGCAACCACCCACTATGGCGAAATCAAGGACTATGCATTGGCCCATGAGGATTTTAAAACAGCGGCTATGGCTTTTGATTCGAAAACGTTGACACCGAAATATCAATTGTTAATGGATCAAGTCGGCGCTAGTAATGCGTTTTGGATTGCCGAAGAAAAAGGGTTATCCAACACCGTATTGCAACAGGCGATGGCTTATTTGCAAGGTCAACCGCCAGAACACAAGGCCAAAGAATTTAAGCGAAAGACCAACATAGCGAAACTTTCGCAAAGTCCAACAGATACCATGGTGACCTATGGCATGGGGGATCGTGTGCGCTATACAGAAACCGGTGTAGTGGGCTTGTTTTATCAAAAAATCTCCGATAGTGATGCGAGGCTGCTGAAAAACTATCACTTTTCAGCTAAATTGATATTCTAAAAACTATCTACTGTAAAGAAAGAGCCAATTC